>CAYPSA010000004.1:0-110986 GCA_964413645.1 uncultured Gammaproteobacteria bacterium
GCTGGGGAGCTAGGATTCGAACCTAGAGTCGCGCCGCTCCAAAGGCGGGCGTGTTACCATTACACCACTCCCCAATTACTCTCCAATAATGTCGAGAATCATCTCTCTTCCTATTCCTGTTTTTAATACCTTCTCAAATTGCACTGCTTCTGTATTCCTCCTATTTTACCAAAAATAGCTTCAGAAGTGTGCGTGTGATATACTTAACGTATGAAATCAGGTACCGTAGCCCTTATTGGGCGTCCAAATGTAGGCAAATCAACGCTTGTAAACAATTTAATTGGTCAAAAAGTCGCAATAACTTCACCCAAACCTCAGACTACTCGCTTCCCTATTGAAGCTTTGTACGAAGATGATCGTGGGCAAATTGTATTTGTAGATACGCCTGGTATTTTTAACAAGGCAATCGATACACTTTCCAAAAAAATTAATCAGCAAACCATTCATGGGTTAGGATCAGAAGTAGATATAGTTCTATATATCGTAGACCCTACCCGTAAACGCGATTTTGAAGAAGCAAAAGTTTTAGGAATTGTACGAAAAATCGATAAGCCAAAAATTCTTGTTTACAACAAAGAAGACGAAGACAGAAAATATTTACCTCAATATAAATTCTTGGAAAGTGAATTCGATACGTTTTTTAGTATTTCTGCATTGAAGAAAAATCATTTAAGTCCACTACTTGACAAGATTTTTGAACTACTCCCAACTCGCGAAAAAATTGTTGATGCAAAAGAGTATGTGTACCCCGCACTTAATATGGATAGTAAAACTTTTTTAAGCGAACTGATTCGAGAAAAAGTCTTTTTACGTCTTCGCCGCGAACTTCCATATACAACTACTGTAGTTATTGAAGAGATTAAAGAACGTAACGACAACTTAGTATATATTAGCGCAAAAATTATTACGACAGATAATAAATATAAAAAAATGATTATCGGTTTAGAAGGTCGACAAATTAAAGTTATTGGTTCAATGGCACGAAAAGAAATCGAAGCCGCAACAAACAAAAAAGTATATTTAGAATTAACCGTTGACGTTAATCGTCACTGGATGGAGACGTTTTAAACATTCTTCTTTCCCAAGTAACTCCATAGATTCATTTAAAGGTGGCGAGATTTTTTTACCCGTAATTATTACTCGCATTACCATAAAATATTCACTGTTCTTCAACCCAGCATCTACAGCAACTTGAAGCATTGCCGCGCCAATACTATCCACATTCCAAGCGGAAATAGTACTTAGAGCATTGTTCGTTTTTTGAATAATATCTGAGTATTTTCCTAAATCAATTTCATACTCTGTTGGGGCTGCTACAAAAAATCTGCAATAATCTTCGTACTCTTTTAATGTTTTAATCCTCTCCTGGATCAATGGAATTGTTTTATCAATTAATTCTTTAGAGAATCTATCTTTATGAAAACTATATAATTTAGTACTGAGCTCTGAAGAATCCATTTTTCGAATATATTCCCCATTCATCCACAATAATTTCTGTAAATCAAAACGAGCTCCTTGTGATGTTACTTTAGTAATATCTAAATGCTTTATCAATTCTTCCACTGAATAAATCTCAATATCATCCGGATGATTCCACACGATATTCGAAAGATAATTCAAAACTGCTTCAGGCAAAAAACCTAAATCCCGATAATAATCTACTGATGCATGCCCGAATCGCTTTCCTAATTTACCCTTACCTTGATCGTTCAAAATGAGAGGAAGATGCGCGTGGACTGGCATTTCCCATCCAAAATATTCGTACAACAATACATGCTTTGGGGCTGAAGGAATCCACTCTTTACCTCGGAAAATGTGGGTAATCTTCATTAAATGATCATCGACTACTACCGCCAAATGATACGTTGGAAATCCATCTGACTTAAAGATTACCTGATCATCAATAGTTGCACTTTCAAATTCAATATTTCCAATAATTAAATCATTAAATACAATTGTTCGATTATCGGGAATCTTCATTCTAATTACATACGGCATGCTTTCGGTTAATTTACCCTTCACTTCTTCTTCGGTTAAGTTTCTACAAAAACGATCATACATTGTGGGAATCTTCTGAGCTTCTTGCTCTTTGCGCATTTCATCCAATCTTTCACGCGTACAAAAGCAGTAATATGCATGTTTCTTCTCGACTAATTCAAGCGCATATTTTTTATAAATATCTAGTCTTTCGGATTGACGATACGGTCCATACTCTCCTCCTTTTTTAGGATTCTCATCAGAATCAAGACCAAACCAAGCGAGTGCACTAAAAACTACGTCTTCTGCGCCTTCAACAAATCGAGCTCTATCGGTATCTTCAATTCTTACTATGAATTGACCATTATTTTGCTTTGCAAACGCATAATCAAATAATGCTTGATAAATTGTTCCGATATGAGGAAACCCCGTGGGTGAGGGAGCTATTCTTGTACGTACCATATGGTTGAATTATAGCACGGGAATAAGTATATTTGAACTATGACGCTTTCTGAGCTATCGTATTATTCCCGCAAATCATTACCGTTCATCATCTTAGGTGGCGTATTTTTTATCGTAATCTTTGCTGTCGTCATGTTCTTAATGCGTCCTTCTGTACCTGTAATAGAACAGATTAATGCGCTCAATACAACTTTTGGGCCTCTTCCCCCTCCTGCCTTTACACATAAACTTGATTACCCTGTTGGAGGAACGTACGAACTTGACAATATCGAAGGTCGACCAATTTCCGCAACTGATTCTGCCCAAGTTTTCTTTATTCCTCCAAAATCAACGCGATTTAGTTATTTACAGAATATTTATACCATGGCAAAAAATGCAGGCTTTGATACTGAAAAAACTCCTCATTTATTACAAGATACGACGGCCATTTTTGATGACGGTACACAGCGATTAAGTATTGATATTACTTACTTCAATTTTTCATATAAATATTCGTACGAACGATCGTCGCTTACATTTGTAAGTCCTCAAGTTGTTGATGAATCGGTCATTAAAGATCGTGCTATTCGATATTTACAGCAGTTAGGGAAATACCCTGATGAGCTTGCACAAGGAACTCAGAACATTGTTTACATGCGTTACAACACTGATTTGAAGGAATTTGAAGTAGTAGAAAACCCGAAAGATGCTAATGTTGTAGAAGTCGATTTTTTTGGACCTGATGTAAACGGAGAAAAAGAAGGATATCCCATCGTTTCTCCAAAATATTTCAATTCCGAAAATTATGTGGTTATGAGTTTAAGTAGTCTTTCTCCGAAAGTATTAAAAGCACAAATAGCATTCTTTGAAAAAGATGAAGCAAATGTCGGGGTGTATCCCCTCAAAACCGGTGATGAAGCATGGGCAGAGTTCAATGCGGGTGCAGGAACAATTGTTTCACCCGGTGGTGATAGTTATCCAATTAAAATCAAGAAAATGTTTTTGGGATATTTTGAGCCTGACACATACCAACCATATTTCCAACCCGTGTTTGTGTTCTTAGGAGACAATAACTTTGCAGCGTATGTGCCTGCAGTAAAGAATTAGATTTTTTCAAATCCTACATTCGTATCAATCCAGCGAACAATTGTTTCGGTATCGGAAAAACGATCTTCGCTTTTCATAATTACAATCAAAAATTGATTCCCATTCCGTTTATAAAACGATACTAAATTTTCACCTGCCTGATCGGTATACCCCGTTTTAAGCCCTCCAATTCCAGGAATCTTCCCAAGCAATTTATTAACATTTGAAAGCACATGGAAATGTTCAAAGTTTACATCGGAAATGGTAATACTTGGCGTAGAAACAATGGTGGAAAGTAGTTCATTTTGCAGTAACTTGCGCCCTGCAAGCGACAGGTCAAATGGTGAACTATATTGACGCGGATCGTCAAGTCCTGCAGGATTTGTAAAATATGAATTATTCATACTTAGTTGCGCAGCTTTTTCATTCATAAGCTCAACGAATGCATCGTAACCGCCACCGTAGTTATCAGCCAAAACATACGCAACATCATTTCCTGAATGAACTAGAAGGCCATATAATAATTCTTGTACTCGGATCTGTTCACCTTGCACAAGTCCAACTGTTTGACCTTCTGAAATTACACGCCTCACTGTGATAACATCAGTTGGTTTGTAAATATCAAGAGAAACAAGTGCTGTAATAATTTTTGCGGTAGATGCTGGAAAAAAATGTACATCTTTATTCCTTTCAAATACTGGCGTAGCGCTATGAGCATCAATAACATATGCGCCTTGTGCTGAAATATCAGGTAAAATGTCGGTGTTTTTCACATATACAATCGGCCGAATTTCTTTCTCGGAAATTTGCTTTTGCGCAGCAAACAAATCGCGATTATAACTAAAAAAATGTGAGTAGTAATTATCTCCCGGATAAAACAAAAGAAGCACGCTAAAAAGCGCAAGAATGACGATGTTCCACACGCGTCGTTTTAAATTACTGGGTACTAGTTTCTTCTTTTTCATTATGAGCAGCGTTTAGACGGACATCAATTCGTTCCATATCGCGTGGGAACAATGAGGCTTCGCGAACATTTCCTAAATTCAACAATTTCATAGTCATTCGTTCAAGACCAAATGAAAAACCACCATGTGGAGGCATGCCATATTTAAAAGCCTGTAAATAAAGTGCGAAGTCGTTTGGATTCATACCACGATTCTTTATGGTAGAAACGAGCTCATCGTAATTATCAATACGCTGACTACCACTTAAAACTTCTACGCCTCTGAAAAGAAGATCGTAACTGAGTGAATACGCTGGATCTTTTGGATCAGGCTTTGTATAAAAAGCACGTTTGCTCGTAGGGAAATGTGTAATGGTTACTAAATCACTATCATGTTTTTCGAGTGCCCATGCGCAAATTTCTTTTTCATCTTCAGGCTCCAAGTCTAACTCTTTTCGGTTATCCCGTCCCGTTCGTTCAAAGATTACTTGTTGCGCTTCTCGTAATGTAAGTCGAGGAATCTTGTTACCAAAATGTGGAGGCTGCACATTGTACGCTCCTAGCACCCGAGCGCATTTTTCAGAAACATGTTCTAATGTTTTTTGTCCGACTGTTTCAAGAGCATCCAGCAAATCTTCAAACTCAGCAAAACCCAATTCACAGTCAAGTTGTGTAGACTCTGAAAGATGGCGAGTTGTTACCGATGGTTCTGCACGGTACGCATGTGAAACCAAAAAAACTCGTTCAAAAACCGGCACCATAATTTGCTTATATAATTGTGGGCTTTGAACTAAAAATGCTTCATAATCATAATAATCTACTTTAAACACCTCTGCTCCACCTTCGGTTGAAGAATATGAAATAGTTGGAACAAAAATTTCAGTACAATTTAAGTCTTGAGCAGCTTTTCGGAAACCTTCCATAACAGCTTCTTGCACAGAAAAGATCGAACGGATATGCGGATGACGAAGTGTAAGTGATCGATAATCAAGTAATACTGGCAGAGTAACGTCGAGCTGATCTTTTGCGAAATCAAATGGAAGTGTTTGGGCTTTGGAAATTACTTCAAATTCGCTACTTTCAACTTCAATAGTACCCGTAACACTCTTCTCGTTAATCATATGCGCGGGTCGCTCTTTAACCAGTCCTTTTATACAAACAACATCCTCAGGGTTAATAGAAGCAAGTTCTGGTCCTCCAACAATTTGCACATCCCCTGAAACATCACGTAAGTCAATAAATACTACTTTTTTATGATTTCGAATACGGAATGCCCAGCCGTAAAGCGTAACGTCTTGACCAACCTTGTCAGCAAGTGAAGAAATAGAAAGTTTTTTCATGCCTCCATTATAGCTTGTGGGGGCCTCGTTGACAATAGCAAGCACAAATGATACAATATGATACGAGGATATATGTTCTCAACAAACCCATACCAACACATTATTATTAAATAACGAACCTGTTTAAACACAGGTTTTATTATGTTGGATGGGCTTTTTTTATGGCAGAAAAAAAATTAGATGCATATCAAATAGTCGAAAGATTTAATTTGTCTTTTACACCTCCTATCCTTGACAGTAGAGGTCTAAAGGATCCAGAACATGTAAGAAGGCTTTACGAACATCATGCAGTTAGAGACTTAATACTGATATATTCCCAGCAAGCATATTTGGGAGCCATGGTGTATTTGCTTAATATACCTTTATCCTCGGCTCTAGCTCACATTTCTCGGCCCACAACGCGCAGAGAGGCTGAGCAATTTATCGACACAACTCGTCACGTGCATGCCGCAGCCGCGAATTCTGGTAAAAGAAAACCCACGACCATAATATTACCCAAGCGCAGGGGTATAGTTGCTCTTGGAGTATTACGCTCATCTTTAGATGGCGAGCTTCGCGATACAGCCTTGAACATACTTAACCAAGACCCAATTGCAGAGACTTTGTACAATCAACATCCTGAGCTTTACACAGGTCTTAAACCCGCAGATGAACTTCCTGAGATACTTGAATACCTAGCCGACCCTTCTAAATCCGAACAGCTCGCCGATATTGATTCTCATTTAGAAACATGGCTTCAATGGAGACCTACTCAATAATCATTTTCCCCCTCATGCTCACCTTCTCCCTCCCATTCCATCGGTTGATTTCGAGCTTATAAACAATTTTTCTTTTCTCTCCGATTTTTAATTCGTCATGAAGTACTCCCTGCTTGAAGAACATACACTCTATTGGCAAAACACCATCGCTCTTTACCATGAGTTTCAAATGATCACTGTTTTTTCCCAATAATTTTTTATCAACAATCTCCGCTTCGGTTGCGAATACTGGGTATGGATTACCTACACCAAATGGAGAGAGTGATTCGAGTGCGTGGGCAAGGGAAAGCATGTTTAACTCAAATGGAACCTCCATATCTACGTGAACTGTTGGAATTAATTGCTCATCGGTAATGTTTTCTTTCGCATCATTTATAACCACTTCTTTGAATTTTTCCAGATTCTTTACTTCAATAGAAAGCCCCGCTGCCATTGCGTGCCCTCCTAGACTAATGAGGTGCTCATCGTGTTTTCGTAGGAAAGCAGTAATATCAATTCCTGAAATCGACCGAATCGATGCCTTTGCATGACCATCAGAAATTGAAAAAACAATCGCCGGACGATAATATTTCTCGACTAGTTTTGAGGCAATCAGCCCAATAATTCCTTCATTCCAATCGGGTGATGAGACGATTATTATTTTATCTGAAGCGTTCACTTGTTTAAGCGCTTGTTCTATTCCAATTTCCACTAATGCTTGCCTATCTTTATTTACCATTCCCGATTTTTTTGCTAGTTCGCTTGCCTTTGCATCCGAAACCGTACATAACATGCGGAGCGCATCGATCGCATGGGTAAGTCGTCCAAATGCGTTAATACGCGGGGCGATAATAAATCCAACATCATATGGACTCATGTTACGACCAACAATTTCAGCATCAATAAAGAGATGTTTTAAACCAGGCCTTTCACTTCTGGTTAAGGCTTTTAGACCATATTTCACGAGTGCTCTACTGGATCCTGTCAAAGGAACTAAATCAGCAATTGTTCCAATTGCTGCAAGCGCTTGGTAATCATTTTGAAAGTGCTTGGTCAGATGTGTCTTTGTTTTATCATCTACCAAATCTTTCAGTTCCTCAAAAATAGTTTTTGCATAAAAATATGCAACACCACTTCCCGACAATTTGTTTGTATGAAAAATCGCCAAAGCATCAGTTGGGTCTGTTTCTGCCTTACTATGATGATCGGTAATTATCACGTCGATTCCCAGCGTTTTTGCGTATGAAATTTGTGAGTGTCCCATAATTCCATGATCGACTGAAATGATCAATTTAGGATTATATTTTTCCTTTACCAAATCAATTCCAACTTTAGAAAATCCATATCCTTCACTCTTTCGATCGGGAACATGTGGAAAAACTTTGAAACCAAGTAAGTGGAGCGTTTCCCACAAAACTGCTCCACCGGTAATACCATCGGCATCATAATCGCAATATACAATAATAGTCTCATCACTCTTATTAATCTGGGTGAGTAGTGAGAGCGTGGCGGCTAGGTTTTTTTCATAATAATCCTGTTCAAAAAATGAACCAAAATCAATCGAACCAGGATTTGGCGGATTTAGAAATTCTGAATCGTTCTCAAGTCCTCGGTCTTTGAGTAATAACGAGACAACTTCAGAAGAGCTTATGGGATTTTTAAGGGTTCTTTTAATAGCGAGTTTCATTCGTGGCATATATAGTACAATAATCCGTATGAAAACGCCACTTATTTTACCCAACGAAGTTTTGGAATTTATGAGCAGTTTTGAAAAAAACGGCTTAGAGGTTTATGTGGTTGGCGGAGGTGTTCGAGATTTAATTTTTGGAAAAGAAATTACTAACTGGGATTTTACCACCAATGCATCTGTTGAAAAAATCCAAGAATTATTTCCTGAAAATTTTTATGAGAACAATTACGGAACGGTAACAGTTGTACTAGATAAAGAAAAGGGATTCTTGTTTGAAGTCACTCCATTTCGAAAAGAGAGCGGTTACACCGACAGCAGACACCCCGATAAAATTGAATGGGCAACAAAGATTGAAGAAGATTTAGCCCGACGAGATTTTACAGTGAATGCAATTGCATTTGATGGCAAATCTTTGGTAGACCCATATGCAGGTGAGAAAGATATTGAAAAGAAAATAATTAAAGCGGTAGGAAATGCAGATGTTCGATTTGCAGAAGATGCTCTTCGACTTATGCGAGCTGTTAGGATTGCAACCCAATTGGGATTTAGTATTGATAATGAGACTCTTGAATCGATCAAAAAAAATGCGAAACTTATAACTCATATTTCGGGGGAACGGATTCGCGATGAGCTATTCAAGATCATTAACTCCACAAGAGCCGCGGACGGAATCCTGTTGCTCCACGATACAACATTACTTAAATATATCCTCCCCGAAGTTGAAGATTGTTTTGGAGTAGACCAGGTAAGTCCGGGGCGACATCATACGGTAGATGTGGGAACTCATTTAATCGAAGCACTACGACTCTGCCCTTCCAACGATGTAATCACCCGTTTTGCAACGCTACTTCATGACATTGGAAAAGCAAAAACGTATGCGAAAGACGAACATACCCAAATGATTACATTTTATAATCATGAAATCGTAGGAGCTTCCCAGGTTTTCGAAATCGCACAACGATTGCATTTGTCAAAAAAAGAACGAGAAAAATTAGTAACACTTGTGCGATATCACATGTTTACGGTTTCAGAAACCCAAACAGACAGCGCCATTCGCCGATTTATTAGAAACGTTGGAAAAGAGTATATGTACGATGCGCTTGACCTGCGCGTTGCAGACAGGCTTGGAAGTGGGGCAAAATTAACATCATGGAGAACTGAATTATTTAAAAAACGTCTTGAAGAAGTGCAACACGAACCATTTGCGGTGAAAGATTTAAAAATAAATGGGAAAGATGTTATGGAACATCTTTCTATAAAACCAGGGCCAAAAGTAGGAGAAATACTCGATTCATTGTTTGCAGAAGTATTTGCTGGAACATTAAAAAACGAGCGAGAAACTCTACTCCGGCGCTTGACAGCAACCAAAACTGATATATAATTGGCTTCATGGCTAATCCAGAAGGACACTCTCGGCAAGATTTACAAAGAACATTTAACTCCTTTCCAAATACAGGAACAGTTCAAGAGCTATGCAATACCATTGGATCTATCTCAAAAGATGCTATACCAATCCAAGATGGATAGCTTAGGCCAATAGATATTTGGTTTGCGGGGCGTAAAATTGAAGAAGGAGAATTAACCATAGGTATGGTTATTAGTTTTCATCCAGGTGAAGGATATATTGTCGTACAAGATACATCTAAAATGACTGAGGACAACAATGGGCAAGGACCAGAATTTGTAAGATTCTCCTCCCAACAAACGATCCGCTGGACAGACGTTATCAGGCTGTAATTTATTACAACCTCTTTTCTTCCCCAATCGTCGTAATATCTTCATGCCCTGGGTACACAATCGTTTCCTCGGGGAGTTTAAAAAGCGTTTTAAGAGAGTTAAAGAGTGTTTTTTTGTCGCTATATGAATGATCATACCTCCCGATTCCCTGCTTAAAGAGCGTGTCACCGGTGAATACCGAATTTTCTTCTTTCACATATATTGAACAACTACCGGGAGTGTGGCCAGGAGTATGAATAATATCAAACTCAAAACTCCCGACGTTTAACGCTCCTGCACCGAGAGAGATTGTGTTGCTAGGAGGAATTGCCGCCGGATCATAACCCAAGAAATGTTGCGCGGTTTGATTTAGTCTCTTTACCAAAAATAAATCGTCGTCGTGAATATACAGCGGCACATCATACGATAATTGGATCTCGCCAACCGCCATTATATGATCAAAATGTCCGTGGGTAGCGATTAGAGCTATTACATTTAATCGTTCTCGTTGAATTTTCTCGAGAATAAAGTCGGCGCTATCAGCCGGGTCAATAATAATACAGCCGTTTCCTTGAGTTAAAAAGTAACAGTTTGCCTGAAGTTGTCCGAGTGGATATGAATCAATTCGCATGCATTATTTTTCAATAATTTCCGCCTTTGTTATCTGAACTGGATCAACCGGGGAAGAGCCTTCTCCACCTGGTTTAACCGGTGCTGTCGCGATTTTGTCAACCGTATCAAGACCCGAACTTACTGTGCCGAAAATAACGTAGTTTTTTGGCAACGGATTATTTGCATGCATTATAAAAAATTGACTTCCGTTGGTGTTTGGACCTGCGTTTGCCATTGCAACTGTGCCTCGCACATATTCACCTTCAAACTTTTCATCATCAAATTTATATCCAGGCCCTCCCATTCCGGTCCCCGTTGGGTCACCGCCCTGAATCATGAATCCATTAATTACTCTATGAAAAATTGTTTTGTCATAGAACTTGTCTTTGGCAAGTGTGACAAAGTTGTTCACCGTAATTGGAGTCGCTTTTGCGTTCAGATCAATAGTTATAGTTCCTACTGATGTCGTAAGAACAGCTTGATACGTTTTTGATGAATCAATTGCTAATTTTGGTGTTGGTTTTGTGTTTGCCATATCGGTATTTTCTAAAGGAACTTGCGCTGATTCTGTAGTACGACTATCTACAACATCCGTTGTATTTAATTCATTTCGTGACGATTTAGGCCACAAGAAGAAAAATGTCGCTCCTAATACTAAAAGTATTATTCCTACCGCAAGTCCTGTCTCTTTCTGCATACGAGCTTATTATACCAACTTATTGAGCTGGTTGCCATTCAATATATTCACATCCAACAGCCATTTTTGTCTTTGGATCCCACTTATTAGTTGAACATACTTTCATACGTTTTCCATTAGACGTGGTTTTCATAACAAGTTTTTCACCACAATCTGGACAATCTTCATCAAGTTCTTCAACGGTTGTACCCAAGAATTCTACGTAATCACATCCGCTTGCGGTTTTAGTTTCTGCGTCCCATTTATTAGTTGAACACTTTTTCATTTTTTTGCCAAAACGAGTTACCACGAGCATAAGTGGAGAACTACATTTGGGACATTTTTCCTCAAGTGTTTCAGGTTCCGGAGTTACCCACAATACGTAGGAACATCCATCTACCTCCTTCGTGTCGGGATTCCAGGATCCGGCACTGCAACGTCGTAACGATTTTCCCGTTTTAGTCTGGGTGACTGGGTTTAGGGCTGATCCACATTGTGGACATACATCAGAATTTGTCATATGGAATGCCATTATAAAAGACTTTAAATCATTTGTCTACGGTCTATAAGTCTCATTTTATGATATCTGGATCGTTGGAAGGCTCTATTTCACCTATTGTACTACTGGGTAATTCAGGCAGCGATGCGCCTATAATTCCCTGTAAATCGCCATACATTCCATGGGTATTATTAAGTACTTTTCTCATTTCCTTTTCCTGTTTTGCCCATTTAGTATGAAACCAGTTTTTTTCGCGCTCGAGCTCTTTTTGCATCGATCCAAAACCTTCTACTATTGCTTCTACTCGATGCTTAAACTCTGTTCCGGTTAGATATTGATACAGCGTTTCCATTTTTCCATCGCGGCCTTCGTATGAAGCCTTCTCGTGTTTTATACTCACCAAGTGAAAACGTAGCGCAAATGCCAGGGCAAGTGCGAATTTCCACGAAACAACCCACACACCTTCTTTGTAGGTGAATGAATCGAGCCACTCGGGCTTATTAATAGTTACCAACACTGCAAGTTCTGATTTTTTGGCCCGTTGATCTTCTTTAAGTTTAGTAATCCACGAGGCTTGCCACTGAGCATTTTTAGTTTCCCACAAAATAGTTCCACATGTTCGACCGAGTTTGTCGACAACCGTTTGAACGGTGTCTGCTCCGCGTTCTCCCTTTTTTACTTCAGAGATAATATCCGTGGGAAATTCCGCATGCAACAATCTTTCCAATTCAAGTTCCAACACCTCGCCTTGCATTTGCTGTGAGCCCTGCTGCATTTTGGTCTTAAGCTCCTCAATTTGCTTTAAAGCGTCATTAAGTTTTTTATTTTTTTCTAAATCTTTCAGCTCGTGTTCTGCTTCCGCTTTCTTACGTGCTTCGGCAGAGATTCGTTCTTCTTCTTTCATTAGCGTCTCCTTCATTTCAAGAGCGCGTTCTTCATCTTTTCTGCGAAGCGCACGCATTTCTTCGAGTAATCCATCAAGTTTTTCAGTGAGTTTTTTATTTCTTTCCTTTTCTTCTGCAATTTCTATAGAAAGATTTTTGGTTTGAGATTCAAATTCAGCCGCGGCTTTTTTCTTGGCTTCCTCGAGTGAGAGTTTTTTTGCCTCCTCAAGCTCAGCTGCATGTTTTGTGGCTACTGTTGCCAAAATCTGCTCACGCATTTGATGCGATAGCGCCTGTGAAAGCTCAATTTCGTGGTTACAGTGTGGACAGACAATGGAGTTGGGTGACATGGTGGGAGTTATTGTACTACAATTTTATTACACCAGGAGATCAATCTGTTCGTCGGAAAGCTTAACAAATTTTCTCGGTGCCAAGTTAAGACTTAACAACGTTAGTCCTCCAATTCGTGTCCGCTCAAGCTCCACTACCGTCATCTGAATTTTCTGCATTGATCTTCGAATTTGACGACGTTTTCCTTCCGAAATAATCATTCTTAACACGCATCGACCCGGGTAAAAATCGAGAACCTCAATTTGAGCCGGCATTGTTCTTCCCTCTTTTAGTAATACCCCTTTTCGCACTTTATTCAAATGATGTTCAAATTCATCTTTTGGTAGTTGTCGGGCGAATTCGCACACGACTCTATACTCTTTTTCCACATGTGTGGAAGGATGTGTAAGTCGTTGGGTCAAATCTCCATCGTTTGTTAATAGAATGAGTCCTTTGGAATCTTCATCTAACCGCCCCACAGGGAACACGCGAGGAGTACTGGGAACTAGCGATACAATCGTTTTTTTACCATCGGGGTCTGAAGCTGTAGAAACGTATCCAGCAGGCTTGTTAAGTGCGTATACAACTCTTTCATGGGCGACAGAGAGCACGCGCCAAGTATCGCTAAACACTTCTACTGTATCTTTTGAAGGATCAACATCGACTCCTAAAACCGCTCGTTTCCCATTCACGCGGACCTTTCCGTTTTTTATAGTCTCGTCAGCGCCCCTTCGCGAGGAAAATCCGCTACTTGCCAAGAATTTATTGAGTCTCATTTTTTGCGTTTTTCAAGCCAAACTAACACTGGAACAGCCACGAATGGCGAAGAGTACATTCCGGTGATGGTTCCAATTAAAAGTGCAGCGGAAAAGAACTGAATTGACTGACCTCCAAAGAGGGTTAATGGAACTAACATGAGTAAAATTGTAAGTGAGTTATTAATTGATCGAACTACCGTTTCAGTAAATGCTTTGTTTGCCATTGTTGATAATGGAAGTACGGAAGTTTTGCGATATTCTCGAATCTTGTCGAATAAAACGATCGTGTCATGTACTGAAAATGAAAGTGTCGTAAGTACTGCGGTGACAAAAAGAGTATCTATTTCGGCATCTAAATAAAATGAGAGCAGCGAGTATGTGCCTACTAAAACCAATAAGTCATGCATCATAGCAACAACCGCTGCTACTCCATAGTTAAACTTCTTAAAGGCGAATGTAAGATACGCCAATATAATCATTACCGCCAACACCGAAGCAATCAGTGTTTTCTTCATCATTTCATTTCCTAAAGTAGGTCCAACTGTTTCGTATTTGAGTTGTTTAACAGAGGTTTGATATGCTTTCTTGAGTGCTTCTCGCAACTGAAGCTCTTTCTGATCGGTCACTAATTTAGTTTTAATCAAAAATATATTATTAGTCTCTTTGGAAAGTGAAATTACAGAAATATTTTCTTTTTTCAAAACCGTCCCAATTTGTGATTCCGACAGTGGTTTATCGCTCTGATATTGCATTACCGATCCTCCGGTAAAGTCAATTGAAATATTAACTCCCTGAGTAAATAACGAGCCAAATCCGACAGCAATAACAATAATCGAAATTAGCGCGTACAATTTGGTGTATTTCAAAAAATCTATCATGATTTTATTTTCCTTTCACCTTTTGGAAGGTAAAAAATTTCCAACAAACGTTTTGTAACAAAGACGCCGGTAAATAAACTCACCACAACTCCGATTAACAGAGTAAGGGCAAATCCTCTAATAAGTCCAAATTGTGGCAACCAACTCGCATTTAATGGGTTGTAAAGGATGAGGGCAACAAGAATTGTTGTTACATTAGCGTCTTTAATAGCATCAATTGCTCGACCGAACCCAACTCGAACCGCTCCCTTTACATCTTTTCCTTTTCGGACTTCTTCTTTAATGCGTTCAAAAATAAGAATATTTGAATCGACTGCCATTCCAATTGATAGAATAAATCCAGCAATACCAGGAAGTGTAAGTACCAATGAGAATAATTTAAATATTGCAAATGTTACGAGTCCATACAACATAAGTCCTACTGCCGCAATAATTCCAAGTCTTCCGTAGTACATCAACATGAATAATATAACCGCCGCCAATCCAACGATTCCTGCGGTTAAACTTTTACGAATATGGTCTGCTCCAAGCGATGGCCCAATACTTCGCTGCTCAACGAGCTTGATAGAGACAGGTAATGCTCCTGAATTAATTGCAATCGACAACTGCTTGGCTTCTTCAATACTAAAGCTTCCTGAGATAATTCCTTTTCCATCTAAAATTGGCTGATTAACCGTTGGAGGATTTGTTATCGGGAATCCATCAACAAAAATTCCAATGCGCTTACCTACATTGTTTTTTGTAAGCTCAGCAAAAAGCTTCGTTCCTTCGCTGTTAAAGGTAAGTCCCACTGCTGGTCGACCTGTATCATCAGTTTGTACATCCGATCGTTGAATATGCTTACCAGTGATTCCCGTTTGTTCATTAACTTTCAAAAAGTCAGGCGTGTCAGAGGCAAATTTGGTGCCTTCCGGAGGTTCTTTAGTAAATTCAAGCCGTGCTGTCTGACCAATTAACGAAATTGCTTTACTTGTATCGTCACTCCCGGGAAGATCGACAATAATTCGGTGTTTATCGCCTACTTGCGTTGTTTGAACGGAAGGTTCGCTAACTCCAAAGAAATTTACGCGACGCTCGATAATATTTCGAGCGGATTCAATTGCATCCTTTCTATCAGCGCTAGCAATATCTTTCATATCAGCTTCAAAAACCAAATGACTTCCACCTTTCAAATCAAGACCCAGTTGCGTGGTAAATTGTGGAATCTTATATTTACCTACACTCAAATTGAGTTTGGCAATATCGGATACGTCAATATATAGAGAGACAAGAATAAGCAGCGAAAATAGGATTAAAAAACGAATATTTTTCATGTGGTAAGTTCGGATTCAACTCCGACAAGCATAATTTTTGGTTCTTTTAAGAATTGCCAAATAAACGGATCGTTATTTTTTTTGCGAAATTTTAATTCATCTTCTGTCATTACGGTGTAATTTATTTCTGATCCGAACGTTTTCTCTTGCTCTGATAGTATAGCAGCAACTTCTGCAATTACAACTACTCCCACAAAAAGAACGTATATTTCGCCTTCTTTGGCCGGTTTCTTTTGCGCGTATTTGAGTGAAACGGCGACAAATTTGAGTTTTCCGAGTTTTGAAATGTTTTTGTAAATCTGTTTGGAAAGCTCATTTTCTTTTGCAAACATACGTAAAAACTCATCGTAGAATCGATATTTAGGATCTAAACTATACATGATTTTATTCACTCTACTTTCCTTGTTTAGGACTCCTTCTTTTTCCAAAATACCCAATTCTCGTTTTACGGCATTTATTTCTTCATTAATTTCGCGACCGATGCGACGCATGTGATACATTTCTGACGAATTCTGAAAAAAAAGCGCCAAAACTTTGCGGCGGGTTTGCGATGGAATGATGCGAGCTAACACGTTAGTAATTCACGTCATTTCCTTGTGGAACAACTTCAACAAAGATCTGACCGCGATTAAATGAAATTTCAGCACCCGAGGAATCAGAAAAGGAAAGTGAATCTGTTGTTTTGACTCGTTGCCATTGACCCTCTTGAGCTTTTCCATCCATGAAGAAGATTGCTTTCCCTGATCCGATGGTTTTGTAGAGTAAATGACCACCTTCATAACCGTCGTTTGCAGGAGATTCTTTCATAAATGCCACCACGACATTTTTTGAAACAAGTTGTTTGCTCTGATTATTATCGATATGCGGACTTGCGGCATGGAATCGCTTGTAGCTATTTGATGTGGCATCATACTGCCATTTAACTGAGTATGCTCCTGGTGTCCAAAAGTCAAATGAGATTGTTGCTGCTGTAGCAGGTTTTGCAGGCTCGTCATCTTTAAATTTCCATGGCTTAAATCCTTGGGTCCAGTCGGTGCCCTGTTTATCAACATTGGAAAGTCCGCGCTTAGTGTTAGCATATTGCCATAGTTTATCAGTAGAAGAATACATAGTGTGCTCAGTAGCTACGTTTGGCAGAAGTTCGTAGTCTCGGTAATACACCGGAAAAGGAATAGCAAATTGATTCATGTCATTGTATCCATCCCACCCAATTTCTCGAATTTCACCCAACGCATCCGCAGGTCCCGGTGTGTTGGCTCCTCCGACATGGGCATATAATGGATGGTCACCAAACCCCTGAAGAAGCTCTAGGAAATATATACGTGCTGATCGGACTGGGCCCACTCGTTTTGCGTCTTCACAATAGTACATGGCTAAAAAGCGAGTAATCCCACCTTCTGCAACCGCCTCAAACACAACGTCGGCATTTGAAAGTCCTGATTGTGGGCGAGACTCTACATGATTTTCTATGGCGACTCCCAATGGACGTCGAGCTTCCCAAGCATCTTTATGTTGTTTGGTAAGCATTTTTCCGTTTAATGGGCACTCTTCTGTTTTTGGATCGTTAGGATCGATAGAAAGCGTTGATAGGTGCGCAGCATTTTTTACCTTATCTGCAATTTTTGTAAGTGAAGTTCCAGAACTAAAATAGGTATATGAAAAATAGGTAGAAAGCACAAACAAAAGTATTCCTATTCCAGTAATAAGTCGATTGTTCATATTATTTTGCATTTGTTAAAGCCTCCTGCTCTTCTTTGGAAAGTTCGTAATTATCACTCTTTCCTTCCGTGATTCGTTTTGAATAAACTCGAACTCCTTCTTTAGTATACAAAAAGTTTAAAATTATGCCATTGTTTTTTCCATCCAAAAAAGACAAGATAAAACTTTGTTCTCCACCCATTCTCTCGAAGGGATTGAACCGAACAAGCCCAACTTTCTGAAAATGAAAGTGTGATTTTGTGCTTAGCTCTCCCAATTCTTTCTTTACCGCATGAATTTCTTGCTCAAACCGTTTGTCTTCAGAAATAATTCCATCAAGTATCGAATCAAGTGTTTTTTTGCCTGTGTGACCAATAAGGCTGTTGTAGTGTTTTTTGAGCTTTAAAAGAAGAACAGTTAATATAATAAGCCAAAAAAAAGAAACACCCAGAGCAATATACAGGACTATCATTTGAGTCATTGTATAATTGCGAAGGGGTTATTTTCAACTAGAACAGGTCGTCAGCATTGCGTTCGCTTTACAAATAACCCTAAATGTGATAAAACATGAGCAGTAAATATCAGTTTCATCAAAAGAATTATGGGTAAAAAAAATAGAAAGTTTAAAAAGAACCTTACTACACCGGTCCAAACAGAAGCGAGTACCAAAAAACACGCTGAAGTTGATACGGTAAAACAGTTTGCAATTTCGGACTTAAAGAAAACTGCAATTATCATTGCAATCCTATTTGCCCTTGAATTTCTGATTTTTTATGCTAACCTTATGGGTACTGGTGCCTAAAAAGCACCATAAGTAAGGAGGTGAAACATATGGCAATGATGTATTGTGTAAAATGTCGAGAAAAACGTGAAGCTGTTGATCCTGAAGCTGTTACCATGAAAAATGGTCGTCCAGCTATGAAAGGAAAGTGTCCAGTTTGTGGAACCGGAATGTATAAAATCGGAGCAGCTGAATAATATTTCTTACAACCCATTACACATAACACGCGACAGGTATAAAGCGTGTTATGTGTTGTGTATTATCCCAGATCCCCAAAGCACGTTCGAGATGGTCAACTCCTATCCAAAATACTCCAGAATTTTTGACGTAGATTTATTCTGAACCAACGTATCCAGCAAGATTACTTTTCCTCCTGCCTTTTTTAACTGCTCTTGTTTCTTGTCTTTATACGGATCGTGCCTACTTACCACAAGAGTTTGAAGTGCCATCTGCATATGCATATCAGCATATTCCGATTCATCTGATATGTACGGCAATAAAACCACATAGTCTACACATCGTAACGCACTTAGAATTTCCGCGCGCTCATCTTGCGTATGAAAAGAGCTGCGATTTTTTGCTTTTGCAATAAAGCCATCACCTTCCAGAAGAATTACGAGCTGTTCCCCATAAACGCGAGCATCTTGCAAAAAATGCAAGTGTCCTACATGAAGGATATCAAAACATCCACTTACACCAACGGAGCCTTTAATGGTGGGTATAATCTCTTTCGCTTGATTGTATGAAAGTACGGGCATACGGTTTGATAGGGCCTATTATATTATAATGAGGTCACGCTATGAAACTATTTCACGAAGAAATTACGGAAAATGAAAAAGTGTTGTTGGTATATGCAAAAAAAACACCGCTTATTTCCACTCTTGTAGAGCGCCTTAAGACGTACAACATTGATACATTCGCAAGTACAAACGTTCCATCGCAAGTATCAATATATAAGAGAGTCTTTTTTTTCGAGAAACTTCCTAAAAATCTACCGATACCCAAAACTCTCTCACAAAGTGTATTCGTGACGTATTCAATAAATAAGAAAGACATACAAAAAAGCCTCACAGACAATCCGGCAATACGAATAGTAGTCGCCAATAAAAACGATTCCTCCGAGAATATTGAAACTATACTTGGATTTGTGTTTGCTTCAAGCTCAAATAGGGTTTTGGACATTGCTAATTCTTTAACGCCGAACATGAGTAAGAGTAAGAAAAAAGTGCGGTTCACCTGGCCAAAACCACCATCACGACGTAAGGGATTGGGCTACTTTCTTGTCTTTTTCCTACTATTCGAAATATCATTTATCATTCCCATGGGAATAGGTGCGGGTTTTTTGTATAAATCCTTCAAAGAAGCTCGAGAAAACAACCTGGACTCCGCAACTCGCACTCTTTCACGTGCGAAGCCTTTTTTAAAAACCGGTGAACTTTTGTATTCTCTGGCTCGTCCTACTCTTTCATTCTTTTCACTTGCACTCACTCCCGATACCGTTATGACAACCTTAAACGCAACAGCGAGCATGATGACCGACTCACTTTCTATTGAAAAAAGGGCTTCAAACATCCTCACACTTATTCTCGACGAAGATAAAACTCCAAACCAAGTCGCACAAATAAGGTCTACCATCACTCGAATGAATAGAGATATTCAAAGACTTCATGAAACAAGTCTTATTTTGTCGCGTAATATTGATTCGCTCCCAATAACAATCCCCGACTCCATTCATAACGACCTCGATGGAGCCGTGTTAACACTTAATCGTGTTAAACAGTTAAGTAATAATTTAGATACTCTACTCGGAGGTAACGGAGAGAAACGCTACGTTTTATTTTTTTACAACAATATGGAACTTCGGCCTGGCGGAGGTTTTTTGGGTTCGTTTGCTACAGTGAATTTTGACAATTACACCATGAAAGATCTGATTGTATACGATGTGTATGACGCCGATGGACAACTCAAAATACACCTAGAACCGCCTGAAGCCATTCGAGATCATCTACAACAACCCCATTGGTTTTTACGAGATTCCAATTTTTCACCAGATTTTCCTGAAAATGTAAAAAATGCGCAGATTTTCCTGGAAAAGGAAATGAGATTTGCTCCATTTGATGGAGCAGTTGGCATTACAACAACGGGAATTACTAATGTTATCGACGCATTTGGAACGCTCTATGTGTCAGATTACAAAGAGACTGTTGATAAAAACAATTTTTACCTCAAAACACAAGAACGAGCCCAGACAAATTTCTTCCCTGGCTCTACCCAGAAAAAAAGCTTTCTTTCTGCGCTACTTCAAACAATGCTTGCCAATTTAGGTGGTGTAAATAAGGGGGCTTTGGGACAACTTGTCCTGACAAGTTTGGAAGAAAAACATATTGCACTTAATTTCTCTGATCCTGATTTGCAGCAAACAATAACTCAAACCGGATGGGGAGGAGCAATTTTACAATCTGAGTGCATAAAGAATACTCTCTGTATTAGTAACGCACTTATTCCTATCGATGCTAACTTAGGTGTAAATAAAGCAAATTTTTTCGTTTCTCGAGAATTTGGCATTCATACTCAAATTGACCAAAACGGCACGGTGAATAATACGTTTACCTCACATATCCAAAACGATTCCCCTGACAACGAATTTGGAGGTGATTATAAAAACTTCTTCCGACTATATATACCTCGGTCTGCCAAAGTGAAGAAAGTACTTATAAATGGTAAAGAAATTGACGACATTGTTGAAAAAAGCACGGCATACTTCAAAACTATCGAACTACTTGTTCAAACTGAAAAGCAGAGCAAAGACGTTGTGGAAGTTCAGTACGTATTAAGTCAAAAAGTAAAAAAAGGGACAAATACATATCAATTGGCACTTCAAAAACAAATAGGATCATTAAATACCAACGTTACCTTGACTGTTTCCATGCCTAAAAACATCATCGTGAAGAACAAAAACTATCCTGCACTTGAAAAAGACGGTTCAATCACGTACAATACAACTCTATCGGGAAACAAGATATTCATTCTTGAACTTATCAAGCAGTGAACTTCCCAAATTAATATGGCTAAAACAACAAAACCAGCACGATTGGAACTTTCAGTAGAAGCACGAACAGTTATTGGAAAAGGGGTTAAAAAACTTCGACGAGAAGGAAAACTTCCCGCAAATGTTTATGGAGAAGATTTTGCTTCACAATCAGTAACCGTTGATCGTATTGAATTTGTTAAAGTGTATCGCCATGCTAAAGAAACCGGCGTTATTACCCTTCATGTCGACAGCAAAGATGTTCCGGTTCTTATTCAAAACACCCAAAAACACCCCCTTTCAGGAAATATCTTACACGTTGACTTCAGAAAAGTTAACTTGAAAAAGAAAATTGAAGCATCAGTTCCATTTACATTTGTCGGGGAATCAGAAGCAGCTACCAAAAAAGGTGGCGATTTGATTACTCAAACAACGCATGTTACCGTTGAAGCTTTACCCGATGATCTTCCAGAATCAATCGAAATCGATTTAACCAAGCTTGTCGAGGTCGGAGACGAAATCAAAATCGCCGATTTACCAAAAAATGGTGCATATGAAATTACTGATGAACCTGAAAAAGTCATTGTACGCGTTAACTTGCACGTAGAAGAATCTGTAGAACCTGATCTTGAGTCAGCAACTCCTGAAATTGAGGGAGAAGCTGCAGCTGAAGGAGAAGCAGGTACTGCTGAAGCCGGAGAAACTCCTGCTGAAGGAGAAGCAGCAGAAGAACCAGCCAAAGAATAAACCCCTGTTTGATTGATTTTACCCACAAAATACTGTAGTCTTTTACTATGCGAAAGATTGCTGTTGGATTAAATGGTTTTGGAAGAATCGGTCGTGCATTTACAAGAATTGCTCTACAAAATCCCGATATTGAAATCCGTGCCATCAATACTGCCCATTCTAAAGCTCCTATTCTTGCTCACTTACTGAAATACGACTCTGTTTACCGAACGCTTAATACGAATGTTGAAGCAAAAGGAGACAAAATCGTCGTTGGTCACCAGGAGATTTCTTGCTACAACTTTAAGGAGCCTTCTGAAATTCCCTGGGATGACCATAATATTGACGTTGTAATTGATTGCACAGGCGCATTCAAAACACGCGAGGATTTACAAAAACACCTAAAATCAACCGTTCAAAAAGTCATAGTTACCGCCCCCGTTTCTGATGAAAGTATTGAACATGTGGTTTTAGGAGTAAATAGCGATGACATTGATTTCAAAGGAGCCGACATCATCAGTAACGCTTCCTGTACCACCAATTGCGCTGCAATCATGACTAAAGTACTCAGTGATGCTTATGGTATTAAATCGGCCTTCCTGACCACGGTGCACGCGTACACGAGTAGTCAGGAACTGTTAGATGACGCTTCAAAAAACGAAACTCGTTCACGAGCCGCCACGCTCTCAATAATACCTACAACAACCGGAGCTGCGAGTGCGATTTGTAAAACAACGAAGTGTACCCCTGAACAGTTAGGTGCGATTGCGTTGCGCGTTCCCGTACCCGTGGGATCAATTTCAGACATGACGTGTTTGTTAGAAAAGGAAACAAACGTAGAAGCGATTAATACACTTTTTAAAGAAATGTCGCAAGGCCCATTACAAAGATGCTTAGGATATGAAAAAACTCCCCTCGTTTCCAGCGACTATATTGGCTCCCCCTTTTCATGTACCTTTGACCCCAATTACACGCAGGTATTAAATGGAAATTTTGTAAAAATATTCGGCTGGTACGACAATGAATGGGGCTATTCCAATAGGCTCGTCGACCTCGTCTGCCTTCTTTCAAATCATCTATAATACAACCTCGAAGGTTGAACAGGCACGGCCAACCTTGAAGGTTGCTAATTTACTGTATAATACATGCATGTGTGGAATCTTTGGATACGTTGGAAATAAAAATGCAGGAAAGATTGTTGTAGAAGGCTTAAAACGCTTAGACTACCGTGGGTATGACTCATGGGGGGTTGCAGTAAATACACATGAAGGATTACATGTAACCAAAGACATTGGTAAAGTTGATGCAGGCACCGCAAATCTAACCCTTCCTGACACAAAAATTGCAATCGGACACACCCGGTGGGCAACACATGGATCCGTTACTCAAAATAATGCACATCCTCATTTCTCAACTGATAAGTCATTTGTTGTAGCCCAAAATGGAATCGTTGAAAACTTTGAGGAATTAAAAGAAAATCTTAAAATTAAGGGGTATGCTTTTAAAACCCAAACTGATACTGAAGTCATCGTCCGACTCATCGAGGAAAAGCTGAAGGAAATCCACGATTTACCTGAAGCAATTCGAATGGCTTTTCTTGACTTAGCCGGAAGAAATACCATTATTATTTTGCACAAAAATGGCGATATTATTGCTGCGCGAAATGGCTCCCCGCTATTGGTTGGCCGTAACAAACAGACAAAAGAAATCTTCATCTCTTCCGATAGTTTGTCGATTTCGGGACACGCTGCCGAAATGCTGGTTTTAGATAATAATCAAATGATTGTACATGTCGGTCAGGACATTTCTTTATATGACACAAAGACAGGTAAACAACTTGCGATACATTTTGAAAAAATGGATATTAAGAAACAAGTTATCGATAAAGGAAAATATGATCATTTCATGATGAAGGAAATTTATGAAACTCCCCAAGTTATTGAGACTATCATTAAGTCGCAAGACGACGTTGAAAAGTTTGCACGTGCTATAAAAAATGCTCGAACGGTGTATACCATTGGATCGGGAACCGCAGGTGGAGCGGCTGCACAAATTGCATTCTACCTTCGAGAGATATCGGAAATTAACGCTATTAGTTTGGTGGGGGCTGATGCGAGTGATTATTACCAGCTTTTTGGAAAGGACGATTTGATTATTGCTCCATCGCAAAGCGGAGAAACTGCCGATGTTTTGGAAGTATTGGAAGTCGCACAAAAAAAAGGAATGAAAATTGCTTCGTATGTAAATATGCCCGGAAGTATGATGAGTCGCATTTCTGATTTCGCGTTTATGTCGCACGCGGGTCCTGAAATATGTGTAATGTCAACAAAGATTTATACGTCTCAAATTGCATGGGGATATTTTGTTGCAAGTGTTGTTGCGGGTAAAAAAGAACAGGCAATAAAAAATCTTAAAAAAGTTTCAGCTGAAATTAAAAAATTATTTGAACCATCATCGATTAAACATCTACAAAGAGTTGCAAAATATCTTTCTAAACAAAAACATATATTTATATTAGGTAAAGGACAAAACTTTTTAATTGCAAAAGAAGGAATGATTAAAATGATTGAAGGATCATATATTCATGCGCATGCCATGCCAGCAGGAGACTTGAAACATTACGCAATTACGTTAATTGAGAAAGGAACTCCAGTGATTGCTATTTTGTCAAAAGACAAATCATACAATGATGTCTTAAATGCAATTCATGAAGTACGCGCGCGCGGAGCGTATGTAGTTGCGCTTTCACCAGAAGAAAATAAAGGTTTCGATATGCATATTCCAGTACCTGATTTAGGAGAAGTGAGTGCAATTTATAACGTAGTTCCGTTTCAATTAATTACATACTACATGTCGGTCATGTTGGGAAACAATGTCGATAAACCTCGAAATATTGCAAAGTCCGTGACGGTGAAATAATTCAATTTATCAACCTAAGAGGTTGCCACCGCACTGTCAACCTAAGAGGTTGCCACTTACAATCCGACTGAATAGAGTTTGTTTTGCGATAAGACGATAATTTTCTCTTCGAACACTACGAACTCGATTGCCTGCTTAAAAATCGACGATTCGATTTGCTTACTATATTCCCCAGCCTTGGAAACAATTACCATTTTTCCTATTTTAGTATCAAGTAAAAATACTTTATCTAAATCTTTATTTGTATATATATGAGAAAAGTTTGGACTCGATTTGTCGGGAAGGGAAAGCTTAAATGAATCACGGGTTCCGGCAGTGTATTTAATAACCACTCCATCAACCAACACATAAATCGACGAATCGATTGCTAAATCTTGTGCGCCTTTAAGAACGCCGCTTTGGGATTCTGCGAAATAACTTACCCCTTTCGAATACACGTCCTCGCCAGCAGAGTATTTAAAAATGTCTCCAACACCACTGTCGAGCACATAAACATTCGCATTGAAAATGACCATTGCTTTAGGATTTTGTAAACCATCTTTCTCAATTGGTTTTTTTACAGCTCCATCAAGAATTGTATAGATCCCTTTATCTTTGTTTAGAAAAAAAGACGTTCCTTCATAACTCCCAACCAGCTGCGCCCCTTTTATTTCATTCTTTTTAATGACTTCGTTAGACTTTTTTGTCGCTGAGATTGTATAGACTTCTCCTTTTGTACTGTTTAGAAGCACCAGGTCTTCTTCATCTAAATACATGTGACTTGCAGTTGCAGATTTGTCAATCAAAGAAAGATCGAAAAAGTCATCAAACTTTTTGTCCTGCTTATTTACAATTTTATTATTACCTTCGCTCACTTTTTGTTCAAGCTCGGCAACTTCTTTTTCATATTTTTTTCCAACCTTTTTTTTCAAAGAAGCAACTTCATTTTGAGCATCAGTAATTAATAGTGTCGCGCGCTCAATATTTAATGGCGCAACATTCGTTGCTTCTTCAAGTTTTGTATTCACAATTTCGGAAGATGCAGCAATATTTTTTTTTGCTATTTCTCTTTCACGCCGCGCAACTCCAAACACCACACTCCATGTTAATAATGAAAGAAGAATCACAACTGCTGCAATAGTGATTTTTTTAGAACGAGTTGTTGGAATCTTTTCCGATATACCACTTCCGACTTCGCCATGAATGAGTGTGTTGGATGACCGCGAG
Source organism: uncultured Gammaproteobacteria bacterium (assembly GCA_964413645.1). Classification (GTDB taxonomy): domain Bacteria; phylum Patescibacteriota; class Microgenomatia; order UBA1406; family HO2-37-13b; genus 2-01-FULL-39-24. The sequence continues at coordinate 26,239 of CAYPSA010000004.1, forward strand.
GGTTGACTGCTCTGTGTGGTTTGGATAGTGACTTCATCCTTTTGTAACTGCTCTTGAAGTGTGGGAGCAGCTTCGATCGCAATTAACGGTTCTTTTACGAACGATGTTAATAAACATGCACTCCCAGGTTTTTCGTGTGTCTTTTTGCCAACTTCCTCCGCGGCCGTTGCAAGGTCGGCGCTTTTAAGCGATTCTGTTAAAAGCTCCACACTTACACTCTTTACCGCTGACACCGTTTGAAAAATAAATATATCGGCAGGCAATACTTTACCTGACGCGTTAATTGATCCGCTAACAATCTTGCGAATTACCCCATCGCGCTTAATATGAACTGCCCCTCCTCCAATAACTACCACATAAATTACATCACTAACAACACATCCACACGAAGCCGAGAATGCTGAGTCGCTTTGTAATACTGATAATTCTCTCGTAATAGCTTCTTGGAATTCTTCCAAACTACTTGGTGGATGTATTTTCAACGATTCTCGAAGAGATTCAGTGGCTTCATTAATGGTCTCTTTTTCAATTTCATGTGTTTCTAACACTACAGCAACGCTTACATCGCTTATAAACGAGGTTGAAGCTGTTTCCGTATCTGAAGCTCGATAAATACCGTACCGTACGTCCATGTTATAGAATAAGGATACCGTATGTCAAAAGAATTAGCGACAAGATAAGTTGAACCGTAGATGCAAGCTTTAACACACCATTGTCATGCACCTGAATCGTTTTTATAAGAACCTGTACTTGTTTAACCATTACAAATGCGTACAATACGTACAAAAAGCTCAAAACAATACCGAATAGCTTAATAAACATCGCTACAAGGTCGGGATAATGAAGGTACAATAAAAAATAGTCAAACATATTATCTTGGACGCGATTCCATAAGTTTATTAATAATTGTTACGACTTCAGAAGGATACGGCACACTGTGAAAGTCTATTCCTTGGTTGGTACCTGCAGTTTGAGCTTGTACATGCCCGTAATTAAAGACTGATGGGAGAAAACCAATTGACAAGCTCGAGGCATCAACGATATCATCCATGGTTGTAGCAGTCACCTCACGACTAATAATGAGATTATAGTCCACATCCAACACTCGTCGGTCGGTTACAATTCCAACATTGAATGTCCAGTCAACTATTTTTAGCAAAACGTAACCAAACACAGCTCCGTACCAAAACACATTCAAAAAAAGAATTTGACGTACATCAATGTTTGATGCAAGAGCCACATTAATTATTAAAGGAATAACCATTAAAACAAGCGCTGTAAGAACCCAGGGAATTTGCGTTATCGGATGAGCCCGCAGAACAAGAATAACTTTTTCACCATCTTGCTGTTCTTCAAAGCGCGTATTGGGGCGGTAACAAAAGGAGTGAAAAACTCGATGTTGTTGCGCGGTGTTTACATCGTATACCGTCGGCATAACTCAATTATATACTAAAAATGCCCTGGCGATAACCCATTTTCCCCTGCGCATAAAGCACTGAGTATCGTAGGCGCATTTTCGTTTCATGACTCTGTTCGAGATGAGAAGAGATGGTTCCAAAAATGCCAGAAATCACCAAGGCAATATGTATTATACTAAATTATTTAGCGGTATACAACGGGTTTTAATAGTAATTGAATTTAATTCGTAAAGGCGTTCTGATACAATCAACCTATGAGTATTGCAGATCAGGAAGCAGAAGCATTTCAAAGCGGTGAACTCTTGCCCACATATATAGAATATCTTTCATATAATGACGTATCACCTCAAACACCCCAAGAACACGAGAGCTATCTAAGTGGAAGCTTAAGCGCTCAACGATACACTGCGGAATTCAGAGCGATGATACTGAAGTATGGTGAGGACACGTTAGTTCTTGAAGCACGAAAGGCGGTCCAGGAATTGCGTAAAGCTTGTGATCAAATAGCAATCGAACCGAGTGTATATGGACAAAGTAAGTCGTGGTTTTTATGGCATGCTGCAAAAGAACGGTTCTTAGCAGAACATCCTGAGGCCCAGCAAACTATGCCAAATGCCGACAGATATTCACCAATTGATCCACTCAAATATAGAGATATCTCCGCTGCGCCTGATGAAAGAGCCCGCGCGAACAAAATGTTCGAGGAAATCGTTAATAGTCATTTGGGCTGGGAAATACGACATGGATCGCCTACATCAAGTAGACCAGATTGGAATATCGCAGATCATCTGGATCCTGGAACGCCACCAGAAATCATCGCCGAAATCAACCAACTCATGCAGGAGCCGTTATCGGATGGGAGGCAAAGTCTTCCGGCTTACAAATTACAGCGATTAGGAGAATTAGTAACAGCTCATCTTCCGCATGAAGATGGACAGCAATCAACCAGCATTGTTCATGTTCGGGAGCGCTTGTTAGACCGAATCAGACCGAGTCGGGCAATACAAATATCCACCCCTCTGCGTCGTTCAGAACAAGGTCATTTCAGAGCAACGAATCGAGCACAATTTGAACGGGAAGCCCAAGCAGATGCAGGGACATTGGTCGTGGAATCATCATTTAATAACGTAGATGGTGGTACGGTAATAACATATACTGGACTCGGAAGATCGATTCAAAGACAAGAATGGAAATTTGATCCGACCGGCAAACTCGTTGGAATGTCACTTATTGATGCTGTCGATACTGAAGCCATGGGCGGAAATTTTTCTGGACAATCAGCCCGTACATATTTTACTAATCCTGACTTTCGCACTCAGAAACCTTCTGTAAGCACCGCACGAACGATCACTCTCGAGCGTGATCCTAATGATGAAAGCGTATTCAGGGTTGCTCCCGGCAGTGAAAATTTTGACGGAGGATTAGTACAAAAATGGAATCAGCAGAGAGAGGCAAACAAATACAGATTGTTTTCAAGAAAAACTCCCTCTTCAAACGACGACTAGTTCACATAGATGCAAGATCGAGAGATACTTTAGCGGTATACAACGGGTTTTTCATGAGGGAGCAAAATGAGACTCATGCGGCGTTGAACGGTGTCAACCTTTTCTACATATACTTTAATTTTGTCGCCAATAGGAAGTTCTTTATCGTTAGTAATCTTGGAAATATGAATAAGTCCTTCGATACCTGGTTCTAGTCGAACGATGTAGCCATATTTTTCTCGACGAATAAGTTCGCCTTCGAATTCTTTATCGGTTGGGTATTTCTTTTCAACATCATCCCAAGGATCTTTACTAAGTCTCTTCACTGAAAGATTTAATTTAAAGTTTTCAAGATTCTTTTCAACAACAACCACATCAATTGTTTCCCCTTCCTTCAAATGAGTCTTTGGATCGCTGATTTTCTTCCATGAAATTTCAGAAATATGAATAAGTCCTTCAATATTTCCAACTTCACAAAAAACACCAAATTCAGTAAATCCAATAATGGTAGCCTTATATTTTTCGCCGACCTTAATACTATCGAATTCTTTATGAAGATCTTTATATGACAAGCCCATAACTGAAGCTTTTTGAGAAACAACGAGTCTATTTTTTGCACGGTCAACTTCAAGAACTTTTACACGTACCTTTTGTCCTCGTAGTTTTTCAGGATTATTAATGAAATCTTTGGTAAGTTGGATTTTTGGAATGACTCCTCGAATTCCCATAAATTCAATGAATACGCCACCTTTGCCATAATCACCACATAATACGTCAATTTCTTCTTCACCTTTTTGTTTTTCTTCCAAAATGTCCCACTTACCTTTTTCAAAGAATTTGCGCATTGAAACGACCGGATATCCTTCTTTTGATTCTTCAACAACGATCCGAACTTTTACCATATCTCCTACTTTAAAGAATGGTAAGTATGTTGAAAGGTCAGCAGCCTCGAGTTGTCCTAAAACTGCATATGATTTCCATCCGATGTCGAATAAAATGCTCTTTTTTGTAATAGCAATGATTTTTCCTTCAATTTCAGATCCTTTTTTTGGTGGTTTGAAAGAATTTTTACTAAGCAAATCAGCCATAGAACCTGAAAGTGGTTTTTTTGCCTTAATTTCTTTTTGAACTACGGTTTCGGTAGCTTTTGCGGGTTTAGTAGTAGCAGCTTTTTTTGTTGGCATTTCGTTAATTCGTCCTCCTTGATCGGTTTGATCAAGCTATAGTATAGCAGAAAGTTGTGTAAAAACAATAATGAGTTTCATTCCTTTGCAGTAGACTGCTCTGTTTGGTATCATATAAATATATGAGTGCATCCGAAAGAGGAAAAATTGGTCTGCGTTTAGAGCGAACTGCTATGGCAAGTGAAGGCTGGACAACATGGGGGATGACTGAAGCAGATAAGGGGAGAGACGTTCTGCCTGGTATGATTGGATTTACTCGCGAAAATGTATTAGAAGGACTTGCTGCCAAGCCTCTCGGGTCAATTGCTGAGAGGACGCTACCAGATGTGGAGAATGGTAATGGAATCCTTATTGCGGCCCCTTTACAAGGCGTCGATGGAATTGATAGGATTATTGGCTTTCTTCAGCCACAATTCAATCGGAAACGCGGACTAGACAGGTCTGCTCCAATACATTCATCTCTTACATACGTAGGGATTCGTACCAATGGTAGCTTAATGCAATCTAACCGGAGAGGTTTGTTTCAAATCGCATGGGAACCACGCGTAGGCGAAAGACCAGACGAGTTATTCCTATCGCACGTATGGGGTTCGTTACCTATCGATCCAAGGAGCTTTATTTCCGACTCTGTTCTTCAAACCGCTCAATGGGTAGAAGCAAATCCAAATGAAGATGGAACAATATTCGAGCTTCCAGATGAAATTGGACATCTAAAAGTACCACCTGTAATTATTGCGGGTTTTACAATGATGCGTATTCCAAGCTGACAAGTTTCTATTCTTCCCGTACTCGATACTGAAGTGCCTCAGAAATTTCACTAACACCAATCGCTCTAATTCCTTCCAAATCTGCGATTGTTTGCGACAGTTTAATAATTTTGAAATATGACCGGGCTGAAAGGGAAAGTCGAGAGATTGCCTGAGTAAGAAGACTTGATGCTTCTGGCTCCATAGTTGTGTATTTTCGAATATCGGCGGCGCTCATTTCACTATTTGTCCGTAACCCACTGGAACCAAAACGCTTCATTTGAATTTCGCGGGCTTTTTGCACTTTTTCACGTATGCTTTTACTAGCTTCTTCGTGTATTTCGCTCACTAGATCCTCCTCTTTAACTGGCCCAACCGTTACGTGAATGTCAATTCGATCTAAAATCGGCCCCGATACCCTTTTCTTATACTGACTTATTTGGAACACGTTACAATGACACCTCTTTTTAGGATGCCCCAGAAATCCACACGGACAGGGGTTTGAAGCAGCAATAAGTAAAAATTTTGCAGGGAACGTAACCGACCCAGTTGCACGAGATATAGATACTACCCCGTCTTCGATTGGCTGTCGCAAGGCCTCAATAACGCTCCGTGGAAACTCTGGAAATTCATCAAGAAATAACGCTCCACGATGGGCCAGTGAAATTTCGCCCGGCGTAAGTTTTGCGCCTCCCCCAATAAGGCCAATTCGAGAAACCGTATGATGTGGTGCCCGAAATGGACGAATTGTTCGAATAATACCGTCAGTATTTTGACCAGCTACTGAATATATCTTAGTAACCTCTACCGCTTCCTCTTCATCCATGTCGGGTAATATAGAAGGAAATGCGCGCGACATGAGCGTCTTACCTCCTCCGGGAGGACCTTTTAAATGAATATTATGAAAACCTGCTGCGGCAATTGTGAGGGCTCTTTTAGCTTGTTGCTGACCATGAATAGCTGAAAAATCACTTTCGTAATTATTTTTTCTTCGAACTGAACGTAATGAAATATACTGATGAGGTTCCTTGATTTTGATCTTATTAAGATGAAGTATGAGATCGGTAAGTTTTTCAAATGAATACACAAAAATTCCTTCAACCATTGCTGCTTCCGCGACGTTTTGCCGAGGTACAATAATATTTTTAATGTGCTCTTTTTTTGCAAGAATAGTAATGGGAAGCACTCCAGAAACAGGTTGAATTTTACCTTCTAAGGATAGTTCTCCAATAAATAATGAGTTCTCTACAAAATCTCGTTCTAAATTACCCGATGAGGCGAGTATACCAACAGCTATGGGTAAATCAAATAACGACCCCTCTTTAGGAATATTTGCTGGTGCTAAATTCACAACAATTCGGGACTCCGGCATTTCAAAATCGGAATTATGAATCGCAGTTTTTACGCGTTCTTTTGATTCCTCAATTGATTTATTGGGAAGTCCTACAATATTAAATGCCGGAAATCCACGACTCGCCACATCAACTTCAACCTTAATCAACACTCCGTCCAGTCCCACTGTTGCTGCTGAATATACAGTGGTTAGCATCTTACTTTTTTGGCTTGGCTTTAATCATTTGTATAATATCCGATCCTTGAAAATTCATACCATCTTTGAGTAATCCAGTAAGTGTGGCCGAGGTTGAAGAACACAAAAGCGATGTATCTTTCAATTTAAAATTGAATACTGCGTCCGGCCTACCATCTCTATTAATATCTTGGGTTAAATGAAACGCTTTATGCGTAATTGGATTGATAAATATGTTTCTAGCTCCAGCGAATGCAACCGAATTATCATTAATATCTTTAACATCAAACATGTCTGTTCCTAGTACAGCAATCGGGATCATAAGGCCTGAATTATTGCAAAATCCAACATTATTCTTAACGTGTGGTTCAATATCAATTGTTACGCCTAATTTTAGGATGGTTTGTGCAGGCTGAGGATTGTAAATAAGTTTATATTTGTGTGTTGATTGTTCCGTATATGGATTATGTTGTTCAAAAACTTTAATTTTCAATGTCCCAGAACTGTCAGACGCGTGCACCGCAAGAGGAATGTCTAGCAAGTCAGATGTAAGAGAAACAATGTATTCTCCTGCCACAGGCGTTCCAATAGTTACCGTATTATTACTTGATGATAAGAGCGAGGAAGATAGATTGGCGTTTGGAATTTCCTCATTTACTCTTCCTTTTGGATCGGTTACTTGAATTTTCCCCGGATACTTTGTGGTAAATTCAAGAGAGCTAAAATCGCTCGCTGTTTTTTTATAGCGCCTTATTCCGAACGCACTGTTCGAATAAGGTTTTTGATTTAATCTCGAAATATCATTTCGCGGATCGTTAACAACAAATGTTTCCTGATCTATTCCGGTAATAAGCGCCCAGTGTTCATTGTTTTGAACTTTTGCAACGACAGGCTGATCATTCTTAATATCCTCCGCGACTGTTTTTGGATCCCATTCCGTGCTTTTTGCATCACTGAAAGAAACAATTTTTTGAGTTCCAAATTTTTTATTTGAATCAGCCGAATATCGATCGGCTGCAGACCAAATGACATTTCCAAATGCATATCCTTGACTCACGCACCCTGAAGAAACACATTGGGTATTTTTATTAAAGTACTCATTAAGTACTAGAGGACTTGTTTGTTTTCCATCGGGACTTTTGGTAACGCCGTGAAAGCTTAAAAGCATTGACAAAGATGTAATAACACACCCGCAATCGGCAATTGTTTTACCGCAATTCAAAGGCTGTTTATCTGCGTTGCCATACAATTCATTTGCCCACAATTGATTGGTTTGCTTAACCAACGGAATATCTAAAATAAAGGGCGGCGGAGCAGAAGGTGTAAACACGACTACGCGATGATTTCGCGCATCTGCAACGTACACTCTGCCCCGCCTATCAACTCCAGTGCCATGGGGGACATTAAGAATGCCTTCGCCAAACATGGTTAATAGTTGACCGTCTTTAGAATATTTCTCAACCCTATTTTTATATGTATTTGCGACAAATATGTTGTCGTTTTGATCGATAAATAAGTCTTGTGCAAATGCAAACGAGCCCCATTGTGCAAGACGTATTCCTTGTGGTGTAAACTTCATTATTGAGTCGTTTGCCATAACATACACGTATCCTTGCGAGTCAACTCTCACAGCTTCCAAACGAGCATGAATATTTAAAACTCCGTTCGTTCCCCATGAAGTAATCGGGTTCCCAACTGAATCAAATTTTTCGATATAGTTATCTGCATGCACTGAGTACACATAATTATCTGGGCTCACGGCAATACCTACTCCGCGTGGAGTAAAGTTTCCACCTTGCTCACCACGCCATTCCGTTAAATAGGTGCCATTTTTATCAAGTTTCACAATGCGATGATTATTTGTGTCGGCAATGTAAAAATTTCCGTCACTTCCTTGTGCGATTTTTTCGGGATTCTTAAAACCAGTCCATGCTGAAAGAACTTGCGCATTCTGATTAAATAATTGAATTCGATTATTCAAATAATCCGCAACCAAAACTCTTTCATCATAATCAACATACACATCAACGGGGAAATCAAAATATCCCAGACCAGATCCATACCCTTTCCAGATTTCAGATAATGAATATGTCGTTTCCGCAGCAATAATTGGGGAAACGAAAATGAATAGCGACAAGAATGTGACTGAAAACACTGATATTGCCAAACTAAAAAAGAGTCGGTTCATATGGGTGCATATGATACTGACTCTTTTTTTTGAAGTCTACGGTCTATAAGTCCCATTTATGGGACTTTGGGCCGTCACAACAGTCTTACTTTTTCTTTGTACCAGTCTTCTTTTTTGCTTTTTTAGCCGTCTTTGGTTTCTTAGAAGTGACCTTTTTTACCAATTTTTTCTCAGCTGCAATTGCTTTTTTTCCTAGGCTCTTTGCAACTCTTACTGTTTTAGTTCTATTTTCTTTTTTTGAAAAAAATATTCCCGCAACAGTTGCGGCAACACCGGCAAGTACCATTCCAACGAGTCCTGCATTTTTCTTTGCCATATCAATACACCTCCCCCCAAATATTTCAAAATAATAAAAGTTTCGCCTACTTTTATATTACAAATAAACTCGGGCAATAGTCAATGCATAAATATTTTTTGCTCCTTTCTTTTTTAATTCCTTGCAAAGTTCCGTTATTGTTGTTCCGGTAGTCCATACATCGTCGCAAATAATGAAATCTTTTCCTGAAATATTTTTTGTTACATAAAATGCGCCAGTAATATTTTTTTCTCGTTCTTCTTTTGATTTCATTTCTACTTGCGGCGTTGTATATTTCTCCCTTATGACGATTTCATTTTGTATTGGTATATTTAATTTTTCCGCAATGTTTTGAAAAAGTTTTTCTGATTGGTTAAATCCTCGATCTTTTTTTCTTTTCCTATGTAATGGAACTGGGATAAAGGAAATATCTGGAGATAAAGATTTGTAAAAGAGAATCTTGTCAAATGTGCTATTTGGAATTACACCAATGATATCTTCAACCGCATCGTATACTAATCCGTACTTTATTTTTTTGATTAGCTTTTGCAACAAACTTTCGTATCGAAAAATACTTATACCTCCATCGAGTCCAAAATACTTCTTGCATCCGACATGAGTAATTCCCGCCATTGTACTTTTATTACAGTACATACATAAATCACTATTACTTAACACGAGAGTTTTAGCGCAATTTTTACATAGATATGCACCTATCCTATTACATCCAAAACAAAATTTAGGAAAGAAAATATTCTTAAGAATCTGAAAGATGTTTAGCGGCGAGCGTGTTTGGTTCGCCATAACGTGAACAAGTAGTAGGTAAATGCCATGAGCCCTATCCCAACAAATATATATAGGATCTGAGATATTTTTTGCATAACAGGAGTTGGTGAATTTGTATTATATTCGCGCAAAATATTTCCCAAGAAAGTTGCATTTTCGGCGGGCATTGTTAAAAACTGTTCTCGAACAAAACGCGATGATGGTATAACCAATAGTCGTCCCCCTGATTTTGTAGTTGCTTGCACAATAACCTTCTGAATATTTTGTTGATCAGCAGAGATTATTGGAATTTCATTAGGTGCCAAATTAAATTCGTTTTGCTGGATCCATGAATTTTTTTCAGACGAAACGAGAACTTCTGTTTTTGCGTTTTTACTCGGAACAACATTGATCGACGAACTCCATGGAAATGTTAATGCAGTTATTGATTCAAATACCGATGATGTTTTCTTAAAGTTGGATGTTTTAATCCACAGCGGATACGCCGATGAAAATGCTGATTTATCGGTATAAATATTTGCGACAGCATTTGTTTGAGAAACGAGCAAATTTGTTTGTAACTCGATTCCATACTTTTCAAAAAAATTAAATAAATTATGTGATGAAGGGCCTGGTTTATTTCCTTGAGGAATGTAAATTCCATCGACCATGAAAATAGCAGAACCTCCGCGATTGATAAATTTTTCAATTTCGTCAATCTGTAGTTTTGTAACTGGAGTATTAGTATCGAAATAAATTAAAATTTTTGTTTCAGGACCAATTGTTTTTTTTGTTTTATCGGACCAATTTAAATATTGAACTGGTGCAATTTGGGTTGCAAGTGAGCGAATCGTATAAATGTCGTCTTTTTGGGGTGTAATATTACTGGGAACTCGAACGAATGAGATGGTGTTTGGAGATTTGTAAAAGAAACTTGCTATTGAAAGTAGAATAAGAAATACTAAAACCGCGGCAAGAAAAATCTGGTTTCTTTTCTTAGTAATATATTTGCGAAAGGGAAATCTTTTAAGATAATCCATACGGAGCACTATGATACACCAAATCGAATAAAAATTCAAAGGAGTTTTGGCAACCTCTTAGGTTGGCAATGCGGCGTCAACCTCTTAGGTTGCCACGTCGAGTAGGTCAGGGCGTTTTTCTTTGGTCAATAAGTATGTTTGTCGCATTCTCCATTTTTCAATTTCGGTATGGTTTCCCGAAAGCAAAATTTCGGGAACTTTTTTCCCATCATATTCCTCAGGTCGTGTGTAGTGGGGATATTCTAAAAGCTTAAGGGCTTCGATTCCTTTCTTATTTATCTCCACTAATCTCTCGTCATGTGGTACGACATTCATCAAATCTCTCACCGCAACTTCATAAAAACTTTCCTGCTCAGTTGCAGCTTCTTTTTTTAACACCTGGGGAATTAATCGAACAATCGAATCAATAATCGCTGCGCTAGCAATTTCCCCACCGGTCATAACAAAATCGCCAATAGATACTTCTTCATCGATATAATCAAGAACGCGTTCATCAACGCCTTCATAATGCCCGGCAATAATTACCAAATGAGATAGTTTTGAAAATTCGATTGCTTTATTCTGAGAATACGTCGTTCCTTTTGCGGAAGTGAGAATTTTTTTTGAGACCCCACCTTCGGCTCTACTTGATTCAATACTCTTAAGCGCATCAACAACACAGTCAACACGCAAAAGCATACCCGCTCCTCCACCATAAGGCCGATCGTCAACGGATCCATAGGAGTCTTTTGCAAATTCCCGCAAATTAACAACCTGAATATCGACCAATTGCTTATCAATGGCGCGTTTTACAATACTTTCGCTCAAAAAAGCTTGGAAAAGCTTCGGAAAGAGCGTTACAACAGTGATTTTCATGGTATTATTATACTATGAAACATATATTAATATATCTTATTCGCACATACCAAAAATTTCCAATTTTAGACAATCCTATTTCACATGCACTCTTGGGGCCATCGTCAGTATGCCGATACTCTCCCCGATGCTCGGATTATACAATTGATGCTCTTCAAAAATATGGTGTTTCCCGCGGTTCTTGGCTTGCTGTAAAACGAATAGCACGATGTAACCCATACGCCAAAGGTGGATTTGACCCAGTTCAGTGAAACTTTGTGCTCGTTCTCGTATAATATGCGCTATGAGAGTTGCTAATAAAACATTACATCGCGAATATACGCCTATTGAAAAATATGAGGCAGGGATTGTATTGACGGGTGCAGAAGTAAAAGCAATCCGAACTGGCAGTATGCGTCTTGAAAAAGCATATGTACGATTTATAGATAATGAATTATTTTTGGTTAATGCGGAAGTTTCAATCTACAAATTCTCACGGCCACAAGATTATAATCCTAGCCGATCACGTAAGCTACTCCTAAAACGCTCTGAATTACTCCGATTACAAACAAAGTTGAAAAGTGCCCCTAACTTGACCATTGTACCTATAGCATGCTATAATAAAAAGAGCTTAATTAAGCTCGAAATCGCACTTGCCAAAGGTAAAAAATCGTGGGAAGTTAAGCGAGTAGAACAGCGAAAAGACGAAGATAGGAAGGCTGAAAAAGAGTTAAAAGAATATATTAAGAACTAATTGGGGATGAACGGTATCGACGGGAGGATCGCACGTTTACAAATCGCCAGGTCGGAGCTATTCGTTAAATAGCATACTAAATGCAGATAACAAGTCTGTAGGTTCTTACGGTTACGGTTATGCATTTGCATAAACTTAATTGCTAAGACCCGTTTTCTTTCACGTTTTACTCTGTGTTTTACAGAAAGAAGGCGCCAACCAATACAGGGTGCGTAGTGTGTGGGTTTTAAAGCTAGTTTACTACACGCTTCAAAGATCTTATCGCAAGACAAGAACAAACAATTGTCGCTTTTTAAAATTGTTGATTATATAAAAAGCGTATAAATCATCTACACCTGGCTACACGATTGTAAAATTGCCCTTTCGGACCCGGGTTCAACTCCCGGCATCTCCACCAAAGATCATTTCTTAAACAGACTCCTGAATATACTAAGAATCGAAGAAGAAGCGGACTTTCTTTCTGCAGCCGCCGGTACTACTTCAACAACGACAGATGCTGAAGGAGGTAATTGATAACCAACTTCGCCGGCTAATTGATCTAACAGTTCCGCTCCTTTTTGAGTACGCGCAACTTGTTCTTGAGATAGTCCACCAACTCGTCTTTCGGCTTCATCAAGACGAGCATTGGTCACTTCTAAATCTGCTTCCATTCCTGACCGAAGATCTCTTGGCCCACCAAGAGCGTTTTGACCTACGACCGCTCTCATTCCAGCAAGACCACTTCCGGCTTCTAGCCTTAGTCCATTAGCCCTAGTAATTCTTGAAGATTCTCCATCTTCTGCCATAAAACAATTCTACACAGAATGAATTAATGAAACAATCAGATTTCCCGACGCTTGTTAGGAAAATCGCGAACAAATAATCGCTCTTCTTTAGAATATTTCATGTCCGATGAATGGACAAATTCGCGATATCTAGTCATTGCCTCGTCTGTCATATTCCCAATTCCCCGCATATTTATTACTGTTGGAATTACTAACCTAGTATAAGTTGTACCGGGATCTTGAATAAATTTTATGGATTGGTCTGCAAAATGGTCTACCCATCGCATTCCTGCTGAAACACGAATCCCTTTTTGCTTTGCTCCTTGAAGTTGTAAAACTTCTAAATCGTCGTTATCACACTCTTCGTAACTAATAACTGCACCTAAATGTTGTTTATATACAAGCGCCAGAGTAAAATCTCCAGCAACCGGTGCTTTAAGACCTATTCTCGCCCCCCCCACTAACAATTGCGTCTCCAATTGTTCAACTTGTAGCGGCGGCATATCGCGATTTGAAATAATATACTGGCGATACTCTTCTGCTCTTGGCGGTGTCCATAACGCTTCTAAATTGTTTTTCATGAAGACATATTATACAGGAAAGTGCTGTTAGAGCGCGTTATTCTGCAATTCTATTCATCTTATACGCGCTTATAATAATGATTGCGCCTGCAATCCATTCTTTTACCGAAGGGGCTTCCGAATAAAACAGAATTCCAAGAATTATTGAAAAAAGTGGAGAAAGCGTTAATAGGTTATTCGCCAAAACTGCCTCGATTTTTTCAAAGCCATAATTTGCTGCTAATTGATATGCAACATTAATTCCTCCTGCTCCCAAAAGAGCGTAGTAAACAGATGTGCTTACTGGAATATGTACGCGTTCTCCAAGCAGTAGTGAGAGTGCCCACAATACAATAGTTGCAATAAACAGGAGTAACGAAGAAATTTCATAGTTATTCAATAGTTGTGTATGTTTACTACGTAATACCTGACCTAACGATACAAATACTATTGAAAATAGTGCCAACATCTCTCCTGTCCCCCAGCTAAACAAAGATGCATAGTCCTTAACAGAAACAAGCATAACTCCCAAGAAGCCCGTGAATAAATAGAGTGCTTTTGACCGAGTCAATTTTTCCCCTAGAACCAGAACTCCTAATAACGCAACAATTGGGAGCGAATCAATAAAAGCTACCGTACTTAATTTCGCCATACCTACTGCTATTGAAAACGGAACAACCCCTAACAAATATGTTGAAAGTGACCGAAGAACAAGTAGTCTCCATTCCCCAGCTGTAATTCGCACTAATTTTTTATAATCAATGTGTTTGGCAAAAACGACAATACTAAGCACGAAAGCAATGCCAACACGCAAATATACTTGTTGCAATGGAGTGAAAAATTCACCCAGTATTCTGGCAAACAAGCCTGTGAGGGAAAGAATGAGCGCAAGGCCAATAATTGCAATTATACCTTTCTGCTTCGTGTTCATTGAGAAAGTATACCAGGATGTACTTCGCGAACATACATGCCTTCTTCAGCCGAAAAACGCATTCCCGCTGATTCATATTTTGTTATAGGCGATAATCGATTAGTAAGTGCTGATTCACGAGTATTGGGAACAGTCCCGCGCAATTTAATACAAAGCACCTCCTAGTTTTGTTATGCGAACTGTGATCAGTAGATTGGGTATACAATTAGATTGTATACACTATTTATGAGCTCAATCCTCGACGCTGCATTTCTCTCTTAATTCTAGCAAAGGCTCTTTCCTTGCTTTGATGGATCGCGTTTCTCGCTACCCCAAGCTTTCTTGCAATCTCGGCTTGTGACAACTCAACACCATCTTCTGTTAGTCCATAAAGAAGTCGTATTATTTCCAGCTCTCGAGGAGTAACAACATTAAGTAGCGAACTTACCAGATCCGACATAGTTTCGTGGTCCATCTCTTCCAACACCAAACCTTCTACATCGGCTTCTTGAGAAATGTCTCTAATATGTCTTTCTAAAACATCTCCTGATCGACTCCCTGTCATCTCTAATGACGTGATTCTCGGCAAATTTAAACGCCGCATTACTTTCTTTATCGATAATCCAGAGGCTTCGGCAATTTCCACCAAAGTAGGATCTATGTTTCCATTAAGCTGGAGCTCCTGTCTCGCCTTTTGTATGGAGTGTAGGTCTGTATGAACGTGGCGCGGGAGACGAATCATACCACCATATCCCTGAACAAATCTCTGCACATCCCGCTCTACTAAACCTAAACAATATGTTAATAGCGTAACATCACGGGCCATATCAAATCTATATATGTTTTCTTGATATGATTGGAATCCCACCTGTAGGAGATCTTGTATGGGAATCCCTGAGGCTGCGTACCTTCTTACAGTCTTACTAATTACCCTCATGTCGGCCAACAAAATTCGTGCGACCGCGAGTCTTCCGTGCTCAATTTTATGTAGGTCTGATTCACTAGGGCTTGCCCCGGCATTTTTGATTTCTAAATAGCGCGCGTTTCCATCTTGAGCAATTTTAACAAGTTCTCGCTTGCGTATTTCATCAATCTGCGCTCCTTGCTTAACCGCTCCCGGGAGCACCTCTCCATCTTCGGGGAATCTAATTATAAGACCTTGATCCTCGGTTATTGCTGATAGTAAATATAGTTCTCGCTGCAAAGCGACAGCACTGTTTAA
Organism: uncultured Gammaproteobacteria bacterium; assembly: GCA_964413645.1. GTDB lineage: Bacteria > Patescibacteriota > Microgenomatia > UBA1406 > HO2-37-13b > 2-01-FULL-39-24. The sequence goes on from CAYPSA010000004.1 coordinate 41,931, forward strand.
ATCAGGCTTAATTAAACGATCTGTAGTGCTGGTGTCTAATTGGGAAGGGAATCCGGTAAAATGATCTTCTTTTGACATGTTTTTATGTCCTATATTATAGCATATGGTCGTGTTATAGGTTTATATTTTAACTTCAACGTTATTGATGTTGTTTTATTAGAACTCTTCAAAGCATTCAGAACGTCACTGAGGAATGATAAAATGTGGCATGCGTATTCAGAAAATCAACTCTTTATTATTCTTTCTGTTTTTCCTCCTCCTCCCAACACAACTAGGGAAACATTTCTTTTTGGATTTTTCGTATGTGAATGGGGTCAGGATAGATTATTTAGCGCCTACTCTCTATTTGATAGATTTTGTAGTTGTTGCGCTAATGGTAGTTAATTGGAAGGTGGTATGGGGATCCCTAGTCAACGCTCTGAGATTTCTCACTGCGTTCGAAATGACAAAGGTATCGCTCAGAATGACAAAGGGAGACGCGATGACAAAGAGAGACATGGTGACAAAGTGGTTAGGGATAACAGTACTCGCTCTGGTGGGAATGAATATTGTATTAGCACAGGAACCGATTATGGCTCTGTATATGGCAGTGAGATATGTGGAGATGTGGGTGGTGTTTGTTCTTGTCCGAAACCTTTACGAGCTCCGGGGGCTCGTAAAACCGTTGTTTATTGGAGTAGTAATTCAATTCGGATTATCAATTTATCAAATATCCGCCCAGCATAGTGCGCATGGAATTTTTTATTGGCTCGGCGAGCGAGCATTCTCTATTTCCACGCCTGGAATTGCAACCATTTCCCTCTTCGACACAATCGCTTTGCGCCCATACGGAACATTCTCACATCCGAATAGTTTAGGAGGATTTTACGCATTGTCTTATGTGTTTTTTTTGATGAGCCAGCTTAAGCTCCCCCGACGTATAGAGATAATGAGGTATGGAATATTACTATTAAGTGGATTTTTAGTGCTCATGTCGTTTTCGAAAGTGGCTATTGGAGCCGTGTTACTCACCACGCTCTATTACGTACTCCGTGTTTTAAAAATAAATTGTCGGTGGTGCAAATGGGGTCGCGTGTTTATGTTGGGTATCATTTCTCTCATTTTTCTTAGTGGGAAATCTGACGTCGCATCGCTCGACAAGAGAGTTGCGTTAACCCAATCCTCTCTCCATACGATTGCAAATTATCCATTCTTCGGAACCGGCCTGGGAAACTCGTTGTATTCCCAGAGTGTTATGAGTCAACAGCTTCCCTATTTTTTCCTGCAGCCGGTACATAATATTTTCTTGCTGTTTATAAGTGAGGCAGGATTATTACTAAGTGCTGTTATAGCTCTCATTGCGTGGAGAGAGATAAAAGGAAAGAAGAAGGATGACCCTTCGGCTTCGCTCAGGGTTAACAAGAAGCGTGTGCTACTCTCTATCATAGCCGTGATCGTTATCACTGGAATGCTTGATCATTACTGGCTAACGTTAATTCAAAATCAACTTGCGTTAGCAGCGTTTTTAGGAGTTGGAATAGGAATAAAGAGGGCGACTACCTAGCCACCCTCTTTTGATAATAAAGGTAAAAATTACTTAATTAATCGCTTAAGCGATTTTCCAGCAGTAAACCCTGGTGTTTTGGTAGCAGGAATTTGAATTTCTGCTCCAGTTTGTGGGTTTCGTCCTTTTCGGGTTGCGCGTTTGCGAACCAAAAATGTTCCAAAACCGGTTACCACTACTTTTTCTCCGCGCTTCATAGCATCAGAAATCGTAGAAAAAACTACAGATACTGCATCTTTTGAAGCTTTTGATGTAAGATTTGCTTTTTTTGCAACTTGTGCAACTAGGTCGGCTTTTGTCATATAATCCACCCCCTTCCCACGTTAATATATAAAACTATGGTAGAGAGTTTGAGGCCTCTTGTCAATCTATATTTTTGCAGTCCTATTGTAACAATCTATATCAGGAATGACTTGTTGCAAAAGCACGCGTCTCGCGGATGATGGTAATTTTGACTTGCCCTGGGAAAGTTGGGAATTTTTCTTCCACTTCATCTTTCATTTTGTTGGCAAGTACGGTCATTTCCGCATCGGAAATATCATCGGGTTTTACGATTACGCGAAGCTCGCGACCAGCTTGCAATGCATATGCATCAGCTATTCCGCTCTTTGATTTCGCAATATCTTCAATTGTTTTTATTCGCTTTAAGTATTCCTGGAAGTCTTCATGTCGAGCACCTGGTCGACCTCCTGAAATTGCATCAGCAATATATACAATCACTGCTTCTACTGACCCAAAAGGAATATCCTCGTGGTGTGAAGCAACTGTGTCGATCGCGTGTTGTGGAATTTTGTATTGCTTCAACAACTCCACTCCAAGCGTGACGTGCGAACCTTCTTTATCCATAATGACCTTTCCTATATCATGGAACAAACAACCAAGTTTAACCACGTTTACATCTGCGCCCAGTTCATGCGCAAGCGCAATTCCAATTTTAGTTTCTTCAAGCGTATGAAGAATCATGTTTTGACCATATGAGAAACGATATTTGAATTTACCCAACATTTTCATAAGTTCGGGTGGAACTGAATAAAGTCCAACCTGATGACACAAATCTTCTCCGGCTTTGGCAATAATTTTATCCATGTCTTCACGGGTTTTATGTACGATTTCTTCGATTCGTTCTGGCTGAATTCGGCCATCGCGAAGCAAACGCTCCATAGAAACGCGAGCAATTTCACGCCGAACACCATCGAATGATGAGAATTTAATAATTCCCTCTTCTTCCAAATCAACATCAACGCCAGTGGCCAGTTCAAAGGCACGAATATTTCGACCTTCCTTTCCAATAATACGACCCTTTACGTCTTCGCTTGGAAGCGAAACAGTTGAAAGTGTATATTCCGCAGCATAATCAACAGCTCCAAATCGCATGGCATCAACCAAAAGCTCTCGAGCTTTTTCATCAGCCGTTGCCTTAACTTCCGCTTCACTTTCTTTAATTTTAGTAGCAATTTCTTCCTTTAATTTTTCTTCCCACCCTTTTAGAATGAGTTCCTTTGCTGCAGCAGCATCGAGTTTAGCAACTTTTTCAAGCTTAGCCAATACTTCATCGCGCTTTGCTGCAAGTTCGGCTTTTTCTTTTTCAAGACGTCCTTTTTCAGCGTTACTGTTTGCAACCTGGGAATCTAAACTCTGTTGCTGACTTCGAAGTTTTTTTTCAAGCTCTACAATTTCGGTTGTAGCAGCCTGTGCTTGATCTTCGGCTTTTTGTTTAATCTGAACCGCTTCTTCTTGAGCTTTTAAAACAAGTTCTCGAGCTTTAATTTGATTTTGCGCAAGTTCATCAAGCGCGTGTTGTTTTTTTTCCTTTAACGCAGGAATAAGGTTATATAATTTCATACGAAAATGTTGATCGAGTAAAAGCGAAGGGGTTAATCGATTATTTTTGCAGCAAAACAGGCGCCAGTTGAATGGCGGAAAGCATGAATCGTGTTTTGATGATGGAAATAAACGGTGGTAACCATGTAGCTTTTATTCGAAAAATAACAAATAATTTCTAATTGGGAATATTATACCACAGATCGGATTATTGGATTACAAAAAGAAGTTGTTTGTCATTTCGAGCCTTCGCCAACTGGCGAAAGGCGAGAAATCCCGGGTTCTGAGATTGCTCACTCTGTTCGAAATGACACGAGAGCATGTTTGATGACGTCGAAAGAAAATCCGCGACGTAGAAGCAGATCGGTGGCTTTTTTGCGATATGTTGCAGGGTCGTACATGGAGAGTGTTCGTTGTTTTTTGAGAAGTACTTGTTTGGCTAATTCTACTTCATCAAGTTCGCTTTTTGAGAAAAATACGTCTAAATCATCTTGTTTTATTCCTTTTGCACGAAGTTCTGCAATAAGTCCTCTTTTCCCCCGCGGCCTAAAGGAACTTCGATTTTCGACCCACCATTTTATAAAAGAGTTGTCATTCAGAAAATCTAACTTTGTCAATTTCTGAATAACTCTTTCAACGAAGGTTTCTTTATCCGCAATCGCCAGAGCATACTCAATAGCTTTTTTGTTTAGATAGAGCTGCATTTCGTGAACACTCCTCGGTCTACCACTTATGAGTTTTGTGCTCATGCCAAATATGATTTGTTCAGCTTCGTGTTCGGTCATATGCGTATCCAGCAATGCTGAGATCCTTCGACTCCCTTCGGTCGCTCAGGATGACAAAGGTACCGATCAGGACGACAAAGGCTTATTCTTCTGTCTCTTCCTCGGCCGCTTTCTTACTTGCCTTAGAGGGAGTCTCCGCGTCTTTCTCAGAACTCTTACTCGACTCTTTTCCAGCCTTTGGAAATGCTTTTGCGTATACCTCTGCAGTAATTTTTTCTTGCAGTTTTTTATCTTCCGCAATTGCCTCTTTAGCCTGCTCACGACCTTGACCAACTACTTCGTCGTTGTATTTAATAAAAGCACCACTCTTTTGCAAGATTCCCAGGTCAATTGCCGCATCAATAACGCTTCCTTCCTTATCGATTCCGTCTTTAGTGACTACAAATGTTGCTTCTTTAAATGGAGGGGCAACTTTGTTTTTAACGATCTTAACTCGCGTTTTGGAACCAATAATTTGGTCACCTTTTTTAAGTGTTTCGATTTTACGCACGTCCATACGAAGCGAACAGTAAAACTTGAGTGCCATTCCACCCGGAGTGGTTTCTGGATTTCCAAACATAACACCAATTTTCATACGAAGTTGATTCGTAAATACTACCGTTGTGTTTGATTTAGAAACGACACTCGTTAATTTTCGAAGCGCCTGACTCATAAGTCGAGCCTGAACTCCCATTTGTGCGTCACCCATGTCACCTTCAATTTCCGAGCGTGGAACAAGTGCCGCAACTGAGTCGACAACGACCACATCTACTCCTCCGGAACGAATCAGGCTCTCTGTAATTTCAAGTGCCTGTTCACCAGTATCTGGTTGGGAAATAAGAAGATCGTCTAAATTAACCCCGAGTGTTTTTGCCCATGCAGGGTCTAGTGCGTGTTCGGCATCAATAAATGCTGCAATACCGCCTTCGCGCTGTACTTGAGCTATCAAATTTAAACAAAGAGTTGTTTTTCCTGAAGCTTCTGGCCCATACACCTCCATAATACGTCCCTTTGGAATTCCACCAACTCCAAGTGCGATATCCAAAGGTAAAATACCCGTCTTATATACTTCAATCGCCATTGAGGTTCTCTCCCCTAACCGCATAATGGAACCTTTTCCATATTGTTTTTGAATTGCTTCGACTGCCATTCTAACTGCTTCTGATTTAGGATCTTGTTGTGCTATTGCCATAAATAAATTAAGAACTTATAGATTGTACCCGACGGCACATACTGTACATTTACGTGTTGCGGGTGGTACGGCCCATGATAAAATATCACTGTGACAATGTCAACGGCTTATAAGTCCCATAAGTGATGGTTTAGGGCGTTAGGACAACGTATATCGTCGTTTATAGTAAGCGAATTCTGTGCGTACGGGGAGTAGTATAATGGTAGAATGCGCCGCTGGGGGTGGTGCGGTCCGGGTTCAATTCCCGGCTCCCCGACACGAAAGACGGGTCATTATTTTGATTTAGGCTGAATAAGAGGGATTAATCGCACAGATTCATCAAGCTTATAATTCAGGGCCCAACCCAATACTCTCCTATTATCCTCTTCGATACTAACTGTCATTACGCCTACAGATGTAAGTATGGGACCTCCAAACACTGATAAATTGTCTGTTTCCTGGACCAAAAGCACTGTTTCAAGATAGTCTCGTGGGGTACCCAAGAAAACCTCACCCAATCTATTTCCGGTCTGTACATTTTCACCAAGAAACAAAGCGCGTTCATCAAAATAGAGAAGGATATCTTCTGGATCAATAAAATTTTCAGGTACCACTTCGGTAAATTGTGGGTGAAATGCAATTGATCGTTGTGGTGTCCTAACATCAAGCACGGTCCTCAACTTATGATTCACATCTGGTGAAACCTGTCCTATTAGATTGCGTAACGTATTTCCAGAATGTTCAACAATAACATACCCACTATCCAATAGTGATGTGCGCTCATTATCAAAAAAGTGACGCGGGCGATTATTAGGATCAATAGGAACATCTCCTCCAAGAATCTCACGAACTTCTCTAAGTTTTGTAATTGCCTCCTCTGCCTGTTCTGGCCGATATCCACGACGTATAGCCCCAATCGCTCTTTCTAGCATATGGTGCGTATTATATCTCAGTCATTACTCGCTTTTGTCTTGTTGTGAGCGCACAATCATGCTCCACAACCTCTCTTCCGCGTCGCTACCCCACCCACCACCAACAATTTTTGAAACAGCTGCAACAACCGCACGAACGGAATAGTGTAGTATTTCTCCGGCTTTTTGCCCATAGGTTACATATATTTGCTCGGGTATAGCAGCATAGGTGCCATACATAGGAATTAGTGTTGTGCGCGCTGCTCTTTTAAGATCTGTTTCCGACATTGTGTCTACTACTGCCGTAGAAACCGCACGAAGAATCCCGGGCGCAAAAATATTAAAAATAGACACTAATCCAATATTCCTAGCTGGATTTTCCGATGTGGCTGCAGCCACTCCCATAGGCACCGTCATCACGTCAACAGCACGAGCGACCACCATATAGTAAGTACTCATACCCAAATACACAGCCATATCTTTTCTAGAAACCTTTTCAAGTGCCTGCTCAAGTTGCTCTGTAGAAACAAGACCCTGCGCGTGAGCCTGTTTCATCCCGAGCAGTATTGAGTTGTTCACGAGTGCTTTTGATAAATGACTTCTGTCCGTTGCTAATTTTGAAACACTTTCGTGAAATTCCGGACTCCTCAACAATTTTAGCTTTGAGTCACCACAAAAATCTAAGAACGCTTGTACTCCAAGCCTTGCAACCTCTTTTGTGCGAAATATTTCAAAAGCACGTGGAGAACGACGTAAATGTTCTGCTTGTTGTGGGCTAATTAAACCCCTCTCTTGTGCATCTTGAATGTAAAGATTGCGAGGATCACCCGAAATAGCATCTTGATATCGTTTTGAGGCATCGTCATATAGCTCCATCGCTTCTGTAAGACCGTCAAAATCCTCAAAAGAAATACTGCTCGATCGTTTTGCAAGACTCTTTCTAAGCATGCTTGTATGGATACGATTATATGTCGACCCTAAAGAACCAAACGTTTTTCGAACATCATCATGGAACCCGAAGTTCAAAATTGGCCTTACATGTGCGGTGTGCCTAAACACAGGTAAATAATCGTGCCAAATAACACTTCCGTCCTGGGCAAGCCATAAATTAGGTTTCCCAAAGGGATTGCGCGGATGAACCTGTGCAACATGCTCTGAGCCAAGTGTTGTAGCAAGTCCCCACAGATCCTGCCGTGCTTGGCGAATTTTCGCGTTTTCTTTTCCACCATCGTTAAAAATAGTGCCTCTCCCGTATGTTCTCTCTGCATGTTGCCCGTATCCCAATTCTCGACTCACACGAACATATCCATGAGCTTGCGGGGTATGAACTTGTCCATCAGTAAAAATCGGAACTGCTTGATGGAGAATTCTCCCTGCTAAATAGTCTAATTGCGCAGCAGATTCAAAAGCTCGAGAAGGAAAGGGTATGTCCCAATTTAATACACGTAAAGCTTCGTGCAGCGCGTCGGGGGTAGTAGTTTTAATCACCGAATCGGGCAAGACAATAACACTTCCAAAGAAACCATTTCCCGTTATGTGCTCGACTGGTTCAGAAATGGGCTGTTCAACTATTCCTTGTGATGTTACCTGCTTGCTTACAAAATCAAATGGTTCACCTTCAACAATGCCCGCTCTATGAATATGTTCGTGACGTGACATCGAGGTATTATACCCAATCTTAGCCCTTCATAGTGCTATAAAGGATTTTTTGGATCAATCCATTCTTTCGTATTACCCTCCAAATATCGCTCTATTTCCAGAGCTGCAGCAACGCCCATTCCTGCAGCGGTACTCGCCTGGCGGTACACAAAATCAACCACATCGCCTGCGGCAAAAATTCCCGGAATATTTGTGCCGTGCTGGAATGAAAAATCAAGTCCGTCTTTGGGAAGTTTGAGCGCTCCCTCACGCAGTGTGCGCCATGCATAAATTCCCCCGGTAACTATATATCCTTTTTCATCAAGCAAAATTCCCGAATCTTTCAAAAATTCAGTATCGGGCTTATGGCCAATACCCATAAATAAGCCAGAAAGCTCTAGCGTGGTGCCGTTATCAAGTTGTAGACCCTCCACTCTTTGTTCCCCGAGGACATCTGTTACTTGCGTATTAAACATGACCTCGACTTTAGGATTTTCCAGCACTCTTTTTTGCATTATTTTGCTTGCTCGAAAAGAGTCTTTTCGGTGAATAAGATATACCTTTTTTGCAAAACGGGTAAGCGTTTGAGCTTCTTCCATGGCTGTGTCTCCTCCACCCACAACCGCAACCACTTTTTCTTTAAAGAAAAAACCATCACACGTAGCACAAGCAGAAACTCCACGACCCCGCAGACGTTGTTCATTGGGAAGTCCAAGCCACAAAGCAGACGCGCCGGTTGCAATAAGAAGTGTTTCTGATTCCAGCTGTTCTCCGTCGGAGAGCGTAATGGTTTGACCATCTTTGGAAGCAGAAATACTTTTTACATTATCGTCACGGAATTTTGTGTGAAATTTTTCAGCTTGAGCGCGCATTTTTCCAACAAGCTCAGGACCCAAAATTGAGTCAAAACCCGGAAAATTCTCAACATCCGACGTGAGCATGAGCTGACCTCCGGCAGGAGCTCCGGCGATGACCAGCGGGAATATTTCCGCGCGGGCGGCGTAAATAGCTGCGGCAAGACCAGCCGGTCCACCACCAATAATAATGAGTTTTTCTTTCATGTAAGGGTATTGTAGCGGAGAATAGCCAACCATGCAAGACCCGTACTAACGGCAACCTGCGGGCAAAAGTAGGAACGCTCAACCTCTTAGGTTGTATAATGGATTTATGGACATCTGTATTTTCTGCAAAATTGTGACGAAGGAAGTTCCCAACTATAAAGTATATGAGGACGAATATTTTCTGGGGTTTTTAGATGTATATCCAATAAGCAAAGGACATACGCTCTTGGTTCCCAAAAAACATTATCGATGGACACATGACGTTGAAAATTTTGGGGCATATTGGGAAGCGGCGAAGGTTGTTGCACTGAAACTTCAAAAAGCTCTTGGCGCTTCGTGGATACAATTCGTTACTCACGGACAAATTCCTCATGCACATATTCATATTATTCCCCGATATGACGATGTAAAGACGGCTCCACAGGTTGCAAATGGTGGAAAAACACTCACATTTTCTAAGGAAGAATTTGGGGAAATACTCAGATCTCTCGATTCGACTCCGTCTCTGACGGGATGACAAAGGCTCGCCAATTCTATATACTGAATATATGGAACCCCATCCGGTACCTCGACAGATTACTACATTTGAGTTCAAATTAATTGGGTTTATGACCTTAAAAGAGTTTGCGTATATGATTGTGTTTGCAGGCTTGGCGACAATTACATATTTTTTGACACCGGGGGAACTGTTTAAATATATAGGCGCCGCGATAGTTTTTGCCATTGGAATCTTTTTAGCTTTTTACAAATATAATGAACGGTCAGTAGACGTGTGGATTCGTAATTTAGTACTTAAGATGTTTTCATCGTCGCAGTACTATTACCATAAGAAAAACGATCCTCCTTCATTCTTAGAAAACATTATTTACGATAAAAATATTGCGGTTTTGCACGCAGATGCGCAGAAGAAGCTAACGAGCTATTTGGGAAAAGTTGAGAAAGCTCCTGTCGTAGGGACAAAGGTTGAAATGGCGCCCCCTACTCCAGTAGACACTGTTGAAACAGAGCCAGTTCAGACTCCCACTCCTATCGATACTTCTCCTCCTGAGCCAGTAGTGGAGACACTCGTCTCCGAACACCCGGCGCTCTCCGGAATTGTAAAAAACGGCAAAGATTTACCTATCCCAAATATTTTGGTGTATGTGAAAAATAAAGAAGGTCAAGTTGCGCGGATTCTTAAAACAGACAATCATGGTGTGTTTTCGACCACAAAACCCCTCGGAAGCGACCAGATTATTCTTGAACCCAAAGATAGCGCGAATCGATTCTTTTTTGATACACTGAATATTAATCCGGGTGCCGGTACGCCCCTTGTTATTCGTTCCCGAGAGGCATTGTAGCCACATATATGACTATTCGAAAACCAACAAGCCCCGTAAAATCATCTACACAAGACTTCATCGAAATCGAAGCGGTATTTGAAGATGTGGTTATGATGAAAGATTATTCGTGCGCCATTTTAATAGAGGCAGGAACAACAAACTTCGGCCTCCTTTCAGAAGAAGAGCAACAGGCATTAATATACTCTTATGCTTCGCTATTAAATTCTCTATCATTCCCTGTTCAAATTTCAATCATTTCCAAACGAATGGATATTTCATCGTACCTGAGCTACTTAGAAGAAAAATTGGAGTCTCAAAAAGATGAAACGCTTCGCAAGCGACTAATAACATACACGGAGTTCATTAAAAACATGGTGAAAAAAAGTACAATTTTGGAAAAGAACTTTTATTTTGTAATTCCATTCTCCCCGCTTGAGCTTGGACTTTCATCAAATACAAAGAGGAAGCTAGAAAAAGACTATGTATTTACCCGAGCAAAAACAGCGCTATATCCCAAGCGCGATCATTTATTGCGACTGTTAAAAAAAGCGGGTCTTGGAGGAAGGGCATTGTATGAGCAAGAAGTTTCTGAGATTTTTTATAACCTATACAATCCTTCAGCGACTGGCCGAAAACTTTCTGCAATTAAAAGTTACACCGACATTATTTTAACGTCATGAAAAACTTAGCGAGTACGTTATTAATGCCAGGAGCCGTGTCGCTTAAAGATATTGTTGCGCCTTCATTTGTAGAGGTCGATTTTAACAATATTAAAATTGATGAAAAGTTTTATCGAACGCTATTCGTTGTCGGTTACCCTCGATTCGTGGCTCCAAACTGGCTCTCATCGCTCATAGCTTTTGATCACCCACTTTATGTTTCCATGTTCATTTATCCAAATGAGTCCAAAGATATCTTGAAAGACTTGCGTAGAAAAGTCGCTGAAATGGAAGCAACCATTGATTCAGATATTAAGGCTGGGAAAGTTGTAGATCCTTCCGTTCAGGTAGCGCTTGATGATGCACTTATGCTTCAAAATGAACTTGCCGCCGGAAGTGAGCGCTTTTTTCAGTTCGGGTTGTATGTAACAATTCCAGCCGACACCAAGATCGAACTTGATCGAATTACTAAGGAAGTTGAATCTTCTCTGTCGTCGCTCCTTATTGTCGCAAAAACCGCCACGCTTGAAATGGAAGAAGGATTCAAATCTACTCTACCTTTGTTCTTAGATAAATTGCGTATTTGGAGAAATATGGACACTACATCACTCGCTACGTCGTTTCCGTTTGTAACTTCAAGCCTTACTCAAAACGAAGGAATTATGTATGGGGTAAATGAGCACGATGGTAGTTTGGTAATTTTTGATCGGTTCTCACTTGAAAGTGCAAACTCTATTATCTTGGGAAAGTCAGGAGGAGGAAAAAGCTTTTTGGTTAAATTAGAAGCACTTCGCTTACTCCTTATGGGAACTGACGTTATTATTATCGATCCAGAAAACGAGTATGAAAAGCTAACCACAGCCGTAGGCGGTGAATTTGCTTCATTTTCAATCTCATCGACATTCAAAATCAATCCATTCGACCTTGGCAGCGATGATCAAGAGCCCGATGAGCTAGCAAACAAAATTCAAAGCCTCCATTCACTTATGCGTGTAGTAATGGGCGATCTTACGCCTGCACAAGACGCACTTTTAGATCGTTCGCTCGTTACTACCTATGCTCAGAAGGGAATAACGCAAGACGTCACCACCCACAAAAAGGAACCACCTCTTATGGAAGATCTTTATAAAGTTCTTTTGGGAACCGAAACTGCCGAAGGCGCAGAATTAGCTGCTCGTCTAGAGAAATTCATTAAAGGGTCTGCGAGTGGAATTTTTAATCAGCAATCAAATTTTGATATTAAGAATAAATTTACCGTGTTTGGTGTGCGTGATTTAGAAGAGAACCTTCGACCGATTGCCATGTATATTATTCTTGATTTCGTATGGAGTAGAATTCGAAAAGACAAAAGAAAGAGAGTACTCGTTGTTGACGAGGCATGGTACCTTATAAAACACAAAGACTCTGCAGCATTCTTATTTAGTCTCGCCAAACGTGCGCGAAAATATCAACTCGGACTCACTACCATTACTCAAGACGTGGAGGATTTCTTGAGCGTTGAAGAGGGTCGGGCTATATTGACTAACTCAAGCCTTCAAATACTGTTAAAACAAAGCACAGCAGCAATAGACCGGGTCGCAGATACTTTCAACCTAACCGCCGGAGAAAAACACTTTTTACTATCTGGTGGCGTAGGAGAAGGTCTCTTTTTTGCAGGATCTTCGCATGTAGGTATTAAAATCTTAGCTTCCGAAGAAGAAAATGCAACAATTTCGCAATCGTAGCTATTCTGTTTCCTCGATCCGAATAGGCATTACAATGTGAATAAAGTCATTATTTCCCTCGATCTTAAACACCCCAGGAGCCGTTGGTGACGAAGATTCAAAAATCACCGATTCGGTATCGATAGCATTTAGAAACTCTAAAATAAATCTAAAATTAAATGCAACCCGCGTGTCTTCACCCTCATATGTTTGAATGTCCTGAAATATCACGGTCCCATCACGTTCTACCCCACGTGGAACCAAATGCATTCCAGCTTTTTTAATCTCCAAAATTGCTGTGCTTGAAATATCGCGAGCAAATACCGAAACAAGTTTCACGTTTCGTAAAAATTCTTCTCGATTTACAATAATCCTCGTACGATGTTCCTGGGGAATTACGCGCGCAAATGGAGGGAATTCACCGTCAATAAGGCGTGAAAAAATCGTTGTGTCACCGTTTACAAACTTTACAAATTTTTCAGTCTCAGAAATTACTAATGAGAGCTGTTTTTTTCCAAACAATCTTAATACTTCTTCCAAGATCGAGGCAGAAATTGTAAATGCAGCAAATTCTCCTTCGTGCTTGCCCGAAACGAGTGATAGTCTAAATCCATCGGTAGCAGATATATAGAGTGTGTTTGCTTTGCATGAAAAATTAACACCCGTCAAAATCGGTCGGGCTAGATCTTTAGAAGCTGCAAGTAATACAAGCGGGAGATCTTTAAGCATTTTCTCTTTAAATTCAATTGCTTCTCCTTCAAATGCTGGTAGTGCTGGATAGTCGGTGGCAGAAATTACGGGGAATGTTCCCTTTGTTTTATCGGTTTCAATAAGTACGGTACTCGCCGTTGATGAAAGAGTAACATCGCCGGGTTTCAAATAACTTAGAAAATCCACGATGTGTCGGATATCACAAACACCTTCTCCTTCTTCAATTACCGTCGCTTTAATCTTTGTATAAAAGAAGTCGTTTAGATTTGTAGCAATGATTTCGATATGTCCATCCTTTACTCTGAGCAATCCTCCTTGTAATGAAGATAGTGATGATGTTCGAGATACACAAAACTTTGTTGCAGTTACCAACGCATCCTTTAATTGTGTGTTTGGAATGGTTACTTTCATCGTATATATTAATTAGTTCTAGTAGTGTGTGTGCATAAGTTTATAACGCCCATTTTAATAATGCAATAGACCGATACAGCAATTAAATAATCTCAAATTCCTATGTGGACTTCGTCTGAATACTTTGTTCATAGCGCAAGCGATTGGGTTATCCTGTCAATCTCTTCCTTAAAATTTGGGTTTTTAAGCATGAGGTTTGTTATCTTGTCGGAGGCATGAATTACGGTTGTGTGGTCTTTTCTTTTAAGCATGTATGCTACGTCTTCAAGATTGAGTTTTAAATGATTTCGCAAGATGTACATTACAATCTGGCGCGGTAATACAATGCTTTCCTTGCGTCCAGGTTTTTTTAATACCGCTGGACTCACATTATAATAGGCACACACCACTCGGATTACATCTTGAGGAGTTACTTTCGAAGCTTGTTTTGCATTGTGTTTGTCGATATCCTTCCCCACAGAGTCGGGAGTGATTACTCCCCCATGGTCTAAAGAGTTGGTATAAATTCGTAATAATTGTCCTTCCAATTCACGGGCGTCGGCTGTTTTTTGGGCGATCAGACTTGCTGTTTGGAAGTCGATATCAATATTTCGCGCCTTTGCCTTGATTAAAAGAATGGCTGTACGAAGCTCAAAATCGGGCTTTTGAATATCGATTGCAAGTCCTCCGGCAAAGCGCGACTTTAATCGATCTTCAAGCTTCTTGATTTCACCTGGGGGCCGGTCGGACACTAAGATTATCTGTCCACCCTTCTTAATAATCGTATTAAAAGTATGATAAAACTCCTCTTGCACATAATTTTTCCCGGCTAGAAACTGCACATCGTCAACTATTAGCAAGTCAAGCTCGCGATATTTCTTTCGGAATTCGTTTGTGCTCTTTTCACGTATAAGCTCGACTAAGTCGTTGGTGAACTCTTCGGAAGTACAGAACAATACTTTCTTGGTTGGATTTACTTCTAATATGCTATGTGCAATTGCTTGTGAAATATGTGTTTTGCCTACCCCTACCCCACCGTAGATAAAGAGTGGATTGTATGAGGTCCCTGGATTTCGACTTACGGCTGTTGCGGCAGCATAGGCTATTTGGTTGCTTGACGAAACTGCAAAGCTCTCGAATGTAAACTGGGGTAATAGTCCCGCATCGGCTACGCTTGTTTCTTTGGCCTTTTCAAATACCGCCAGCGGAAGCGGTTCGGCTTCCTTCTTTTTTATTCGAGCACCTGCTTTAAATTCAAATCGTATTGTTATTGGAGTGCCCGCTACCGCCGTTAGGAGCTCTTCAAGCCGCGCCTTTTGCTTTTCAAGGTACATATGCACTCCTTCATTAGGGTAATTGATAGTAAAAACCCCTTCTTCCAACGATTCTGGCGAAGCTTGTTTTACTACCTGTAAGAACGTAGAAGAATCGGGAAGATTTTGAATTGTTGTTAAGAGTTTGTCCCAGGAAGCCAAAACTGTCATAATAAATTGTGGATAACTTATCCACAGATAATAAACAATAAAAACGGGGTTTTCAACGAGAAGAAGACTATAGGAGGTGAAGTTTGGGAGGTATCTTTTCAAGGAAGAGTAGAGAGAAAGGAGGAGGTGGATTGTGGACCGGAGGGGACTTGAACCGCCTCCAATTACTCCTTTGTAAGAATATTCTGGGGTTTCCCAGAAACAAAGGTCTCAATATTTTGAACTGCTATTTCAGCACCATTCATTACTGCTTGCTTTGACGAAAATGCGATATGAGGAGTTACTAATATTTTAGGATTTGAAAGTGCTTTTTGATAAAATTCATTTGTTGTATCTCCAAACTTTTCTGGATCACAGTCTATGGCTGCTCCTGCAATAATATTATTTTCAATTGATTTTATAAGACCCCCCAGATCATATGTGTATTGTCTGACGAAAGTTATGTAGTAGGCACCTTTTTTAAGCGACATAAAAAAATTCTCATCCAACAAGTTCTTACTTGAAGTATTGCAATTCAAAGAGTTAATTATTAAATCGGAATCAGCAGATCTATCGTGTAAATCATCATCTCGCTCAAAAAAGTCGACCCGCATTCCAAAAGCTTCGCAGAGAAGAGCGATTTTCGTACCAATACTACCTTTTCCAATAATCAACACTTTTTTGTCGACTAAACTTTCTTGAAGTTCAACGGGAAAATTCTCATTCACTCTAACCATAGGAATAAACTTCCGGAAAAGTGATAGTGTCATAAACATTACCCACTCTATAATCGAGGATCTATTTCCTCCCTGGGAGTTTGCTATTAATACTCCGCTCTTCTCTAATTCCTTTGTATTAAACAGACCAAGCTCAACGTACGGATAGGTAATAAAAACGTTTCTAAGAGAAGACAGGCTATCAAGCAAGAATGCACCGTCGCTATATAGTATATCTGAGCTTGCGGCCTGTTTTATTAGTTCGTCAGAAGATGAGGGGCTTGGTAAATATTTAACTTCACCAAGTATTTGCAGGCGTGCTTTTTGCTTATCATCTAAATTTCCCCCAAAGACAACAATTTTTCTCATAATAGTTATTTAGAGATAAACATAATTGTGGACCGGAGGGGACTTGAACCCCTGACCCCTTCACTGCCAGCGAAGTGCTCTAGCCAACTGAGCTACCGGCCCAACAGGCTTATTATACCAAGTAGAAATACTATTTAATAAGGAGCTGGATCGATTGGAGTAGAATGTGGTTCTACTTTCGGACCGGTCCCTGGTGTGGGGGAACCATATGGCTCGGGCCCGTCGGGAGTTGGGGTGGGCGTGGATCGAGGAAAATCAAAGGGACTTGGTCTTGTGTCATCTGGTGGTCCTGGAATTCGGTCTTTTTGATATTCGTTTGGCATATTTTATATCAAATTTAAATATTTACATTATGGTGATTTTTATTCTCCCTCAAATACTATCGTGGCAACTTCCAAGGCTTCGACAGTTGCGCCATTAACTAGATTTTTTAGGGGAATTTCTGAAGCTCGAGCCTGCTCTCTAACCAAGAGCTCTCCATGAATAAGTCCCGCGTCAATTGGCCAATCTTCTCTATCTCCGGTAGTGAGAGGAGTATTTTCACAACGTGCCATTAATTTTTTCCTTCCTTCCACACAACCGCCATACTCACGACAATTATTACAAATGCAACTAAACTCATAAATGGAATAGTAACAAACCCAAAATACTCAATATATCGACTGGTACATGAAATTCCTTGTACGCATGGGGCGAGGTTGTCGGGTATGACTTTCATCTGTAATAAATAGTGGAACAATGCAATTACTCCTCCAACACCACTCAATACAAGAGTATACAGCGGCATGTTTTTATCTTTTTTTACAATTCCAATACCAATAATAAGCACAAGCGGATACATAAAAATGCGCTGATACCAACACAAAACACATGGCGGGAGTTTAAGGATTTCACTAAAAAACAAACTTCCGAAGGTTGCGAAAAAAGAAGTTGCCCAGGCAAGTAATACTGCGTTTTTTTTAAGTAGGCTCATTATTGTACATGGAGGTAGTAGCTAATGATTCCTCCCCCATGGTCCACGTATTTTATCTTAATAGTTGAAGATCCGCAACTCTGAGATGTTGAATAGAGCGTTCCATCGGCTGGTGCGCGAATTACATCGGACGACTTACTTATCATATCGATACCTGTGTGGATTCCACCACTGTATGAATATCGATACGACCACGGTGTTTGTCCGTAATTTTGTGTAATAACAATAGGGTCAGTAAGTGGCCAATCCCAACTTCCCCCACCCGGGGAACTATCGTTACCTTCTTGGTCATTATGCAGAGAATGAGAGCTTAAGAAATTGAGTGGACTTGTCCAACTTCCTCCTTGTCGAACTTCAAAATGCAAATGTGCACCCGTAGAGCAGCTTGGATATCCCGTGTTCCCTACCAATGCAATTGGATCACCCTTTTTTACCGGACCAACCAGACTTCCTGTTCCAACAGCTCGTTCAATAGCCTGGAACTCAGCAAGCGCCTGAGCAAGAAGTTGCTCGTATTTTTTTTGATCATTTCCTGTTTGGCTTAAAATTGACTGTTTTTCGGTTTTTTGGACGCCTAAAACCTTCTTCTGTGAATTCAGATCGATCTCAAGTTGTTCGAGTTGTTTCTTTTTTTCTTCTCTCAAATTCTTTTGCTCTTCAAAATTTTGTTTTGTTTGTTGGAGTCTAAACGCCAAGCGCCTATCGCTATTTTGAGCGACGTCAAGGTATTTGATTTTGTTTCCTAAAACTCCTGCGCTTTGAGAATCAAGAACAATGTCTAAGGCCGTGACGTCTTTGTTTTTGTACGATTCGACGATTTTTTCAAGCAACACACGGGTTAAGTAATCAAGAGAAGAGTTTAGTCCGGTGATTTTATCGCCTAAACTATCAATCTCTGATGCAGTCTTTTCAATTGTATATTCTGTGGTTTTAATTTTTGTCGTGGTAAGCGATATTTTTGCATCCATCAGGCCAATTTGCGTCGAAAGTGTTTTCTTTTGATCTTGTAGTTGGGTAATTTTTTTCTCATAATCCCTAATTTGATTAGTACATTCGTCTTTATTTGAACATTGGGCATAAGAACCGCTGGCCGTAACGAGAGAATAAATTACTACAAAAAAAGAAAGAATAAAAAGTCCCCTCTTTTGAGTAAATATCATGCGCATATATTTATTGTAGCAGATTACAGCCATCCTGTCTTCGTAAAGTTTAGCAACCTTCCAGGTTGTCTAGGCACTGTCCACCCTCCAGGTTGTCTAGGCATAGGCAAGCCCGCAGGTTGCCAAGTTAATTACGAGCCCTGGGTCCGCCGTCTGGCGGATCGTAGAGAGTTTTGCGGGTATTATGCGGTAAATATGCGGGAAATAAGATTATTTTACTCATTTTATGTGATTTATGCCTTATAATAGGCCGTATGAAGATTGCTATTCTTGGTGGAGGTGTAACAGGGCTAATCGCTGCATACGATTTATCTAAAAAAGGCCACAAGGTTGTGGTTTTTGAAAAGTCCCCTGTCTTAGGAGGTCTTGCTGTAGGATTTAAACAAAAAAATTGGGAATGGCCAATTGAGCGAGCGTATCATCATGTGTTTTCAAGTGACACCGATATTTTAAAGTTTGCCAAAGACACTGGTTTTGATGGGTTCTTTTTTAAAAAACCCCACACAGATTCTCTGTATGAAGAGGGATTGTTTCCACTCGGAAGCCCCCTCAGCCTACTTCGCTTCCCTCTTTTAACCATATTGGACAAATTTCGTTCTGGAGTTATTTTAGCGTATCTCAAACTTTCTCCATTTTTAGGTATATATGAACGGATGACTACTGAAGAATTTTTGATCAAAACAATGGGAAAACATGCCTACGGAGTACTGTTCCAAGAGCTTTTGCGGAAAAAGTTCGGGAAATATGCGGGAAATATTGTTGCTAGTTGGATATGGTCACGAGTCAATAAAAGAACACAAAAACTTGGATATATTAACGGTGGATTTCAGACATTTATCGAACACGTGGAAGCAGAAAATGTAAAACAAGGAGTGAAGTTTAAAAAGGGAAAGGGAATAGACGCGATTACGAAGAAAGGAAAGAATTATATTGTTGATGGTGAAATCTTTGACGTTGTCATTTCTACCCTTCCGACCCAAACACTTGCATTTGTAGGTAAAAAAATATTTCCAACCGCATACTTAAAGCGTTTCGCAAAACTACATTACTTGTGGGCTCAAGTGCTGATTATCGAGACCGACAAGCCACTCCTTAAGAAATCATACTGGCTAAATATATGTATTCCTTCGTTTCCAATAACGGTTTTAGTACAACATACAAACTTTGTTAGTAAAAAACATTATGGCGACAAACACCTATTGTATGTAGGAAATTATTTGGAAGACAACTCTCCATTGCTTAAAATGACTGACAGAACACTTTTTAACCACTTTAAACCATATTTACAAGCAATTGGGCCAAAGGGATCTTTGCAAAAGCCCAAAGTCTATCGATTCCAGGCGCCATATGCTCAACCAATCTTTGATAAAGAATTCCTTGAAAATAAGCCCGATTTTATAACGCCTGCAAAAAACTTTTACATCGCAAATCTTGACATGACGTATCCACACGATCGGGGAACAAATTATGCGGTGAAATTGGGACGGGAAGTGTCAGAACTTGTTTTGAACCGTGTTTTGAAGTGATCGGTACCTACATTGGGTTGATTGATAAGTTTGTCTAGAATATTCCACCGGGCTTTTTTTATGGGGTGGGGAACATCATCTTCCATTAGCTTAGTAGCCGCTGTCATAGCTCGTTGTGAATAGATGCTAATATATGCTTTCTCAAAATTCGCCTTCTTACACAATGCTACCGTGCTTTCAAATTCCTTATCTGTTTCTCCGCAAAAGCCCACAATAATATCAGTGGTAAATCGAATGTCGGGAACTTTTGCACGAATTCTCTCCAATAGAGCCAGATAGTCTTTAGCTGTATACCATCGATTCATGCGGCGAAGCACAGCATCATCACCTGATTGCAAGGCAAAATGGAGCGTTCGAGAAATGTTTTTATTCTTCGCAATTACCTCAATAAGTTCGTCCGAAAAATCCCACGGGTTTGAGGAAATAAAATCAACTACGGTAAATCCCATTTGCGCGACTTCATCCAATAAATGAGGGAAGAGAGTTGGAATACGTAGTCTACCCAAATGTTTCACATACACCGGTTTTTTACCAAGGTACAGATCGCTCTCTCCAGTGGGTGCGGGAGTGTGGGTCGGGGAGTCGAGAGAGTCCTTAGCGCTCCCTTTAAAATACGATTTCCCCGGTACATCGCGCATAACCTGCACGGCCTTTTCGCCCATAATCAAATCTGCACCATAAGAATTTACGTTTTGCCCAAGCAACATAATATTCTCGTATCCCTTGTTTCTCAAATCCTGACACTCTTGAATAATTGCCTCATACGGCCGCGAGATCTCTCTGCCTCGGGTAAACGGCACAATACAAAACGTGCAAAAATTATTACATCCATTAGAAATCGGCACCCACGCACTTTTATCGTTTGTTCGCACAGGTGGATGATCAAACCCTACTTCTTCAATCGGCATGAATTCATCGACTTGGGGCATAATGTCTTTAAGACGAGCGAGGTATTTTCCAGATTTATCTCGGAATGCTACCCCAACCATACAGCCCGTAACGATAATTTTTAGATTCGGGTTTTGAGCCTTTCGAGTTTTGAGATTATTTACCAATCCATACACTCTGTTTTCCGCGGTTTCCCGAACCATGCACGTGTTTATTACAATATAGTCGGCGTCTTTCATGGAATTTGCCGGTTCCATTCCCCGCGACTGGCATGCTTGGGCAACCCGTTCTGAATCAGCGGCGTTTTGCTGGCACCCAAATGTTTTGATGAAATATTTCATGCAGCTATTATACCTGAGTGCGTGAGTAGCATGCGTGGGAGTATGGAAAGTGTCAAGTTATTCGGGTCTAGGATGCGATTCGACCAATCCATTACGGGAAATCTGAATAAATTCTGCCTTTTTCCACAGTTGTTCGAGCGTGGAAGCTCCGGTATATGAAAATCCTGAGCGCACGCCTCCAAGAAGTTGATGAAGCACGTCCGCGACCGTTCCTTTGTAGCGGACAATTGCCGAAATTCCCTCGGCAGTATACATATTTAGATCTTTATGAGCAATATCATTTGTTGTTTTTTTTCTATCCTGACTTGCTTGTAAAGAAGCCATTCCTCGAACAAGCTTGAATTTTTCTCCATTTTGAAAAAAGGCTGCGCTTGGACTTTCTTTGCATCCGGCAAGTAAAGTTCCAATCATTACCGTTGAGGCGCCAGCTGCGAGTGATTTAACAATATCGCTTGAATAACGTATCCCACCATCGGCAATAATAGGGACGTTAAATTTTTGAGCTATTTTTGCACAGTCAGCAATTGCAGTAAGTTGTGGAACTCCAGCTCCAGCAACTATACGAGTTGAGCACATAGCCCCTGGACCAATTCCAACTTTTAAAGCAGATGCTCCGCCATTGATTAAATCTTTTGCAGCTTGAGCAGTTGCGACATTCCCCGCAATAATGTCTGTTTTTTTAAAACGTTTTTTTAATTGTGTAAGGATTTTGAGCAAATGCGTGCTGTGGCCATGGGCAATATCGATAACAAGGACATCGCAACCGGCATTAATGAGTGCCGCTGCTCTATCGAAACAATCGTCTTTTATTCCTATGGCTCCACCCACGAGTAGGTCGAGCGATTTTACCAAAGAAACTTCTTCAACCTGTCTTTCAATCGTTAAAAAACGGTGAATAATGCCAATACCTCCCATGTGTGCCATTTGAATTGCCATAGCACCTTCCGTAACCGTATCCATGTTGGAAGAAACAAGTGGGATACGGAGCGAAACAGAGGGTGTTAATTGGGTATCTAAAATAACGTCGGCTCGAGAAGCAAGCGAGCTTTTTTGTGGAACAAGCAAGACGTCATCAAATGTTAGACCTTGTGGGCGTACGTTCATACCGCCTATACTATATTCCTATCGAATCGATTTGTCAATTGCCCAGGAGTTCCTTCACCATTTTCGTAATTCTACTTGGATCAGCTTTTGCACGTAGCTCTTTTATTGTTACTCCAAATAAAGCGTTTGGGCTCGACTCTCGCAACGCAGTATTTGCAGAGATAACGCGCTCAACTTCTGCTCGAAGCTCTTCATCGCTTATCTCAGTAGGGAGATACGCAGAGAGCACTGTAATTTGCGCCTCGTTTTCAGCTACCAAATCTGCCCGCCCACCTTTTTCAAACATTTCTTTTGCATCATTCAATTGTTTTACTTGTTTTCGAATTACTCCCATTGCTTCCTCGTCTGAAAGTTCGTGCCCTAAATCGATCTGTTTGTTTTTTAACTCAGCGCTTAGGAGTCGGAGTGTTGTAAGCGTAGATTCATCTTTTGCCTTTAAAGCAGTGAGCTGGTCTTGTTGAATTTTTTCTGTAAGCATTGTATAGTTGATTATACCATGAATTCAGTCTCTGCAAAAACTCAAAAGGCGATTTCGTTAATCGAACGCGTACAAGCACTTGATCTTTCTCAACCAGGTCACAAGACTATGATCGACGACATTAAAATGACGAATGTTAAAATTCGTTCTGTTGAAGGAGATATTTTTAGCCTGAATCATGATGAGGATCATTTCATAAAATCATTGTGGAAAATTACGAAGATCGAGCAAATTGCGCGTGAAGCGAGCGAGATTCTTGATGATACTGAAGCGGAACACTTTTTTTCTTATCTTGATTCCCGTACACAATGGCGCTATGATTCTGATTCTAGCGATTCTTTTGATCGCACAGTCAAGCTTGAGGTTTTCAACCGCGATGATGCCGACTCCAAATTAGTTAACTAACGTATGAATAAGCCTGTTGTTTTGGATCTAGAAACAAAATATACCTTTCGTGATTTTTCTGATCACAAAAAGTTGGGAATTTCTATTGCCTCATTATATGACTACGCGACTGGTACTATGAGTAGTTATTTGGAAAATGAGTTGGGAGAACTTTATAAAAAGCTTGAACAAGCATCGTTTATTATTGGATTCAACATTGTAAGTTTTGATTTGCCTGTTTTGCAAGCGTACTATCCGGGCAATGTAGAGCAGTTCAAGACATTTGATATTTTGGATGATATTAAAGAAAAATTAGGCCATCGCTTGGCCCTTAACGATGTTGTTGGAGCAACACTTGGACTTAAAAAAAACGGGCATGGTCTTCATGCGATTGAACTATATAAGGAAGGAAAGATCGACGAGCTTCGTGAATATTGCGAAGGTGATGTAGATATTACTCGACAACTTTTTGACTACGGCGTAGAACACGGAGAGATATATTATCTCAACCATGCTGGTAAGGCCACCATTCGGGTGAATTGGAAAAGTGCGCTTGCAAGCAAACCGCAGAGCGATATTAGCATGACCTTGCCGTTTTAAAGTCTTTGGCGACAACCTTCCAGGTTGTCAAATTTGAACAGATAAATTCGTGGTATAATTCCCTTATGAACCTTGTGAAACTGAAAGCAGTATATCGTGCCGCTCGACCGAATCAATGGCTCAAGAACCTCATCATTTTTACTTCGCTCATCTTTTCAGGTCAGCTATTTAACGGCGACCTATTCGTAAAAACACTTATTGGATTTGGACTTTTTTGCTTACTTTCATCAGTATCATACATTCTTAATGACATTATTGATTACCCCTTCGATAGAAAACACCCATCAAAAAAATTCCGACCCATTGCTTCGGGTGAATTAACCGTTCCCGACGCCACATTCGTAATATTTGCTACGTCGCTTGTAACCATGATTGCGGCGCTTTTTTTCTCGGTCCCATTCTTTTTTGTGGCGTTTGCATTTTTGCTTCTACACTTTTTTTATTCTCTCTATTTTAAAATGCATCCAGTGCTCGATATTTTTACGATTTCGTTTTCATTTATGCTACGAGCATTTGCCGGCTCGATTATTACCGGATATCATATTCAAATTTGGCTCCTTTTGACCGTATTTTTTATCTCTCTCTTTATCGCAACCGTTAAGCGTCATGCTGAGCTTGTCGCCCATGGAACCCAAACCCGCTCGTCTCTGTATCGATATAAAGAGCATTTGATTGATTTTCTTACCACCACATTTGCAACGCTCACTATTACCTCGTATTCACTTTATACTTTCCTGGAAAAGCCACCAGTAATTTCTACTCCAATTAGCATCTACTTCAGTTCGTTATTCCCTTCGTTTGAAGCTCGAAAGTGGATTATGGTAACTGTACCAATTGTGGTTTATGGAATTGCCCGATATGCACAACTTTTGTACGAGAAAGAGCAGGGAGAATCGCCAGAAACAATTATTACCAAAGATAAACCGCTCATTGCGGCCATATTAGCATGGGGAGCGATTGTAATTGGTCTTATATATCTCTTTTAAGCAATCGTCATTCTGAACCGTAGGTGAACCCGCCAGCCGGCAGGCATGGTACTCAGAATGACAACGATATTGCTCCTCCTGTATAATACTCTCATGGATTCCTACATTATCGATACTAATTTTTTCTTCAATCTTGAAGTAAAAACGGGATTTGGTTCTACTGCTCACGAGGTAATTACCAATTTCACTGAGCTTGCAAAAAAACTTAAAGCCGAAAAAAAGGCAGAATTTTTTATGCCTGCAAGTGTGGCGCGTGAAACAAGTGAGTTTACCAGTAATACTGCGACTGAAGAAGACATTAAAACGCTTCTTGCCTGCATTACAATTAAATCCCCCGATGTTTCCAAAGTGGAATTTCCCGCGACTATTTTTTACACCATGGTTGATGAAATTCGCACACGTTCGTATCGAGGCTTAACAGTTGCTCAAGAACAAGTTGAAGCAGGCGCTCAGCTCATGTCGAGCAAAACGTTTGAGAATAAAATTGAATATCAAAAAGGACTCGGAGATGTTATTACTAAGCTTCGTGATCGGTACCGTCAGGCTACCCGGTTTAACTTTCTCGATAGCGTTGCAGACCTTGATCTTATCGTGCTTTCAAAAGAGCTTGATGGATATCTTGTTTCAGCTGACGAAGGAGTTCTTCGTTGGGGACGAATGTTTGGAATTAAAGAAGTTCCCGCAGAATTACTTCTAAGCAAAATCTCTCATTAACGCGCGGGCAGAACCCCGTGCGGCACCTCACTCGTTTGGCATAAGTCTCGATAAAGCTCCAATCATTTTATCGGTTAGTGTTTTTCGAGGATGTTCTTGGTACACCAAATAATCCGACAGTATCTCAATTACTTGGTCTCGAATTTCTTCGTTGGGCACAACAAAGTATATGTGGTATGAGAGCGGTGGGTGGGAAACTACTACCAACATGTAATAGTCAAACTGCTTAGTAATATAAAAGTATGATAGGTGGTCAAATCGAAATGTTTTACTATCAGCGGTAAGTCCAAACTTTGTAATGCTATTCTTTACCGCTGGAGGTTTGGTGATTGTAAGCGTGTAAAACAAAAAGAGCATTGCCCATATGGGTAGCACGAGAATTTTTTCACCCCAGAAGAAAACAATTAACGAAAGTAATAAGGCAAGCGCTAGGTAAAACCGCAATACCCCTTTAGACTCATTTTTGTATGCTCGTAATGGAGCTTCCCATGAAAAGATTGTTTGTGGATTTGAATACATATTCTCATTTTCTCCAATTGAGCAAGCATTGTCAATTGAAGAAATTCTTTCATACTGTACAAGTTTTTTCACGCAAATGACATAAAATTTCTTTCTATTTTTTCCTAGGCACACCCAAAAATGTTTGATATAGTTTGAATATAATTTGATCCGTTGACAGGGGCTAATTAGTGTAATAAAGTGTTACTTGACACTAGATAAGAAGGAACAAGGTATGCAATGTATTTTTTGCCAAAACACTAACACAGACGTTGTAGAGACACGAGTATCAAGCGAAGGAATAACGATTCGACGACGACGAGCTTGCCCAAAGTGCGACAAACGCTTTACCACATATGAGCGAGTAGAGGAATTACCGGTTGTTGTGATAAAGCGCGATGGAAAACGTGAGCGGTTTGATCGAAATAAATTACGCCAAGGTATTTTAAAATCGATTGAAAAGACGCCGGTAACTCAAGAGCAAGTAGAAGACATTATTTCATCAATCGAAATGGATTTGAAGCAAGAAGCGTCAACTGAAGTATCTAGTAGTACCGTTGGTAAGCTAGCAGCAAAAAAACTAAAAAAAATCGACAAAATTGCGTACATTCGCTTTGCATCGGTATTTTGGAGGTTTTTAGATGTGCATGATTTTGAGCGAGAGATTAAAAAATTACTGTAAAACATAAAAAAATGGAAATAAAAAAAATTCAAAAACGCGACGGTAGTATTGTAGATCACAACCCCGGAAAGATTGTCAAGGCGATTCAGCTAGCAATGAAAGCAGCCAAGAATGGAAATAAGGAAAACGCAGAATACGTAGCTAATAAAGTGGAAAAAGCGCTTTCCAAAATGGAAAAAGCAGCAAAGAAAAAGCCATACGTTCCAAATGTAGAAGATGTTCAGGATATTGTTGAAGGAATGTTAATGGAAACAGGTTTTCATGACGTTGCAAAAGTATATATATTGTACCGAGAGAAGAAGCGACAAGAAAGAAGACGCGATATTTTCAAAAAACGCATTAATTTAAAACCCTATGAATATCCGGAACTTGCCGAATATGTTAATGCTATCCGTCATTCATATTGGTTGCACACGGAATTTAATTATACAAGCGATGTGCAGGATTTTAAGGTTAATGTAACTCCATCGGAACGCAATGCGCTAAAAAATACCATGCTTGCGATTTCACAAATCGAAGTTGCGGTTAAAATGTTCTGGGCCGACATATATAAGCGTTTGCCAAAGCCCGAAATTGGGTCTGTTGGCGTTACCTTCGCAGAGAGTGAAGTACGACATCATGATGCCTATTCACATCTGCTTGAGCTCTTAGGACTTAATAACGAATTCGAAAGGATTTTTGATATTCCAGTAATTAATAATCGTGTTCGATATTTAAACAACGCGCTTGAAACTGCAAAAAGCGAAGATAATCGAGACTATACCCGTTCTATTCTTCTATTTTCACTCTTTATTGAGCACGTTTCGCTTTTTTCACAGTTTCTTATTATTATGTCGTTTAACAAGTATAAGAATCTATTCAAGGGAATTTCCAATGCTGTTGAAGCCACATCAAAAGAAGAACAGATTCATGGGCTTTTTGGCATAGATTTAATTAAAATCATCAAACACGAAAATCCCGATTGGTTTGATGAACAATTGACGCAAGACATTTATACTGCGTGTAAAGAAGCATACGAAGGAGAAGAACAGGTAATTGAGTGGATTTTTGAAAAAGGTGAATTTGATTTCCTTCCCAAAGACCAAATCAAAGAATTCATTAAAAACCGACTTAACAACTCGCTTGTGAGTATTGGAATGAAGAGAATCTTTACGGTTGATGACAAGCTTTTAGAAAAAACAGAATGGTTTAACGACGAGATTATTGCAACCAAACATAATGACTTTTTTAACAAGCGCTCGATAAACTACAACAAACGAAGCAAAAGCGTTACGGGAGACGATTTATTTTAATTATTAATTTCAAAATCTATGAAACAACAAGCACCCGCTATGGAATGGTTGAATGAGAACAGTCGCAAATTTTTAAGTCGAGGATATTTGACCGAAGGAGTGACGCCAGAAGAGCGGATCATGTTTATTGCAAAAACAGCAGAAAAAATCTTAAAGAAAAAAGGCTTTGCAGATAAATTCTATGGCTACATGGCAAAGGGGTATTATTCTCTATCAACTCCAGTGTGGGCGAATTTTGGTTTAAAAAAAGGACTACCAATAAGTTGCTTCTCATCTCATATTAGTGATAACATGGCTGACATTTTATTTACTCATGCAGAAATTGGAATGTTCAGTAAATATGGCGGTGGAACGGCGGGTTATTTTGGTGATCTTCGCGGCCGAGGAACCGACATTACGAATAACGGAGTGTCATCGGGAGCTGTGCATTTTATGCAATTGTTTGAAACGCTTGTTGACGTAGTCAGCCAAGGCTCTACGCGACGTGGACATTTTTCGCCATATTTACCAATTGAACACCCAGACATCGAAGAATTTCTTGAAATTGGAACTGAAGGGAATTCAATTCAAAAGTTAACCCACGGAGTAACGGTTACAGATAAGTGGATGCAAGAAATGATTGATGGAGACGCGAAAAAACGCAAAACCTGGGCAAAAGTAATTCAAAGTCGTGTGGAAATGGGATATCCATACATCTTTTTTACAGACAACGTAAATAATGGTACGGTTGATGTATATAAAGATAAAAAATTGCCTATTCGTCACAGCAACATGTGTTCTGAAATTGTGCTTCCAACCAACGAGGAATGGTCGTTTGTGTGTGACCTTTCATCGATGAATTTACTTCATTATGACGAGTGGAAAGAAACCGATGCAGTGCAAACCATGGTGTATTTCCTTGACGCGGTTATGGAAGAGTTTATTCAAAAGCTTGAAGAGCTCCGCGACAGTAAAGACAGAAGTAAGCAAGAGGCATTTTATTTTATGCAAAAAGCTCATCGATTTGCCGTTGCTAATCGTGCAATTGGATTGGGTGTACTCGGATACCACTCATATCTACAATCAAAGATGATTGCTTTTGAAAGCAAGGAAGCCAAAAAAGCCAACATACAAATATTTAAATTCATTAAAGAAAAGTCGTACGAAGCATCTGCTCAGCTTGCCAAAGAGCTTGGAGAGCCATCACTTTTGAAAGGCTATGGTCGACGCAATACAACGCTTAATGCGATTGCCCCAACCACATCGTCCGCCTTTATTTTAGGCCAAGTTTCCCAAAGTATTGAGCCGGTGTTGTCAAATTGTTACGTAAAAGATTTGGCAAAAATGAAGACAACCATTAAAAATCCATTCCTTGAAAAATTACTTAAAGAAAAGGGGAAGAATACTAAGGAAGTGTGGGAATCTATTCGAAGTAAAGATGGATCGGTGCAACATTTGTCGTTTTTGTCTGATGCGGAGAAAGAGGTATTTAAAACGTTCTCGGAAATTGATCAGATTGCGATTATTGATCAGGCGGCCACACGCCAGCAATACATTGATCAAGCCCAATCGCTTAATCTCATGATCAACCCAAGCGTTCCTACAAAGGACATCAATGCCTTGTACATTTTCGCATGGCAGGCAAAAATTAAAACACTGTACTATCAACACAGTACCAACGCCGCACAACAGTTTAATCAATCCAAGATGTGTGTCGATGGATGTGAAGCGTAAAAAAATTATATACTCATTACATGAGTGTTAATTTTACGTCGATTGATTATTTGCTTAACCAAACCGACCCGGTCACAACGGCTCCTGAACCAATTTCTACGGGTAGTGTAGAAAAAACAGAACCTGTTGGGGGAAGGATTATTGAATCAAAGCCGATTGCTGAAATTAAGGAAGAGGTGGTCGAAGAGCAGCCTAAACAACCAAGCGTTCAAGACTATGTACAGGTTCAGTCAGCAATACCAAAGATCTCTGCCGACGTGGCTGCTGCAGGGGTGCAAGCATCAGGTCCGTCTGTTATCGCCGAGGATCCCATTTTGGAACTTCCGCTGCCCGACGAACAAATTCCCGCAGCCCTTAAAAAACCCGTATCTTCTGGATTACGATGGATTGCCGAAATTTGTTTATACATACTAAGAAAAGCTCATTTGAAGCTGAAAACAATTCATGGGAAAGTTATGCGTGTTGCAGATAAGTAAAGAAGTAGTTTGTCATCCTGAACGTGTTTCATGATCCTACGAGAGCTTTATAGAAGTTTATCGATTTCGCTTTTAAATCCACCCTTGTCTCGAGCGCCAGAGACAGTATTTACGACCTCTCCGCCTTTAAACGAGATAAAAGTTGGAATAGAGAAAACATTATATTGTTGTGCTAATTCGTTATTTTCGTCGACGTCAATTTTTACAAATAGGACTTTGCCTTTGTATTCGTCGGATTCAGAAAGGTCTTCAATGACTGGTTCTGTAATTTTGCATGGTCCACACCACTCCGCAAAAAAATCTGCAAACACAGGAAGGGTGCTTTCTAAAACTTCTTTTTGGAATTCTGCAGTAGTTATTTGTTTAACCATAGCGCTTGCGTCATCCTGAGCGACCGTAGGAAGTCGAAGGATCTCAGTTAACGGATACTCATCATACCGAAACAATACAACAAAATCAACACGTATTTGAAAACTTATTTCTTCTCCACATTATACAAAGGTCCTACTATTTGAATATTTGCCGGAGCGCGCAGGTTAAACCAATCTTTAAATTCATTTCCGCTAAATGTTGTTCCACCAACGCTTATTGAGCTCGTTTTTCCGGATCCAAAGTCGGGCGACACGGAAACATTCGTTCCATCTGTTACTGGACTTCCACCGCGATTGCGCAATTCTTGAGCAACTCGATTTGCATCCCACGTTTCTTTTCCAGCAGGGTTTGAATTGTCTACTTGGTATAAATGTTCTTTATCTACATCTGAATATCGGGCGAGTAAAATGACATTTGCAATATCGGCCACTTCCTCACTCTTTAGCCACGCAGTTCCACCATATTGACTTCGCGATCCCCAGTTACAGTAAAACCATGGAGAAGCTTTATCGTACGCGCGCTCATTTAGTTCCGCAAAACTGCCGGGATTTCCGCCACTTCCATCAAACTTTCCCAAGTTCAGAATATATCCTCCGTGTGTTGAAGCATATTGAGTGAAACCGGGGTTTCCACCATCCATAATTACCCACCCTTTGGTTGCTTCTACTGCTGCGTCCCAATTACCCCCCTTTGGTTCAGGTCGGAATACTTGACATGCTTCTGTTGTACAAATACGTCCATTGCGTTGCATAGAATTGAGCGCATATGTTCGAGCAGCAACGGCTTGTGCTTTCAAAGCGGCCATTCCTCCATCGTCGCCCCATGAATTAGGAACTTCCCAAATGCGTTTTACATAATCTTCAATCGAAAACGTTCCGTGACCATCTACATTAACTTGGGCATTTTGGTCATAATCTTTCTTAAGTGAGAATTGTGGATAATATTCTGAAATAATTTGCTCTTCTGATTGACCAGCTTTAGCGCGTGCATATGCTCCATATTGATTAAGTCCATTTCGATGCGGAGCTCCATAGGTAAAAAATCCAACCGCAGGTGAGAACCCGGGAGATTTTCCATTGGTTAAATCGCTCGAACATCGTCCACCCGACGATCCGGCCGATCGTGGAATTCCCAAGCCCGCAAGTTTAGATGCGACTAAACTTTGCTGGCGAGCAGAAAGGGAAGCGATTTTTCCTGAAAGTTCGCTTTGATATTTTTTTGCTTTTGAAACTTCTCCGGAGAGAAATGTAGATTGTGTATCAACCGTTTTTTTAGTTACTGCAAGTCGTGAGCGCTCACTCTCAAGCGTCTTTTTACTTTCCTCAAGACTGGTAATGTAAACGATTAAATTAATAATGACCGCTTTGTCTTGGTCGGCTACTGTTTTTTGATAAAAAAAGTTTTTCAAAGAAACAGAAAGATCGTCGGCAGCAAGAAGAGTGAGGAGTGATACTTCGGCCTTTTTAACATTTCGATAATATGCGTTTACTCGTTTGTCCAGAATTTTTTTTTGGTTCACCAGTGCTTCTTCTCCTTTTTTAACGGCAACTTCTTTTTTAACAATATCGTTTTCAATGGTGGTTAGGCGAC
This sequence comes from uncultured Gammaproteobacteria bacterium, assembly GCA_964413645.1. Taxonomy (GTDB): domain Bacteria; phylum Patescibacteriota; class Microgenomatia; order UBA1406; family HO2-37-13b; genus 2-01-FULL-39-24. The sequence goes on from CAYPSA010000004.1 coordinate 73,950, forward strand.
CCTTTATCGCATTTAATTGGGTTTGGAGCTTTGCCATGTCTGACTCAAGGGGTTTGGTGGCTTTTTGAGAAGCTTCTAGATCGTTTTTGAGTTTACTCAATTGACTATTAATATCGTCAATTTCATCGGCACGAATAGTGGTAGCGAGCCCAAAACATAAAAATAGAGCCAATAGTAGGGTCAGAAATCTACGCATATGTATCCATTATAGCAGTTGTTATCTTGAGAGAGTGAGGCGACCTACTTGTCATTCCGATCCTGAGCGAAGTCGAAGGAGAGGAATCTCAGTCTTAGGATTTTCTACGTAAGTACACACCACCGAATAAGGCAGAAGCCAAAAGTGGCAAGAGCGCTGTTTGTGCGCCCGCATTTGGAATTGTTTGAATGGACTGTGTCGTGTTTAAACCACCTTTAGTATTGGTAATATATACAGTTTTGGTTGGAGCAGCCGCTTTGGTTGCAGCAACAGTGGGAGTAGCGATTTGAGCGTTGTTAACTTGCTCGACTGTGCGTACTTTAGATGTGTCGCTATCAACGATTTGTTTAATAGTAAGCTTTTTAGATGCGTTAGGTGTTGGAGCAACTGTTTTATCATCTTTTCCGAAAAGACCGGCCAAGACACCGCCATTTTTAGCAGTAGTTTTGTTTTTGTCATAGAAGCCCAACTTGCCGAAGGCATAAGAAATCACGAATAGAACTACGATTAGTCCCACAAAGAGCGATATGATACGTCGAATATTATCCATATAGTCCTGTAGTATACCATATTCAACTAACTATGTCAAATTCCCTCAAATTACCCATTGACAACTTATTATTTTTATCTATACTGTTAATTATGGAAGTAATTAGCACTGTCGGAGAAAAACTATTTCATCTTGTAAACGCCCCTTTTGTTAAGGTTGCTCAAGCGACAAATCATTTGCCTCCATGTGGAACTATTCAAGTTAACGAAGGGACACTCGGTTTTGTAATTCCAAACTTCGGAGAAATGCTTACCTTTTTAGTTAAGGGATTTTTTGTTATCGCTGGTCTTGCAGCATTAGTTATGCTCCTTTGGGGTGCACTTGAATGGGTCCTTTCAGGTGGCGATAAGGAAAAGGTTGAAGGTGCTCGTGACCGAATCACTGCTGCAATCATTGGTGTTTTTATGATTCTTGTTGCGCTGGCAATCATCTGGACTCTAGAAAATATCGTATTCCAGAAGACAATATGTTTCGGTCTTTCATGCCCAGTCAGCTTGCCAACACTACTTAAGAAAACAACAGGCCCAACACCACCTCCAGATTGCTTGACTCCGACTGCTATTCCAAGACCGTAGTGTCGAATTTTATTAATTAATCCTCTTGCTTTATTTCTTTTTTAGTTTTACCATTAAGCATGGATGTTCAAGTAAACGAAAGCACTCTCGGATTTCAAATTCCTACCTTCGGAGAAATGTTAACGTTCATGGTTAAGGGATTTTTCGTGGTTGCAGGAATTGCCGCGCTCGTTATGCTTCTGTGGGGTGCACTTGCATGGGTTCTTTCCGGAGGAGACAAAGAGAAAGTCGAAGCTGCTCGCGATCGAATGACCGCGGCAATCATTGGGGTTTTTATGATTCTTGTAGCGCTTTCTATTGTTTGGACTCTTGAACAAATAGTGTTTCAAAAGACAGTCTGTTTTGGACTTTCGTGTCCTGTCTCGATTCCTACGCTTCTCAAGTCGTCTAAAAGTGGAGGAGCTGGAGGATCGGGTGGATCCGGAGGTTCAACCGGTGGATCAAGCACGTCATCGCATATTTTTGCTCGACCAACAACCACCTCAGGAACTGGTACTAATGGAGGAAGCACTAATGGATCCGCAACGAGTGGTTCTGGTTCGCAGACTAGTACTTCTGGGACAAACAGTGCTAATGGAGCAGCGACCAGCTCCAAAACTAGTACGCAAGGTGGAACAAATCCTTCCCCTACAGGATTGCAAAAACTCCCCGGGACTGGACTCTAAAAACTTCTAAAAAATTGGTATACTGATCGTATGTTATCGTTCTTTGTGAATGCTCAAATTGCTTCTCTCTCGAATAGTGCTTGTGTTGTCGATGGTGTCGTTACTATTAGGTGTGCGGAAGTCATTTTCGAGCGACTACTTACCATATCATCATCGCTTGTATTATTAGTTTTATTTATCATGCTTATTGTCGGTGCGTTTAAGTATATTACTTCGGGAGGAGAAGCGGAAAAGCTTGCGGGTGCACAGAATACACTTAAGTTTGCCTTTATTGGAACATTTCTATTTTTGGGCTCCTATTTGTTCCTTACTATTCTTCAAACGCTTTTCTTGGGTGGTAAAAACAATACGCAATTTAATTTATTCAAGTTTTCGATTCCTGAATATGGAGTTTCCCCTATGCCAACTCCAACTCCAAGACGACGTTTCGAAAGAATGACACCAATCCCAACTATTGATTCTCGCAGGCCAAGGCCCACAGCTATTTGATTACGGAACCGGAGATAGCTGAATAACCTTTATACCACCCGCATCGGGAACCGGCGTAACAAGACCTTCATTTCTGCCAAAAAATAAATAGCCAAGAAAAACCAGAATGCCAAACCCAATCGCGATAAATATATACCCAAGCAGCTTCATAGATTAACTTTTTTCTTTACCAAAAACATTGGTCGACCTTGCACTTCTTTGTAAATTTTTCCGATATACTCTCCGATAATTCCCATTGTCATAAGTTGTATGCCACCAAAGAACATAATTGACACAAAAAGAGCTGTCCAGCCGGTTATCCAGAATTCATGGGGTAAAAATATACGTCGAGCGAGTGCATAAATGATACCTAAAAAGCCAAAAAGTGATATGAATATTCCTAAATACGAAGCTATTTTAAGCGGTTTGGTGGAAAACGACACCATCCCATCGATTGCCAAATTGAGCATTTTGAATAGTGGGTAGTGCGTTTTTCCAAATTGTCGTTTATGACGAGTAAATGTTACTGTTTCAGTTTTAAATCCTCCCCAGGCTACTAAACCCCGCAGAAAACGTGATTTTTCGGGAAGGCTGACGAGTAGTCGTGCGACTGATTTGTCGATTAAACGAAAGTCTCCTACATCAACCGGAACGGGAACTTCTGAGAACGTATTCAAAAATCGGTAAAACATGCTTGCCGTAGCGCGCTTGAAGAGCGTTTCTCGGCGCGCAGAGCGTCGTGCGTACACAATGTCTGCGCCTGCTTGCCATTTATGAATGAGCTCAGGAATCAATTCGGGTGGATCTTGCATGTCGGCATCGATACTTACCATACAATCACCTTTGGCAAACTCATATCCGGCTGAAAGTGCCATTTGGTGACCAAAATTACGTGAAAACGAAACTATTTTTATGTTTTTATTTTTTTGTGCGCTTGCTGTAAGGATTGCAAGCGTATCATCTGTTGATCCGTCGTCGACAAAAAGAATTTCATGGGGAATATGGTTCAAAACACCAGTGATTTTTTCAATAAATGCAGAAATGCCAATCGATTCGTTGTAGGCGGGAACAATGACGGAAACTAAGAATTTTTCTCGTTGCATGAAGTAATTATACACGATCCAACCGTGGGGGTTTTGAAAAGTTGCTATATATCTTTGTGCGTAGTATAATAAACCGTATAGCGGGGTAGTGTAAGGCCGCACAGGAGGCTCATAATCTCCTAGGCCGTGGTTCGATTCCCGGCCCCGCAACATATATAAAAGCCGCCCGAATGGGCGGTTTTTTTGATATTATTCGTATATGAATTCTTACCAGAAGCAGATAAAGAAATTTAATGATGCTCGCAATTGGGATCAGTTCCAATCCCCCAAAGACCTCCTTTTGGGCATAGTAGAAGAAATTGGAGAACTTCGCAATATTATTAAATGGGAACAGGATCCTGAGATAATCCGCAAGGTGATTTTGGATAATAAAGATGAATTTGAGGATAATATTGGTGATATTTATTGGTTTTTGGCAGTTTTGGCCAACAAGTATGACATTGATATGGATCAAGCAATTACCAAAGTCATTAAGGGAAACAAGAAAAGGTTTCCACTAAAACAAACGAAGGATCACCATACTAATCTCAAACTCGGAGGCACGGACAAGCAGTATAAAAACAAAGCTTAAAAAAACACTTTTCTCCATTGTTCATATGGAGGCAGGATTACTGTTGGGGTAGGTGTGGGAACTCTTGAAGGTCGGGGAATAATTAACTCGGTCTCATTCGGTTTGGTTTTGCCCAATTTATTTCGAATAATTTTTTCTACTTCGTAATAGTCTTTACTCTTTGCAAGATCACTTTTTAATTTTTTATTAATTTCTAGCTGCTCATTATATTGTTGTAGACTCGTGTCATAAAACGAATTCTTCTGTAAAGAATCCCAAATACTCTTTGACAGAGCCAAGATCGGCAACGCTAAAAGAATAACGATGAGTAGTTTTTTCATAGTATGTATGAGTTCAATATCGTTAGTTGCGGTTGCAATTTGACCATGATAATGATATTATAGGTTATATGGATTCAGGAGACCTTCGAGGACTCGTTAGTTCTTTTGTTGAAAACCTCAAGAACCAAGGAAAATCGAATTACACAATTGTAGCATATAAGAAAGATTTGGAGCAATTTATTGCCTTCATATCTTCTCGTGAAAAAAACGACATCAAAGAAGTCAAGCGCGATGAGATTGATGGCTTTATTCAAAAGCTATTAGGTGAAGGATATACAAAGAAATCAGCCTCACGAAAGCTTAATTCAATTAGAACGTTCTTCCGATTCTTAAAGTTAGAAGGTGTTATTGGTCTAAATCCTGCTCTTGAGGTATCACATCCAAAATATACCCAAGCTCCTCCCCGCATTCTTTCCAAATTAGAATACCGCGCTCTTCGAGATTTTTCTAAAGAAGACCTTCGAACATACGCCATTGTAGAACTCTTGCTTCAAACAGGTGTTCGTATTGGAGAGCTTGCAGAAATTAAGACAACCGATATTGGTACGGACTCATTAAAAGTAAATGGCCGATCAATTCCATTGAATAAGGCTGTTAAAAAAGCTATTGAAGAATATTTAACCATTCGACACAAAACGGATAGCGCGTATTTGTTTGTCACTAAAACCGGTCGTCCCCTTTTGGTTCGTAACATTCGCACACTAATTACTCGATGCTTCAGAGAAGTTGGAATCGAAAACGCTAAAGTTCAAGATTTACGAAACACATTTATTGCTTATCAGCTCGTTGGAGGCGGATCAATCGCCTATATTTCAAAGATTGTTGGTCACAAACGTCTTTCATCAACTGAAAAATATCTAAACCTCATTAAAGAAGAAACCGAACGCAAAGAAAAGCTTGGAGAACTCTAAGCAACTCAATTCTGCTATCATAAGTATATGATTCTCTCAATTCACACTGACGGTGGTTCAAAAGGAAATCCAGGTCCTTCTTCGATTGGTATCTTAATAACGTCTCCAGAGGGAGAACTGCAGCGCTACCGAGAAGATATTGGAATAGCTACCAATAATGTTGCGGAATATACAGCGGTCAGTAGAGCGTACGACCTTATTACAACACTTATTAAAGAACGCGGTTTAGATGTAGCCCGACTCAACTTTTATTCTGATTCACAGCTTATTGTTCGACAGCTTTCGGGAATTTACAAAGTCAAGAATCCCGTTATGAAAACATTTGTTAATCAAGTTAAGGAAAAAGAAATGATGTTAGGTATTCCGGTCAGTTACACTTCTGTTCCCCGCGAAGAAAATACGGTTGCTGACGGGCTTGTTAACGGGAATTAATCCATGGATCGATTGCTTTTGCTGCGTTTAAATACTTATCTGCAGTGTCAATTTCTGCATTTGCACGGTATAGGTGGCCCAAATTTATTAAGATATCCGTACTTTTTGGATTTTTTGCCAACACTGATTCTAAGTTTTGGATTGTTGCAACGCGCTGATTTTCTTCACTGAATACCTTCTCATGAAACTCTGGTCCATAGAGACTCTCAAAATATGCTAATTGTGCAGGAAATTCTTGTGAGGCGCGAATATTTTTCAAAAATAGCACTGTTTGGTCAACATCTTTATACCGTGTTATAGCAGGAAAAAAAGGGGAAACAGCCTGGGAAATTACCGCATTTGAAATGACCAGAACAGACAGGGCTATTATTAAAAGGGAAGCACCAATTGGGCTGATCATAAAAATATCGCAACTACCTTGACTTAGTATAACAAAGGAAAACCATTCCTTGATTCGATATTAAGAATGCTGTACTATCTCAAGTATGGGTAAAATTAGGACCATCGTGTTATTGAGTAGTTTCTTTATTGGTTTTATCGTTCTTCTTACCGCAATACAATTACCCCAGTTTATTAAAAAAAATGCTCAAGAACGTGCAATAGACCGCCTAAAAGTAACAGATAAAACGACAACATCAGAAAAGGCTCTCAAGAATGCTCTCAATAATCGACTGATTGTTAAACTTAAAAAAAATACAACAACACCCATAAAGATTCTTACTAAAGCAGGATTGAGCAATTCTTACAAATTGCAATCCATAGAAACACCGCTCCTACGTTTTCCACCAAAAGATATGGGAACGTATTTTAGACTTACTGTGCCCAATTCAAAAGACATTAATAAAACAATCGCCGTGTTAAAGAAAGATAATAATGTTGAATATGTTGAGTCTGATTATATAGTTACAGCAGAAAATCACATCAATGACGAGTTTTTCTTGGATCCAAATCCTCCGGCTGAAATAAGAGGATTGGTAAATGGAAGTGGTAAATGGGACCCATCGTTTGATATCCAGTGGAATCTGAAAAAAATTTCATTTCCACATAATTTGCCGATTGTTAACCCATCTGTAATTATTGCCGTAATAGATACGGGTGTTGATTATAGCCATCCAGAGCTTATAGATCACATGTGGAAGAATCCTAATGAAATTGTTGGAAATGGAGTAGATGATGACAGGAACGGATATATTGACGATGTTAGAGGGTGGGATGCTGTTACCTATGACTTTGTTCCTGAAGATGCGACTGATCCAAACACACGATTTATTAAAAAACCAGACAACGATCCTATGGATGATCCTCGGGAAGACTTTTTTACATATTATTACTCGAGTAAGGCTGTTGCGGGTGGGCATGGCACGCATGTTGCGGGAATAGCTTCTGCAACCAGTAATAATTATGGAATGGTTGGGATTAACCCGGGCGCCACCATTATGCCACTGCGCGTGCTAAATGCCGATGGGTTAGGTTATGCGTCCGATATTGCTGAAATGATTAATTATGCAGTATTTAATAAGGTCAAAGTGATAAATCTAAGTTTAGTAACATATGGACACTCAAAGATGCTGTACGATGCGATTAAATTTGCCAACGAAATGGGTGTTGTTATTGTCGCTGGTAATGCGAACCTTGCTCGAGACTTCAATATGGCTTATCCAGCAGATTACCCAGAAGTCATGGCCGTTTCATCGATAGACTCCTCGAACCGCAAGGTGAACTATAATAACGAAAAAACGGATATAGCCGCTCCTGGCGATCAAATTATTGCACCGCGGGCAAAAGGCACAGACATTGCCTGCATACATGATGCTGGCTGTTTAGGCGGTCGTAAAAAGGAAACAGAATATGTAGTAGGGAAAAATAAAGATTATTATATTATGTCAGGTACGTCTATGGCTACTCCGCATGTTTCAGCACTAGCGAGTTTAGTAATGACAAAGTGGCCAAATTATACTTCCTCGCAGGTAAAACAAGCTATTTTTGGGAATGTTGATTATGTTGTCCCTGCTCCAGAAGGTATATCAACACACTTTGGAGTTATTAATGTCGATCGAACACTCAACAATCCGAAACCATTACCCACTCAATATCCCAGTTTCAAAAACTGGAAACTTTCTTTCGTTCCTTCCTGTACAAATGGCAATGTACTGTGGGAACAGCGAACCTACTTATCATTAAGGACCGAAAAAATCCTTAATAATGGCCAAAAAAGTTCGGATGGTCGAGTTCTTTCAAAAAAAGCTCTTGAAGAAAAAACGTTCAACATAACATCACCCGATATAGATACACCGATTATGATTTCAATGTGGACGGGCTATGATGGAAAACTAACTCGAAGCAATACCGCAGCACTTCCGCATAAAAGCATGATTTTTGACAGATTTGATGAGTCGGTTATTTGGAATGCTCGAGATTTGCCATCAGGAGAATACGAATTCAAATATAAAATTGATGACCCTATTGCATGTAATCCCTTAAAATGGAACATTACAGCTGAAATAGTATGTAAGAATAATCGAATGTCTGAATTACTTGAGACCCAAATGGCATATATGATTTGGCCTCCTGGAAAGCAAAAATGGCAAACACTTCCAATAAATAAAGTTTTGAGTCATGAATTCGATATGAATACAGTTGCACCGTTTTCAAAAATATATATTGCGATGAAAACGGGTGATGGTTTATTTCTACAGCCAAATTATAAAGTTATGCGAGACCGTGAATCTTTCACACCGACTAATGAATATATTACTTTCTCAAACTTTGGATCAAATAAAAAATATCCAGTGATTGACTGGTATATAAATGACACTCTCGAACAAAGGCCGCGATTTATACAGGCAGTGCAAGCAGATGGATATATCGAAAAGCTTACTTTTCAATTTTACGCTCCAGATGAATGGTGCCAGCGTTTATAGAGCTGAACCTACCATACGGACTTAGAATTCATCTATAATATAACCATGGATGATGTAACCGGCAGAATCGTACTCTCTATACTTGTAATATTCACGTTTATATTCGCTGCTTTATTGACTGTTGGCATCTTTTACCTATATGTCATGTACGTACGGCTTAAAAAGCGAGAAAAGGCCTCTTTGGACATGGTTACGATGGAAGTTCGGGTTCCAAAAGATAATGAAATCAAAATAGATGCTGCTGAACAGATGTTTTCAGGGTTTTCTGGACTTGCAACGCATGGGTTTTGGCATTTTTTTGAAGTTTCAGACACGATTGCATTTGAGATTGTTGCCAAAGAAGCTGAAATCCGGTTTTATGTTACTGCTCCATCAAAGCTCCGTGATTTAGTTGAAAAACAGATTTATGGATATTATTCTGCGGCCGATATTAAGCTAGTTGACGAGCCACACGTGTTTACTGAAGATGGTGCGGTAGCCTGGGCAGAGCTTCGACAAAAAAAGGATGAATTTAAGCCAATTAAAACATACAAAGAGCTTCCCACCGACCCATTGTCGGGAATAACGTCTGCTCTTTCGAAGATGGGTGTAGGTGAAGGAGCTGTGCTGCAAATTCTTATTCGTCCAATCAATAGTCATTGGAAACATAAGGGAAAAGAATATATTTCTGGTACAAAAAAGAAAGAAGCAACCCCCGATGAGGCAAGTTTTAGCGTAGATGCAAAAACACTTGAGAAAATTGATGAAAAAGTTTCGCGATCGGGTTTTGAAACGGCAATTCGCATTGTTGTGTCATCAAAAAATAAAGACATGGCAGATTTACATTTGAAAAATATCAAATCGTCTTTTTCACAATTTACATCTGACTTAAATAACTTTGGATCTGCTAACATGCTTTTCAAAAGCAGCTTTATGTTGAATTTTATTTATAAATTTTTCCCCGTGTTTAATTTACCCATTTATAAGACAACGTCTATCCTTTCGACCGATGAACTGGCGAGTATTTTCCATTTCCCAAATAAAACAATAGAAACACCGCATATTAAATGGTTAAAAGCGAAAACTGCTCCAGTGGCCGCAGAGGTTCCTCAGAGTGGCGGAACAAGTATTGGAATGGGACAATATCGAGGTGTTCGACGACCGATTCATATTCAGCTCGTCGATCGTCGCAGACACACGTATATTATCGGAAAAACAGGTACTGGAAAATCACAACTGCTTTTGGAAATGGCCCGACAAGATATTGTTGCGGGTCATGGTGTTTGCGTCATTGATCCGCATGGAGATTTGATTGAGGATATTATTAAGCACATTCCTCCTTCACGAGCCGAGGATATTATTTATTTCGATCCTTCCGATGGGGAACGGCCCATGGGGCTTAACTTGCTCGACGCTCGGACCGAGGAAGAGCAGCATTTTATTACATCTGCAATTATTAACTTGATGTATAAATTGTACGATCCACAGAGAACGGGAATTATTGGTCCACGATTTGAACACGCGGTTCGTAATGCAATGCTTACGGTTATGGTCGATCCTGGTGCTACGTTTATTGAGGTCGTTCGAGTGCTGACGGATCAAAAATATGTGCAGGAACTCCTGCCAAAAGTAAAAGATCCTATTATTCGTCGATACTGGACTGATCAAATCGCTCAAACGTCAGACTTCCATAAGTCCGAAGTTCTTGATTATATCGTTTCAAAATTTGGTCGATTTGTTACCAACAAAACAATGCGAAATATTATTGGGCAATCAAATTCCGCATTTAATTTCCGAGAAGTTATGGATGAAGGAAAGGTGCTTCTTATTAATCTTTCCAAAGGAAAATTGGGAGAAGAAAATTCTAACTTCTTAGGTCTTGTTTTGGTCCCAAAAATATTGGTTGCGGCAATGAGCCGACAAGATATTCCAGAAGAAAAACGCCGAGATTTTTTCTTGTACGTCGACGAGTTTCAAAATTTTGCAACGCCAGATTTTGCGACAATTCTTTCAGAGGCTCGAAAATATCGATTATCGCTTACCGTAGCAAATCAGTTCATCGGACAAATGGATGAAGAAGTCAAAAATGCTGTTTTTGGAAACGTAGGAACCTTGATGTGTTTCCGTGTTGGTGTAACGGATGCTTCATATATGTCACATGAATTCCAACCTATTTTTAGTGAATCAGATTTAATTAACATTGATCGATTTAATGCATACATGAAAACAATCGTTGATAATGAACCAGTTCCTCCATTCTCGGTCGACACAACAAAAGATATGACCGAGCTTAATGCAGCAGCAAATCCAAAAGTTGCTGATGCTATAATTCAGCTATCACGACTTAAATATGGCCGACCTCGTGAACTTGTTGAGGCCGAAATTATTCAACGCTCCAAACTATGATCGCCGATTTTCATCCAACCCTAACTGAAAAAATACAATTATCCCATGATGTATGGAGACTGGTTTTTACATTACAGCCAGGTGAGCAGCTGGAATTTGCTGCTGGACAATACATGATTTTGCGCGTTGGAGAGGTCCGACGACTGTACTCAATTCTTTCTACACCAACTGAAAAAGGCAAGTTTGAATTGTTGATTGAAGTGGTTCCAAACGGAATTGGATCAAAGTACTTGTGTGATTTGAAAGTTGGGGACACTGCTTTTTTTCAAGGACCTGCGGGAATTTTTACGTTAAAAGACGAGCGACCCGAAAAAGTTTTTATGGCAACGGGAACGGGTATTGCTCCAATTTTGAGCATGATCGGAACGCTTTTGCAAAGTGGATGGGATAAAGATATGTATCTGTATTGGGGGCTACGTGCGCAAAAAGATTTATATTTTGTACAAGAAATTAAGGATCTTATGGTGGCACATCCAAACCTTAAGGCCATTATTTGCTTATCGCAAGAAACTGATGAAACAGTTTTTTCTGATCCGCTTTTTCGAAAGGGAAGAATAAATATGTATGTTCACGGACATATTACAAAAGATGTGGAAATAAAAAATTCGACAACATTTTATATCTGCGGCGCCCAGCCAATAGTGGAATCGCTTAAAACATTTGTGGCAGAAAATGGAATCGATAAAGCCAATATTCATTTTGAAAAATTTGTATGAGACAAATATTCTCTGTCATTCCGATTCCCTTAGTCATTCTGATCCGCCGACTGGCGGAGAAGAATCTCCTCGTCACTAAATTGCCGATACTCTTAATCCTTATCTTCGCCCTCTGCATACGTCTTTATGGACTTAACTGGGATCAAGGACAGCATTTACATCCGGATGAACGGTTTTTGACGATGGTCGCAGTTGCCCAGGAATTTCCAAAAACATTGTCGCAGTATTTTGACCCTACAACCTCAAAATTAAACCCTTCAAATATCGGACACCAATTTTATGTATACGGAACATTTCCCATTACGTTTGTAAAATATGTCGCTACACTTCTTGGTAAAGGAGATTATTTCAACCTAACGCTAGTAGGTAGAGCGGTGAGTGCGGTTTTGGATGTGGGGATTGTTTTACTGGTTTATCTATTCGTAGCCCTTTTTGAAAAACAATACAAATGGGATCGTAGAATTAAATACGTAAGTGCGTTTTTGTATTCAGTTATGGTCTTTCCGATTCAGCAAGCCCATTTTTTTACTGTAGATAGTTTTGTTACTTTTTTTATGCTCTGCTCGCTCTATTTTGCATATCGCGCGCGCCTGCTACGCCCTTACCGAGAATTAAATATTATTCTGACTGCAGTTTTTTTTGGATTAGCACTTGCTAGTAAAGTAAATACTCTATATATCGCCCCACTACTCGGTGCAATCCTTTTTGTAAGGAGCATAAAGCGATTTAATTTTCGTGAAATTCCTTCGATAGTTATTTCAGGACTTTTTTTTATTGCTACAACATATATTTTTCTTCGTCTAGCTGACCCCTATTTGTTTGCAAATGGAAATTTTTTTGATCCTCAAATAAGTAAAATTTTTATAAAGAATATTCTTGAATTACAAATACTCAACACCCCCGAGGCCTGGTACCCGCCAGGAGTTCAGTGGATTTCAAAAACAAAAATTCTGTTTCCACTACAAAACATTTTTTTCTTTGGTATGGGGCCGGTGCTTTTTATCTCGGCTATCCTTGGAGTAATTATGCTACTGAAAAATAATCTCCGTTTGGAGCTGTACCTACTTTATCTGTGGGTCTTTGCGTTTTTTATATACCAAGGAATGCAGTTCGGTATGACGATGCGATATTTTTCTATTTTGTATCCACTTTTGACAATTCCTGCTGGGTATTTTGTAGCCAATCTTTTTTCTTTTAATATCATCAAATCCTCCAGAGATGGTTCTCATAGAGCGTGGAGCAAGGCAAAGAGACCTATTTTTATTATCTACGTAATTCTCATACTCATATGGCCTCTCGCATTTCTGTCTATTTACTCTCGACCTCATTCTAGGGTGACCGCTTCCAAATGGATGTATGAAAATTTACCACCCACAGCGGTTCTTGCTCAGGAACATTGGGATGATTCGCTCCCTCTTGGGTTTCCTGAGAACATAAACTCTTTTACCACTATTCAAATGCCCGTTTTTGCACCTGACGATGCGGTCAAATGGGCAGAGATTACGGATGCGCTTCAAAAAGCTGACTACATCGTTTTTACGAGCAATCGCGGGTATGGTAGCATGACAACTGCTCCGCAGCGATTTCCCAGAATGGTCCAATTTTATACTGATCTATTCGCTGGGAAACTCGAGTTTAAAAAAATAAAAGAATTTACCTCATATCCGGGCATTCATATTGGAAGCATTGGCTTTGAAATTCCCGATCAATGGAGTGAGGAAGCGTTTACAGTGTATGATCATCCGAAAATAACTATTTTCAAGAAAGAATAATTATATATGATAGGAGAACTTATACTAAGAAAAACAGGATACTATGCTTCATCATTATTAGTGATAGTACTGTCACTGAAGAATCCGTGGAATTTATTGCCGATATTTTTCAAAAAAGAGGCCCGATTAAATTTTCGGAACGGGATGTCTTTGTATGCAAGTCAGCCGTTAGATGTATTAGTAATGAAAGAAACAATATTTGATGATGTCTATGGGGTGAGTACTCTGAGGCAAACTGATGAATTGGAGCCTGCGTACATTATTGACGTAGGAGCAGCAATGGGAGATTTCGCGATTTTCGCTAGTCGAACATTTCCAAACGCAAAAATTGTAGCATTCGATCCGAATCCACAGCTGTTTAAACTTTTGGAAAAAAATATCAGAGCGAATCAGATGAAAAACATAATGACACGACCTTTACCACTTGGCAATAAGCCAGTATATACAATTTATGTAGGTGCTTCGAATGTACGCAGTTCGACTATTAAAGATGATTTAACACGGAAGATAATTAAGCTAAAACCAGAACCACTTGAAAAGTACTTAACCCGAAATGTTGATTTGCTGAAAATCGACACAGAAGGCGGTGAGGTAGATATCTTAAAAAGTGTTAAATCGTGGCAAAAAATTAGGCGCGTTGTATGTGAGTATCACCGACATCTGGTGAAAGACCAAGACTTGCTTATAATAAAAATTTTATCTAACCACTTTAAAGATGTTCGCAAAAATCCGGACCAGTACAATAAAGATATTGGATATATCATTGCGTGCTAGCGCATCGCCTCGTTACTTTATTGCATGTACAACTAAATTTGTTGAGGTTTTAGTTGGTATTTTTTTGTCTAGTAAATGCGACGGAAATCGCATAAATGATGCGAGAAATTTTGAAAGTGGTTTTGATGCGTCTATATTAAACCTGTCAAAGCCAGAAGTTCCAAATCTTTCTACTAGATTTTTTCCGATACCGTATAGTAAGAAATGACTGAAAGGCCACGACCACATAACCACATCTTCATTATTCAATACTACAAAGCCAGAATTCTCAATTTTTGATAACAGTTCCTTTTTGGTATATAGACGAACGTGATCAGCCCAAATTCCCGCAATCCACCAGCGATCGGGATTCATATGAGTGTTGAAAAACTTCATCAGCGTCCAGTTAATAGGATCCCAAAGAAAAGGAAAGTTTTGGTGCGGAACAGAGATGAGTAACGATCCGCCCGGTTTAAGGACGCGCCTAAGTTCGGCAAGTGCCTTTTTATCAGCGTTCAAATGTTCAAGTATTTCGGAACATACAACGGCGTCAAAAGTACTACGTGCAAAGGGCAAAGAATAAATAGATCCACTGATTACTGTCGCTTTTGATTCTCCTCTAATTGTTTCGTGAGCGCGTTTTAGATAGTTGTTATTAATATCGATACCAATAACCTTTTTTGTATGGGGAAGCATACTAATGAGTTTTACATAGTAACCACGACCGCATCCGGCGTCTAAAACTTTGTGGGCCTTAATTTTATGGAGTTTGTCTATAATATATTCTGATCGCTGTGCAAAAGCTGGATCTATCTCCTGATCAAAAATGTTCTTAAAAATTTGCCGAGAATTTTTCATATTTTTTTAGAAACGGAATAACGTTCTTTTTGCTCTGCATGTACTTTATGCGATTTTCTAGTACGTCAATGATACCATCTGCAAGTGCGTTTGGGTCATTAGAAACGACAATCCTCCCTAACCCTGTCTCCTTTACCAACATACGAGCTCCAGGAATATCGGTGCATACAATTGGAACTCCTGCATGAGCTGCTTCCATTTGCGTAAGCGCTAAACAATCAGATCTCGAACTTATTACAAATACATTGAGACTGTTGTAGAATTCGGCAAGTTTTTTTCCATCTAATAATCCTAAATATTTAACGTGTTTTTTCTGACTGTTAAAAAGTTTTTTTTGTGATTCATAAAATGGTTCATAATCCATTTTGGTACTTCCTGCAAATACAAATTTTGCAGAAGGAACTTTTTTTATTACTTTATCCATTGCTTTGTAGAGAATGTCGAACCCTTTTTCTTCTACAAACCTGCCAGCAAACCCAATGAGTATTTGTTTGGATGGTGATGATCTTTGCGCATTGGGGAGTGTGACAGCGGGAATATACGCAAAAAACTTAAATAGAAAATATTTCATAGTTCGAGAATGACGCGCGTAGTCTTTTGTAAATGTCGCAATTCTGTCGGCCAAGAAAAAAGCGGGAATAGTTAGTACATCAAAGACCCGCTCTATGAGTATGTGCTGAAGCCGCGAACCAGTTTTTCGCGGTAGCTTCAAGTCACCTTGGTGAAATATAGTTACTTTCTTTCCAAGTAGTTTTGCAATCAGCGTAAAAAAAAGAATATTACTGTGTGGAGAATTAATCACGACTTGATCGTGCGATCGGGCGAGCTTAATAAAATCAAGCAAGGATGAAAATGAATACTGTGTTCTGCTAATTTTAAACTGCGGTGTTGAGCGAACGATTGAGAGTTTTTCGAACTGCTCTTCGAAGGGAAGAGAATCCTCAAATCGTGTCGTCAGAACAGTAATTTCATGACCGTCTTTTTTTAGCTGTTTTGCTAAGACTAAAAATGCTTTCGCAATGCCAGTCCAATGGGGGTGAAAGTACTCTGATGCTAGTAATAATCTCATAGTGCTTTTTTCAATCGCTCAACTGCTTTTCGTAGGTTTGGAAATTTATACGGATGGTTAAGATTGCGGTCATAAATGTTGTAAATCCATAAGACTTTCGTTGCTCGTTTCTTACTTAAGTAGCTAACAATATCATAATTATCTTCAATAAAAGCATCCAATTTCAATTCCCCCACCATACGCTCCTTAAAAATATGAGGCTGTTCATTTTTCTTGTTAAAATGAGCGCTCGTAAAAATTCCGTTTTTATTTACGCTTCGTAATTTGTTTTTGAAATCATCTTCCAAAAAATCGAAGCGCGCAGTAATAATATGTGCTTCAATTTTTCCAGTTCGAACCAATCGCTCAATTTCATCCAGACCCGGGGCAATCATGAAGCTTGAAAGATGCGCCAATTTCCATGCGAATTTGGCAATTCGTCCCTTGGGAATAGTGAATTTTTTTTCACGTCGAGGAAGAAAAAAATGTTTGAATAAAACCACGGGACCTCGAACAATTCGGGTAGGGTTGTAAAGGAGAACTCCGTCAAAATCGAAGCCAACTTTTAAGGGTTTTGCTACCATGATTAAATTGTTTCAAGTGTTTCAATTCCTAACAAAAACAAACCGTTTTTGATGACTTGTGTAGTTGCTTCAATAACAGCTAGAAGTCGAACCTTATCAGTATCAGAAGCTTTTAAAATTGGGGTAGTTTCGTAGAGTTTATTGAATTTTTGTGCTAAATCGAATAAATATGTTGCGATTAAATGAGGCGCCATTTTTTCACTCGCTGCTTCTACGACTTCCGGGAATTTTACGAGAGCCCGTATGAGGTTGCGCTCTTCATTGCTGCTACTAACAATATTTTTCTTGTCATCTCGAACCTCCTTGGGAATTTCATACTCAATAGCCTTTGTCAAAATACTCTTCGCTCGCGCATACATATATAGCAAGTAGGGTCCTGAGTTTCCCTGAAGAGAAACTGATTCGTCAATATCAAATGAAATATTTTTTCGTGCTTCACTTTTCAGGAATGAATATTTAATCGCAGCAAGTCCAATATGGGCCGGGTTTTCAGGAGAAATTGCCGCTGCCTTTTTTTCTACTTCTTCAACTAAATCAATTGCAGAAATAATATTTCCGGTTCGTGACGACATTTTTCCATTTTTTAAATCAACCATGCCAAATCCAATATGTTTTAGCTTTCCTTTTAATTCTGGATTCGTTTTTTCAAGAGCCGCAAAAATTACCTTGAAGTATTCATTTTGTTCGGAGGCTGTTGTGATAATTGCTGTGTCAAATTTCCAGTCTTTGTATTTTAGAGCAGCCAAAGCCATATCTTTAGCTTCATATGTTGGATTCCCAAAACGATTTATAAATACGCGATTATGTAATCCGAGTTTTTCACCCGGAAAAATAATTGCTCCTTCGCTTTCTTCAAACACTTTTCCGACATTTTCCAATACGACTTTTTTCCCTTCATCTGCAGTCATACTTTCAAAGTAATGTTTGTTGTATTCGATTCCTAGTTGATCTTCAAATTTTTCGTAATACTTTACACTCCACTCCCGAGTTTGTTGCCACAGTTCTTCTATTTCCACATCATGTTCATAGATTTTTTTATTCAAATTATCAATAGCTTCTTTTGCACTTGCGTCATCATCGTATAGTTGTGAACCTTTCTGATAGCAGGCTTGTAAAAATTGAACTTTTTCATCGAGCGTTTGAAGCGCGCCGATTTTTAAAGGATCTTGTGAGGCTACATATAAGCATTTTGCAACATGCAATCCAACATCGCCCTGGTAGATGGATCTAAATACACGGTGTCCAGTTGCTTCTAAAATTCGCGCCCAAGAATGGCCAATAATGTATGAAAATAAGTGGCCGATATGGGGTAGTTTATGAGTATTGGGATCGCCAAATTCTAAATTAATTTTTATTGTTTCGGTTTTTACCGAATTTCCATATTTATCTTTTTCTTTTAAAATTCTTTTAATTTCATCCCATAAAGCAGTGTCACTGAGTGAAAAATTTACAAAGTCCCCAATTTGTTCAACTGAGCCTACCAGTTCATGTTCAAATCCTGCGGTAAGCAATTTATGATCGGGAACAGAACTTTTATGTAAAGCATAATCGCCGTGGTCGGGATTTTTTGGCGCAAGTAAGAAAATATCCTTTTTGGGGAATGTGTCTTTTATCGCATTAAGAAGGCTCGTCTTTAGCATACAACTATCAGTAATTGTACCAGAATTATGCGTGTTTATGCGGCGAAGTTATAGGAATTATTACGGGTTTGCTCGGACGGTTTTGTATTTTGGTTTTACCAATGGCTTTGCGATGTCGTAAGTGAAAATGGGAGTGTCTTCAGTCATTAAGGAATCATGGTGTAAATGTTGGTCAGCAGACCCAGCTTTTATGAGAGTGAAACGAGGATCAAGTACTTCGGCCTCGCCGATTTCTGCGAAACTTTGAACCGGTGCGGCTTGTGGAGAATACGCGACCATATATTTGCTCATATCCGGATTTTCTTCGATGATTTCTGTTTTAAAGCCTTGCGCCATAAGTTTAGCGTGTTGGGCAACGGTCATTTTTGAAATCATAAATGAATTTTTACTTGTTGGTTGTTCGTAAAAATAATGAACACTTGTGCTTCCATCGAAAGCTTTTTCAAACTCTACATCGTTGTTGTACGTCACTTTAACTAACAGCATTGCTGTATTTGTTGCTCCTGACCGATATTGGAAGTTCCACAATAATCCTCCTGCAATAAGCAGTGCGAGCATTAGTAGTAATAGTTTTTTCATATTAGTAAGCTAAATCAATAATTGTCCCTGCAACTGTTTTGGCTGTTTTTTCTATTTGATTGTAATTCAAAGTATCTGGTTTGTCGCGAGTACTGTGGTAATTGGGCTGTACTGTTCCGACGCCGCCTTCCATAAGTACACATTCGGAAATCAAAATTGCTTTCATTCCTTTGCGCACAAATGACCCATGATCGGAGGCCATAATATTTGTTAGTACAGAATCTGCCTTTAACTGGATACCATACGTGCGATCTATATTTTGAGCGGCGTCTGACAAGATATTTCCTCCGTTGCGCGCCAAATACCCAAATTGCACACAATCACCTCTGCTTGCTGGATTCCAGCCAACCATATCCATGTTAAAAACGCCTTGCACGGCACCCGGATCGGTAATGCGCGACGCGTAATACTCACTACCATACAAGCCTTGCTCTTCTCCGGAGAAAAGTACAAACTCAACTGAATTGGTAAGCTGTGACCCGATTGATTTTAATACACGAGCGGTTTCCAGAACTGCTGCCGTGCCACTTCCATTATCATCAGCTCCCGGTGCCGGATCGTTTGTTCCCGAACGGGCTGCAGTAGAATCTAAGTGGGCAGAAACTACGTAATACTTTGAAGGATTTTTTCCGGAAAGGCGAGCGATAAGGTTGGCTGAATTTACGCCCCCCATTGAGAATGTTTGAGTGGTTACCTGATACCCCATTCCTTGCAGCTGAGCCGCTAAATATGTCCGTTCAACTTGGTTTCCGGTGGAATTACTGTAGCGTGTTTGAGTAGCGTCAACTCCGGGCACATCGTCATCATCGGCAATGGCAGCAATAGTATCGGTGATATTTTGCTTGCTCACGGCGGCAATTGTTTGTGTGATTAGCTGTTGTTTAGACTGCCCCGGTGGTGTTGGAGTAGGGTTGCTAGGACCAGGCCCGCTGCCGGTTCCAAACATGGCCTTTCGCCAGTAGTCAAAATATATAAGAGATGTTTTATTAGCTACAAAATCGATTCGGAAGCTATCAAAATCAAGCAGATCAATTTTATTGTCGCAGTTGTAATCGCCGGAAACCCTTTTGCTTTCACAAGGCGATGTCTGTGCATTTATGCTCTGGGGAAGAGCTAAAAATGAGCTTATGCTTAGAACAAAAATAAGCAGAAGTTTAAGCATATTAAAAGCGTGTTACAAAAAATTCACTTGGAAGTTGGGGGTAACTTTGAAATAATTGTAGTTTTTTTGTTGCGCCAGTTTGGGTGGAAGCGCTTGAAACAATTGTTTTACCTTGTTGTGGCCATGTAGAAGCGTTATTGTTAACATTCAGTGCAATTCCCGAAAAATTAGAACTTGGGCTAATAACACGCATGACCATAAGCGAACTTGCCACTGGTGTAAATGTTTGCCCAAAGCTTACGGTTCCGGTCGTTGCGTTTGTTAGTAAACAAGGGTCGATCATACGGCGATCGACGACAGCGGAATTTGTATTTGTTGCATTAGTGACGATAAACGTTAGCTCAAGCGCGGCGCTGGTAGACGGACCACAGACAAACGCTCCGTTTGGGATTTGAACAGAAATGTTCATATTCCCTGAAAAAGGGGAGCCGGTAAAGCTATTTGTAGCTGGTTCATATGTAGTAAGGTAAAATGAGTACGCTTCATCTTTCTTTAAAAGAGGAGTAGTAAAACTACTTACCGATGCTGATGTTGTAGTTGCTGATCCTGAAATTCCTTGACCTAAGCCCAGCGAACCAATAGAAACCGTTCCTGCTTGTTTTAAGGCAGCATCAATACCAGCTTCTGCGGCAGCATATGCTTGCTTGGCATCTTGTTCAAGCTTGGTGATTTTTTGCTCTTGTTGTGTGACCTGGGAAATTGAAAGACCAACTGTTAAAAGTACTGTTGCTAAAAGAATAATAATTAGCAATGTTTGTCCGCTTTGTTTATTTATTGTATTCATAATCATGGTCGCAGCTCTGTTTGAGTATATTTGCTAATTCCCATCATTGAAAGTGTATTTAAATAATGTTTGTAATCTTGAACAATGAAAAGTGAAGGTCGTGTGCCATCGGTTCGCACACGTTTCATTAAGTTAATTGTACTATGTGAAATAAGGTTACCCACAACTTTAAGTGGAGTTGTAGAGCTCGGAACGTCGTATGCTAGGTCAACAGCGGAGGCAATAAAAATTCCATTGATTTGATCATGATGGGAGTGTATTTTGAGCGTTCCGGTAACAATAAATACCATTGCTTTATCGGGAGGGTTAAACTCGTTGCTCGTAGAATTAATAATTAAATCACCTCGTACAATTATTACCACCGGCGCTTTACTTTGAACGCTATTGCTGTCGATTGTATAGTTTCCAACAATGTAATTTGTGGCATTCTGGGTAAGTTCTCCTGAATCGATGACTCCATTGCTATTTGCATCGACTATGGTTGTGTATGTTTTTCGAGCTACTACATAATCGGCATAGGTTGTTGGATTATATGTTGTATTTTGTGTGTACGATGTGGTTCTCCAGTTTGGTGTTGAAAGGTTCCCGGCACCTGTAGTGATTGATCCGGTTGTTGTAACAAGCCCTGCATTACCAATGCTCGTTAGTGCTTGCGTGGAGTCGTCTGCGTCAAAAGCATTAATACTCGATGGAATTGAGTTATTAATTGCATTATTTTTATGAAGCGAAGCGTTCTTGATTTTGTACCATGAAAGCGGGCCACAGTAATTGTTGACCGTTCGGGTGCATGTTTGAGCACCACTGTTACAGGTGAGCGCGACTCTATACACCCCTGAATTTGCAAATGTTCGAGTAACTGGTCCGGCATTTGCGGCAACTGGGGTAGTATTATCGTCAAAACTGAATGTTGAACTTCCATCGACACCCGCGCCAGAAGCAGTATATGTTACCGGATCGTTAAATTCGGGAGTTTCAGGATTTACCGTAAAGTCGCAATTTGCATTACACGATTCTCCAGTTGCACTTGGAAGTGACTGCAAACTTGTTTGGCAACCCACGGCAACAGAACACGAACATGAATTTGCATCGGCGCCGATAATTCCTCCTTGTTCACGTAATACCTGCGCATCTTGATCGGCGACAGTTTCAATACCGCCTTCAGGAGTTGGTGTAGGCGTTCCCATAACGCATCCAAGTGGATATAAGCCAAGTGTTGGTGTTGGAGCAGCTGTGGCGGTTGGACCACCTTGTATGAATCCGCCGAATGACCCTGTTCGTTGACCAGCATTTACGATTGCGGTATAAATCTGCGTTTGGTTTCCGCATAACATGTTGTATTTAATTGGATTAGTTGTTGGAGTAGGATATGTCCATTGATCATTACCCAGTCCACCACTGATTCCAGCAGGACAGAGTTTGGGATACGTTTTTGCGTCGTCGAATGTCCCACATACGAATCCGTTAAAGCCAAAATACATTAAGTGTCCAATTGCTTGAGTAGGCAAGATTGGCGTGGGTTGATAATCTATCTGAGCAACACCGCCACCAGCAGCATTCATGGCCCCTTGGAAATCGGATTGACCCGGACAAAATAGCCGACAAAATGGGGTGGGGGTAGGACTTGGCGTTGCAGTGGGTGGTGGTCCACCGGAACAATCTGCAGGGCCACATGGAGGAAAAGAACATGAGCACCCACAGGCATTTTTGTAGGCACAGGGAATGTTGTTGCAGTTAATGGGAGGAACGTTGTATGGAGTAGGACATGAGCCTGGTGGGCTAGGTGGGAAATTTGTTGGCGCATTTGGTTGAATACCCGTGTTACAGCCGGCAGGAACGTTGGTAGCATAGAGCAGACAATTAGGAGGATATACACTCGTATCAGTGGCTGTTGTTTGTGACCAGGTGTGTGAATATGCCCAACTTGGTGATCCACATGTTCCATCGGCTGCCCTCTTGATTCTGTAGTAGTACCGTTTAAAGTAGTAGAAACGAACATCTGCATGATCAAAAGCATCGCAACTAGCGACTGAATTATATGAGCCCGTGGTTCCACTACATGATCCTGTGGAATTTTTTGGACTGTCACAATCAACATTTGAAATTGGATTATTACATCTATCAGGAGGGACATGTGCAATATCATCACAAATAAAAGCAGCCTGGGCTGGAGATACTAATGGTAATAAAAATAGTAATAGTGCACCGCCAAGTATTATCTTTTTCATATCCTACCTAAGGATACCAAAAAAAGAACTATAAAGTTACGGATGAATAATAAGGGTCGACCTACTTGGGAAGATTGCTTAGAAGTGCATTATACAGAGCATCTTCTCCTTCTGAATAGCTGACTGTCTGAAAATCTTCAACGGGACCACCTGTATAATTAAACAGTCCAACAGGCTTGCTTTCTGTATTTAGTGATGTGCCGAATCCAAGAGTTATATCTTTTAAATCTGAGGCTATTTCGCCCATCATAGAAAAGTAGGCTGTATTAGGCCCGCTGATATTAGCCAGTCCTGCTTTAAAACCTTCAGCTTGAACAGCTCTTAAAGCATATTTTAATGCATCTACATGTTCGGCTCGTGATAAATTTGGATCAAGTATATATCTGGAATCACCTGCTAATAGTAGAGTAATAACATCTCGATTTCTAAGTGTCTTAAGTTCTTCTAAAAGTCTGAGCTGAGGTGATAGCGATGCTATTTGTTCTGCTTGGGATGCTCTGTATAATTTTTTGTCTGGTGGGATAATAGTATTCAACATAACTTCAGAACGGGTTGCGTGGGCAGCATCAAGAAGTTCTTGCAATTTTCTCTTGTCTGCTAATGTGCCATCAGGACGAACAACTGTTCCCTCAGATCCATTATTAGCGCCTCTAGCAACAAACTGAAAGACAGAATTGGGATGATCGCCAATTATAGTAATAAGTTCTTGAACAGGCATGCCCGCACCAAGAACAATTGCCGGCGTACGATTTTGATCTATCAGAAAACTTTGTAAATCTGCACCATCCGTATACACCGAATTTGTATCTATAAGATGTGCGGTTCTGCCATATAATTCTATTAATCCAGGCTGTGAAGAGAAAAATTCAGAATCACCCTGTGCCATTATTCTTATTCCATTTGCTTTGGCAAGATCAGCTAAAGTAGGTAGTCGACTTTCAGGATTTAATTGAGGTGTTCCCTCTAAGGGGTGAGAAAAAGAAATATGCACTCTATTCACAGTAATGACTGCCTGACTTTTTGGATAACCTGTGCGTCCAAAATCTACAAAGTTTAGGCCACTTGCCATTGCATTAGTGAGTGGGATTGTTTGGATGGCTTTACCGTCCTTATCAAGTATGTTTAGGTTTCCATCTTTTGTTTGTACTTTAAGATCTGTTTGACCCATGGGAAATTTATATAATTCCTTTTCAGCCTGTAGTTCATCTATAGAACCATCTGAAGTTTTTCTAGACTCTAATAAGGCTGCAAATGAACTACTTGCTTGGGTTGAAGACAATATTGTCCATTGCGCTCCTTGGGTATTGCACCGAAACGTTAATGTCTCTGCTGTTTTTGTATCCTGGTTCCAGCTCATAATAACCATATCTCCTGTTTTTGCATTCCCTGAAGCTCTTCCGCTCAGCTCAATTTGAGCACCAGTATTAAAATTGCCAAAAAATGTCCGCCCATAAACACCCGCGCTTCCATTATTGCTGGCTGTAATGCGCAAGGGTTTATCGACGCCCGGCTTATCAGAACCTTTCCAAATGCTTACTTCACTCCTTAATCGAGTATCTTCATCGGGATTGCCTTGCTGTATACGATCTCGCATAGCTGGATCAACTAGATCTAAAGGCGTGCGTATCGTCAGTGGCTTTACATCTCTCATTACCGTTCCAACAACATAATTTCCATCTCTTACAGGGTTTTCCATTTTTTCAAAATCATAACCAAGTGCTGCCGCACCAGATTCTTCGTCACCATTTTTTCCCACCATAGCATATTCGAGTGAAGTGTTGGTAATAACGATTGTATCTCCAGTTTTCAGTGCAAGTTCCGTCACTGGACCTGCTTCAGTAGGGGTAGGTGTTTCTGTATCTGTTGGTTTTGGTGTGGCTGTTTCCGTTGATGTTGGGGAAGCGGGTGAGGTGGGTGTTTGTTCTGGTTCTGTTGGACGAGAAGTTGGTGTGCGAGTGGCATTTGGACTTGGTGTTCTTGTTGGTCGATCGCTAACTTGGGTAGCTGTTGCTCCGGGTTCTACCTTACCTTTTCCCAACGAAGGAAGAAATAATCTGCCTCCGTCATATCCCTCTTCGCCCGAGGCAGGTGGTTCTTGAGCAGACGCGGAACTTACTCCTCTGTCGTATAGTCCTCCATAAATTAATCCACCGATGGTAATTGCAGGAAGTACGGCGGCTCGTAAGCGTTGTTTAAGAGATACGGGTGCGGCATCACGGGAGGCTGGGGTTCCAAGAGTTTCTGTGTTGAACCCTTCTATTTCTTCTTCTGACATGGTGGGTAGTGCTTCAGAGCGGCCCATATTTAGGTGGTATTATACCACAACCTATAGGACAATAGTACTGCTTTTATTTTATGTTGTCAATGGGATTATTCAACATACGTAACAATCTTAATTTTCTGTACATTATTTGGAAAACTTTTACTAATATCACTTGTCTCAGTGACAATTACCATATCGCCTACGTTAATCGCTTCGACGGTAAGTCCGGTGGAATCGATAGGCACGGTTCGTGCGTATTGCAAGTCATTTACCACCTGTTCCTCATTTTCAACACTTAGGGTAAGTGTATCGGGAGTCGTTTCTTTATTTGTCAATTTCCCTTTATATTCACTAATTACTATTTGGCCTTCTGTAGCAGGTTTACCATTTCTAAGCGTGCGGTAAAATTCTAAATTTGCTGCAGCAGGCGTTGAAGGGGCGGGGAATGGAGTTAGTGTTGGTAGTAATTCTTGTTTTTTTTGGGGAATTCCGGGAATTGGAGCGCCTTGATAAGTCATATACCCCAGTTGAATTAGGATGAATATTCCAAAAAACGCACCGACTAGCACTAAAATTTTATTTGGACCTGAAAAAAAGGAGGATTTTTGTGGTTCCTGATTCAATTCATCGGACATGGAATTAGTATACTCTGGACTTTATATATGTGTCAACTTGTGCTTAGAACGCGAGTCCGAGAAGGATGATGATACTTGCGAATACTAAGATTGCAAGTGTTGGTCCAACTACTCCTGCTGCAGGTGGTACCGGGGTTGCGGTAGTGCCTGATCCTGGTTTTGCGGTTGCAGATGGAGGAGGTGTATTGGTTGCGGATACTATGATGATTTCAGTTGGAGTAGGAGTCTTGGTTGGTGTTCCACTAGGTGATTGAGTGCCTGTTGGCGTTACGGATGGTGTGATCGCAGGCGTTGATGTTGGGTTTGGTGTAATACTAATTGCTTTTGTTGGTGTTGGTGTGGAACTTGGCGTTTCAGTTGGTGTAATACTTGGAAGACATGACTGTTTGGCCGTAACCGGCGCTCCTTGAGAACATGAATTTATTGGTGTAACGGTACAACTGTATGCATGACCAGAAAGAGGAGTAAATGTGACACTTAGCGATGTGGTGTTCCCAGATTTTACTACTTGCCCGGTGGTTGTATCACGGATTTCATAGTTAAATGTTGTTGTGGAGGTAGTTGTATTTGAAGGCGCGCTTTGCAAGACTTCCCATTTACAAGTAGCTCCTTCGGGTTCGCATGAACGATTCAATCCGCCCGTTTGAGGAATGCCGGCCGCTGGTTTAGTTGGCATGGCCGTAGGAATTGTCGCGGTACTACCGGTATTTGTTCCCCCTGTATTTAGCGTTGGAGAAGCAGCTTTATTCTGTGAATCCTGCGATTGGTTTAAGAAAATAAATAAGAATGCGCTTACAACCGCCAGAAGAATTACTCCGACAACCATGTAGATTGTTTTGCTTTTTCCGTTTCCGGTTGTATTTACGGTTGCTGTTGGCATGGTTATATGGCGCACTTAGGACAACTAATAGTTACGTTGGTGACTGTTTTTGGTGCAGGACATAATTTTTCTTCCGGTGGACAACAGAGTCCGAAGCCATTCACTGTTCCGTCAAGACTACATGTTCCGGCATTTGCACTGGCGCCAATACATCCTCGTGCTTGGGCAACTGCAGGATCTACACATACGTTAGGTGCGGTACATTCTTGTTTTGTTATGGGGGTAGGTGATTGTTCGCAGTCATTTACAAATTGTTCCAAACCCTGAGGCGTGCGACACTTCAACATGCAGGGACTTACGCGTTTACAACCATCGCCACAAACGTCGAAAGTACCACCAGGTTCGGCACACATTTCAACTCCACTTTTACATTGAACAACAACTGTTTTTAAAGGCTCAAGTGCAGGGGGGCAAACGATTCGTGCTTGCGTACTTGTTGTCTGCGTTGTTGTAACTTGACTTCGTAATGTATATCCGACCACTCCTAATACGAGCGCGACTAACGCTACTACACCGATCATAATTCCATATTTTTTATGGTTTGAGGTTGGTGGGGTTTGTGTCAATAAATTTTCATCTAACGGAGTTGCGTTCATACTTATTATTGTTACAGAATTGGAGTAGGATGTCAACCAGTCATCGCCTTAATAGTACGAATATGCCCAGTATGAGACGGAGTTTAATCCGCTATCTTTCAAGAGCTTAATCTTTTCAGAAACGGATTGCGCGTCTTCGATCCACACAATATGGTAGTGGGCTTTTTCATCGATATAATTTATTTCAGTTTCCAGCGCATATGGATTTCGTTTAATGACACAATTTTTCATTTCACAGGAATCGATGAATTTCTTTTGGATTTGGCTTTGGGTAAGCGTTTTTGCTGCGGTAAACGGACGTTTTTGTTCATCGACTGTCCAATCGTGACCATATAAACCAAAAATAATGGTCAATTTATCGCGAGGTGTGAATTTCAGCATATCAGCAATCATAAGCTGCATGTCGTAGCCAAAAATATCTTTTCCTTTTGCAGGAAAATTGGGTCCGGGTGTTCCCCATAATTTATGCATGTCGTAGGCCATAATGTAGAATTGGTCAACATGAGGCGAAAGGAGTTCTATGCTGTATGGTCGATTTCGATAAAAACTGTCGCCATAAAGCGTCATGGCAAATGAAAGATTATTTTTTTTGACAATTTCTGAAGCTTTTTTCGCAAATACCAAAATTTGTGTATTTACTTCTTTTCCGGCAAATCCACCTACTTCTAAATCAAGGATAATGCCGTCAAATCCATTCTCTTTTGCAATAATAACTGCCTGATTCATAATTTTTTCTTGTGCTGCGGCATTCTCAAGTACCACATTGTTAATATCATCATCAACCATGCTCACGGTTAAAAGCGTGCTAGGCGTGGCCGCACTTCGGGAAACAAAATCTTTAAGATTCGCATATCCGGTATTGGATTTATTGATTCCTGAATTTGTGGCGGATACAGCAAAATATATGGCGGTATCAATGGGTCGATCTATACCTGCCGGAGAGGAAAAGGGATTATCACTTTCACTAAGCGACCAATAGGGAACAAAAATGCTTGTTTTTGGCTCACCGAGTTGTATGGGATTTTCTACGATGGTACTAACCACATTTTCTTTAGGAGCTGGAGTTTTGGTTTGAAAGAGTGAAAGTGCCGCCCAAAATCCGGCACAAAAAATTATTAGGAAAAGGATATATTTCATGGAGCTATTATACCAAGTGGCGAGGACTGCTTAGAAAAGCAGGCCGAGCATGATAACGAATACACTTAATATTCCTAGAATTAATGCTGGATGCACATTTCCACTGGCTGGAAGAGATACTGATTTGGCTGCTGTCGCCGATGGATTTGTTGCGGCAGTTTGAACAGCTGCCTGAGTTGCTGTTGCAGCGGTTTTGGTTGCTTGGGCTGCAGCAGTTGCTGTTGGCGCGGTCGTTGGAAGGCTGGTAGGTGTAATGCCGCTTCCGCCAGTTCCTGTTGGGATAGTTCCTGTTGCGGTTGGAGTACCGGGTTTGGTGGTTGGAGTAGCGGTTGGCGTTTTAGTAGTAGGAGTTACGACAGTTGATGGTGCAACGGTTGTTGTAACGAGCGGAACGGTAGTTGTGCTTGGCACATTTGTTCGTGCAGGAACGGTAGGAGTAGGTAGGTCGCTTGGTTTTGGGAGAACAGGCGGAACCGTTGGGGCTACCGGCGTCACTTCTGTGTCGGTTGATACGCATATGGGGGCGATCATGTCGGTCGATGATTTGCAGTTGACATCTGTTAGAGAAATAGCCTCGCATGTATACTTTAATCTCGGATAGGCATCAAAATTAATGGTGCCAGCACCCGTTAATGTACGACCTGATCCTCCCTCTTCTTTAACCACAATCGAATAGCCTGCTGGTGCAGTGCAAGTTCCCTTAAGCGGAATACATGATATACGGCCTTCTGACGCCTTATTCTGAATGAATACTCCATTTTGAACAACTAAAAACCCTGCTACTAGACCTGCCAAAAGCACTGCCCCCGCGAGAGAGATGGTGATTAATTGTTTTTTTTGCTTGGTATCCATAATTATTACTAGCAGCCGTCAGGACATACAATCGTTAAAACTGGTTTTTTAACTTCGCAAGCACCTGGTGGAACGGTGTTTGGGGGAGGTACTTGATCTCCGTCGCCTGTACCTGGTACTGCTGAGCCCGGAGCTGTTGAATCGGGAGTATTTGATGTTGATGTTTGAGTGGTTTGAGTCTGTTGACTATCTGTTCGAGTACAACATGACTGAGTCCCGCCAGTACTTGAAGTTGAAAATTGTCCACTATCACTTATTGATCCAATTTGAGTGGTATTTGCAGGACACGTGTCGCCCCATACAAATCCGTCTTGCGCTACACATTCGTTTGTTGAATATGCTTTAGTCGAACTTGTTTGTGAACGATTAACAAAGAACATTCCACCGCCAATAGCAACTAAAAGCCCTAATGTAGTAATCGCTCCGACAATTTGCTTACGCGATATACTACTCGATGTTGTTTGAGGGCTGTACGGCGATTGTAGCGGGGTAAAATTTTCCGACATGTAATCATTGTGGCAAAAACACATGTCATTGTCAAGGCTGGCATATGGAATACATCCCATCCTGATTTTTTCTCACAATTCCTTCAATTTCTAGCATAGATATAATTGTAAGCATAGTAATGATAGGTAATTCTGTTTTTTGGGAAAGATCGTCGGGTAAACTGGGCTCAGTGAGAAGTGAGGAGAGAATTGCCTGCTCATTCTTTGAGCGGTTAAGCAGAATGTTTTGACTTTCTTTTGTTTGTGAATGTATTTTATATTCATCAAGAATGTCTTGGGCGCACGTTACAAATTTCGCGCCATTTTTTAATAAAATATTTGGAGCTTGTGAGAGCCGGGAAGTAAGAGGAACGGGTGGGGCGAATACATCTCTACCCTGCATTGCAGCATATTTTGCAGTAATGAGTGTTCCCGATCGCTCAGTTCCCTCGATAGCCAGCACGCCGTCGCAAAGCCCCGAAACAATTCTGTTACGACTTACGAAAAATCCTTTTTGTACATATTTCCCCGGGGGAAATTCGGAAATAATCGTGCCACCGCCAGAAATAATTGCTTTATATAGCTTAGCCCGTGAAGAGGGAATGTTGTCGACCCCACACCCTAAAACCGCAATCGTGTTGCCCTGAACTTCTAAAGTTGCGTTATGCGCACAGCTATCAATACCGATTGCAAGGCCTGAAACAACAGTACAGCCAGAAGAAGAAAGATCGCGTGCAAAAAGACGGGTAATTTCTTCACCATAATTACTGGGTTGCCGGGTGCCAACAATGGCGATAGACTTGCTAGCGGAATTGAGAAGATTTACGTTACCAATAACAAACAATCCGATCGGCGGATCGGAAATACTGCGAAGGCGGCTAGAATACAGAGGAGACTCAAGATGTACATATTGTATAGATAGTTTTAACAGGGAGGAGTACCCTGCTATAGGATTATACGAGGACCGGAACGTTCGGAACTTTTTCGTCAAATTCTGTCCCAATAACGGGATCAACGTACTTTCTTTGGCATGAAATGCATTTTTTGGATTTTTTAAATTTTCCATTAAAATGCCAAAATGCATAGGACCAATTCCATAGCACATGGAAAACGCTAAATAATAGGGAGCTAGTTCGTCCATTTTCAGGCATAATACACCTCAATTCTTAAATATTTATTAAATTTAATAATATTTGACCACCTGGAAGGTTGTCGAGATTTGAGTCAACCTCTTAGGTTGCCAGTGCGTAGTCAACCTCTTAGGTTGCCAGTGCGTAGTCAACCTCTTAGGTTGCCAGTGCGTAGTCAACCTCTTAGGTTGCTGAATTGCTGTATAATACTCATATGAAAACGTTTTATTTAACCACGGCTATTCCATACGTAAATGCTGCTCCACATATTGGTCATGCACTTGAATTCGTGCAGTCTGATGCTATCGTTCGTTTTCATAAAAGCCTACTTAACGAAGAAGCATGTTTACTAACAGGCGCCGATGAAAATGCGCTTAAAAATGTGCAGGCTGCTGAAAAAGCCGGAATGCAGGTGCAAGAATTTGTTGATTTGCATGCTGAAGAATTTAAAAAACTTGCAACATCTCTTAATGTTTCTATCAATATCTTTCAAAAGGGAACTGCGGCAAATCATGTTTCTGCATCTCAAAAACTTTGGGAATTGTGCGCGCAAAATGGCGATATTTACAAGAAAAGTTACTCGGGATTATATTGTGTTGGTTGTGAAACATTTTATACCGATGAAGAACTTAATGAACAGGGTGAATGTTTTGAACATCCGGGAAAATCGCTTGAAACTGTTTCTGAAGAAAATTATTTTTTCAAACTTTCAAAGTATCAAGAACAGCTTATTGAATTAATTTCAAAAGACACAATTAAGATAGTACCCGAAACTCGCAAGAATGAAATGCTTGGATTTTTACGTCAACCGTTGCAAGATATTAGTGTTTCACGTTCAAATGCACGTGCAAAAAATTGGGGGGTTCCAGTTCCGGGCGATGATTCGCAACGTATGTACGTGTGGTTTGATGCTCTTAACATTTATCAGTCGGGTGTGGGATTTGGATCGAATGAAGAACAATACAATAAATGGTGGCCTGCGCATCATGTAATTGGCAAGGGAATTTCTCGATTTCATACAATTTATTGGCCTGCTTTTTTACTTTCTGCTGGACTCAAACTTCCCAAAAGCGTGTTAATTCACGGCTATTTTACGGTAAATGGGCAAAAAATGAGCAAAACACTGGGTAATGTAGTTGACCCATTTGCATTAGTGCAAAAGTATGGAATCGACGCCGTACGGTATTATTTTTTGTCGGAAATTCCAACAACAGGCGATGGAGATTTTTCAGAAAAAAGATTTATAGAAGTTTATAATTCTGATCTTGCAAATGGGTTGGGAAATCTTATATCTCGAACAGCGAAAATGGCAAGTGGATTGACGTTTGAAAAAGCAGTAGCGCTTACTTTAGGCGATATAAAAGAGGGAACAGAATTTGAGAAGGCAATAAATGAATTTCGAATAAACGAGGCAATTGCTCTTTTGTGGAATCGAATTCGAAATCTAGATAAGTATATTAATGAGAATGAACCGTGGAAAATTACTGAACAAAATAAACTTCAAGAAACATTGACGCCAGTTATAACCGGATTGCGGGAGATTGGGTATTTATTACAGCCGTTTATGCCGGAAACTGCACAGAAAATGCTGAAACAATTTAATGGAAGTGAGATTTTAATTGAAGCCGGATATTTCCAAAGAGTCACGAGTTAGTAGGGTCTCAATAGACCGCGCTCCGCTCGATATCTTGATTCTCATCTTGAAGTGGGTTCCCTCCCATTCCAATGCGTCTCGGAACGGGCCTCCCAACAAGATTCGAATCAAATATCTCGCGCCGCATTTCAAAGATTCCACTTCAACTTCACCAGTCATGAGAATGATATTTAATTTCTCTCAAAATACGCTTTCATAATATCTCGCACGATTGGTCCTGCAACAGTAGATCCTTCTCCGGATTCTTCAACCATTACTGTTACAATAATTTCTGGTTTTTCGTAGGGTCCGAATGCGGTCAGCCAGGCATGGGGAAGCCCTGAAAGTGCATGTGATTCTGCCGTTCCAGTTTTACAACCAATCGGAATTTTTCTGGTTGTTCCATTTTGTTTAATTCCAAAATCAAAAAATGGCCATGCCGTTCCGCCTGCTGCACAGGCCTGTTTCATTCCTTCACGAACGAGCTCCATTGTTTTATCTTGTAAGTTAAGCGAGACACATTCTGGTTCTTCTTGATATAATAATTTTGGTTTACATAATTTTCCGCCATTAGCAAAAACTGCATTCGCCATGTTTACTTGGAGTGGGGTGACCTGCGTATATCCTTGTCCGATTGACATATTATATGTATCTCCCAGATACCAATTTTCGTTTAATACTTCTTTCTTCCAGAATGCAGAGGGAATACTTCCGGTAACTTCTTCGCTCATTAAAATTCCCGATTTTTGCCCGTATCCAAATTGTTCTGCCCATTTTTTCATTGCTTGATCACCTAGTAGGGCACCGATTTTGTAAAAGAAAATATCGTTTGAACGCTTAAGTGCTTTTATGACATCTACTGGTCCTTCGGTTTTTCCATATTGTAAAAAATACCAGTTTCCAAACTCAAGTGAGCCTGCTTTAATTGATCCCTCGTCGTTTACAATATATTTCTCGTCTATCTTTTTTTCTTCCAGCGCCCCTGCGGCAATAGTTGTTTTAAATACAGATCCAGGAGGATACGCTGCTTGCAACACGCGGTTAAATAATGGATGATTTTTATCTTTTAAATATTCGGTAATTTTTTGATTGTCTTGTTTAATAAATGCATCGGGCGAAAATGTGGGAATTGAAAGCATTAGCACAACCTCACCGGTAGCAGGCTTAGTTGCGACAATTGAAACTTTTTTGCCTGCTGCATCTTTACTTGCAAGTGCAATTTCATATGCTTTTTGTTGTAAATATGAATCGAGCGCAATGCGCAAATCGGGCTGTTTTACGGGGGGAATGAGACTTAATGTTTTAATCGGTTTTTCACGAGAATTAACTTCAATTAATCGTTTTCCGTTAATGGGTCGTAGGTTACATTCATATACTTTTTCAATTCCTTTTTTTCCAATTACATCGCTGCCGCGGAGTTTGTATTTACAAGCATCTTGATCAAGATCTATTTTGTCGGCAGATTGTATGTACCCAATGTAATGAGCGTTCGCTTCACCATTTACGTAATTTCGGGTGCCTTTTTTGGAAGAAGCCACCACCAAACCCATGCGATCGACAATGTCAGCCCGATCGCCTTTAATGATGCGTTCACGAATGCGATTATTTTCTGCAACACCTTTATAATACGTTCCTCGAACGATGGTTAGCTGAAAAAGTCGACCAAGTAGCAGGAGTGTAATGACGGTAAGGACAAACGGCAAGAAATATATTCGTCTTCCGGCTTCAGGAGTACCCTTTCTTCGGAAATTAATATCTTTTTCTTCGATTCGAATGTAAGGTAGTGGAAGCTTTACCATAGATGTCTATTATAGCAGTCGAGAACGCAAGGATCAGGTATACTAGTACTATGAAAAAGATCCTTTTTTCACTTGTTTCATGTGCGGTATTCTTTTTATTTACTCCTCCTACCCATGCAATAACGGGCGCGAATAATAAATTTGGCATTCATGTTGCAACTCCTTCGGAACAGGATTTTAAAGATGGGGCCGCATTGGTAAACACACGTGGTTCATGGGGATATATAACCGTAGTACTGCAAGAAAAAGATCGAGATAAGAAAGCACTACAACACATGTGTGATCATTTGCGCGATAACAAATTAATTCCTATTTTTAGATTGGCAAGCCATGCAGAAGGTAATTCGTGGGCGCTTCCTAAAAAACGTGACGCATTTGCATGGGCAGATGTTTTGGGGTCACTTAATTGTTCTGTAAAAAATATTTATGTCACATTGTTTAATGAGGTAAACATGGCAACGGAATGGGGTGGAGCAGTGAACCCACATCAGTATGCGGATATTGCAAATTTTTTTGCAACTGCAATTAAAAACAAAAATCCCGATGTACAGGTTTTACTTGCAGGACTCAATCAAACAGCACCTCACAATCCTCCATATTTTTATTCAGCACGATTATTTCTTGATGAAATACTCAATGACAGATCACCGTTGTGCAGTAGTATCGATGGTATTGCATCACATTCGTATCCGCCTGATTTCATTGGATCGCCTAGCGCCCGAGGATTGGGAAGTATAACAGGGTATCAAATAGAGCAAGAGATTTTTGAAAAAAATTGTGGTCGTAAGTTGCCTGTTTTTATTACCGAAACTGGATGGAAAAATAATGCTTTGCCTATATCAACACTGAAAGACTATTACAAAACCGCCTTCGAGCAGGTGTGGTTAAAAGACGATTCGGTAAAGGCTGTAACGCTGTATGATTTGAACGGAAGTCCTCCAAATACCGATTTTGCTTATCGCGCAGCAACAGCCGAAATACATGGAATTGTAGAACAAAGTTCAACATGTGGAAAATTTAGAGAAGTGTATTGTTTTATTAAAGATGAACTGCAAAAAACGAATGGAGATCCGGCTCAAAAATATAGTGCTTCTATTTTGGTAACTATTCCACAAACGGTGATTGCGAATTCAACATATGAATATCAAATTTGGATTAAAAACAATCCAACAAAAAGCACTGCTACATGGACAAAAGAGGATGGGTATAGAATTGGGTTTACCGACCCTCGTTTCCCTGGTTCATTTACCGACTTTCACAACGTAAAACCTGGAAATTCATTTATTACTACACTTACATTTAGTTCTGGAACAGAGTTAAAAACACATCCGTTGAAAGTATGTTTATTTAAGGGAAGTGAGTGCGTGAATGAATTGTTTGAGTGGAACTTAACTGTTGTGGCACCTCCGAAATTAGCTATTGAAGCACATGTTTTTCCACTAACTAATGCAGTCGGCGATGGCTACGAGCTGCAAATTTTTAGGGCTCGTGACGAAAAGTTGGTGTATAAAAATCCTAACGTTTCGTTTGTAGATGGAAAAGCTACGATTGGCGCTGTTTCGGGAATTGCGCTCGATGAAGCATATCGAATTGTATTGCTTGGAAAGTCTAAAGCGTATTTGCCAGTACAGGTTGCTTCGTATTTATTTACTGGAAAAGATGATAAGATTCAGTTTCCGGTATTTATGCCACTCGACTTTAATGGAGATGGAAAGTTTACATTGTCGGATATCTTAGGAAGGTAATGTCATTCTGAGCGGAGCGAAGAATCTAGGTGTTACGTGCGATCGATTGGAGCGTTTCAAGACGTTCTGCTACATTCTCCTTAAAGTAGCTCCCCGGACACACGCCTGTAGGCAGATATTTTCGCGAAACAATCTCTTTTAACGTTACATCATTTATTCCACCATCAAGTACAATTTCTCCTTCGTATCCAGCGACACGCAGCGCATCGATTTTGTCGAGCACTTCAGGTTTAAAAGGGTTTCCTTGAACGCCTGGATCAACCGTCATCAAAAGGACACTTTTATAATTAGATACGATTTCCAAATACTCGGAAATGGAATCTTGCGGGTTGAGAAAAAGACCAATGTCGTATTTTGGATGCGAAACAATGTTTTTCCCGCTTTCGCTTGCTGGAATGAATACGCGATTTATGGTTAGTTTAAAGTCGAGCTTTTCGATTTGCTCTATGTACGAGGCATAATCGCGCACCATTAAGTGGAACTCGACTGTTTTACCATTTAAATTGCTAAAATCTACACTCTCCAGTTCGTGCAGCTGTACGGTTTTGCCCGGCACAAATAGTCCATCGGTAATATCAATTTGGAAATGAGAAAAATGTGGCGCTACGTTTTCAATTTGGGTCACAAAATCTTCCAAAGTATGCTCAAGAATTGAAGGATATAT
>CAYPSA010000005.1:0-105147 GCA_964413645.1 uncultured Gammaproteobacteria bacterium
GGGGTAGAAACTTTTTATTCGCGAATTTCGCGTTAAAATAATCTACCCCTGGGGATGTGCTCTATACAATAAAACAAGCAATTAAATTCCGAATAACTTCGTAGCATTTTTATCAACCTGCTCAATTAAATCTTCTACTGGTACTCCTCGCAAATCTGCAATAAATTTCGCAATTCCCGGTAAGTTTTTAGGTGTGTTAGGAAATTTTTTTTCGGTTCGTAGCGGTTCGGGCAACAAAAAAGGGGAGTCGGTTTCAAGCACTAATAATTCAGGAGGAATGTACTGTACAAATTTTTGTTTAGCGCTGCTATATGTTACATCGCCGTCAACACCAATATATGCGTTATGCGCAATTGCAAACTGCAGAATCTTTCTACTGGGTTCACAACAATGAATAACTACTTTACCAGACAGCCTTTTATCCCACTTTTGTTCTAAAAGTTCCAACATCTCGTCTGCGGTCTCGCGATTGTGAATAATGACTGATTTTCCAAATTGAATAGCAAATTTTAGTTGGCGAGCGAAAAATTCTTTTTGAACAGTCATGAATTCTTCATCGATTTGGTACTTGGTGTATTTCGTGTTTTTATACAAGTGTCGATCAAGCCCAATTTCCCCAACAGCTACCACACGGGCTTTTGTAAGAAGGGCCTTAATAACTGAAAGGCGATGATCGTAATCGATTGCTTTTCCATTAGCTTTTACAACCTCATCAAATACATGGTGCGGATGAATTCCTACTGCCGCATACATTCCTGCATATTTTTGGGCAATTTCAACAGCCCGGACCGATGTTTTGTTGTCGGTACCAGGGATTATGGCAATATGTACTCCGGCCGCGTATACATCGACCAGTGTTGAATCAAGTGTTTTAGCAAATGCTTTGAAATTTAAGTGTGCATGCGTATCGATCATAGAGTACTATATAATGTAACAAATGAAAATCTATATTGGTGCCGATCATCGGGGGTTTGAGCTGAAAAATCAGCTGTTCACGTGGTTAACCGATAATGGGTATGATGTTTATGATACCACTAAAACATTCAATGCAAGTGATGATTATCCACTAATGGTGCAATCGCTTGTAGGGAAGATGAAGGAAAACGGTTTGGAAAATTCTCGGGGAATTGTTTTGTGCGGTTCGGGAGTAGGGGTAGATATTGCGGCAAATCGATTCGAGGGGATTCGCTGTGCGTTAGGATTTGATGAAAGTCAGGTTAGGCACGCGCGTGATCATGAGGATGTGAATATGCTTGCATTGGCTGCCGATGAGATTGATGTAGAATTGGCTACTAAATTGGTGCAAATTTTTTTGGAAACTCAAGCTTTGAATGAACCACGTATGGTTCGACGCGAGAAACAATTAGACGAGCTGTGATACTGCGTTTATAAAATCTTTTGGATCGAATAATTCTAGAACGCGTTTTTGGGCAGATTTACCGAGTTCATTTCTTTTTTTTGTGTCGGCTACGAGTGAAGTGATTTTATCGGCGATGTCCTGAGTATCAGTTGGGGAAGCGAAAAGGGCGGTGGAACCGGCAGTTTCTTGGAAAATAGGCACGTCGGAGAGGATGCTTGGTACTCCCAACGCTCCTGCCTCGGCATATGAATATCCAAACCCCTCGTCGTGCGAAACGAGTACGTTGCATACTGCGTTGCGATAGAGTTCGACAAGTTCTTCATCGGAAACATATCCGGGAAAAATAAAAAGTGGATCGTTTTTTGCCAGATCATAAAACTCTTGGTATCCCCTATGCCATTTATGAGGTAGGGGAGGGGTAGAAAATGCTTTGCCAACAAACACGCAAGGAATGCCAGATAGCTTGATAGCACGGGCTAAATTAGGCAAGTTTTTATTCCAATTTACGTCGCCGACGTAGATGCAGTAGGGAATTTTACCTTTACGAGCTCCGGGGGCTCGTAAACCTTTTGCGGAACCCCCGAAGTTCCCCTTTGGAGCCTTGAGAAAGACCGGATCGACTGGGGGATAGGCAACACGTATACGATCTGCGGGAATTTTTAGGTAATTTTGAATGTCATGTTTGGCAACCTGCGAAATTGTCAAAATTATGTTAAATTTTTTCAGCGCCAACTTATTTTTAAACAACTTAATTTTTCCTTTTATTCCGATAGGGAAGTGGTTTGTATATTTTAGGGGGATTACGTCGAAAATAGCAATAACTCCCCTGCCTTTCGGTTTTACAGAAGGGAGTGTGAAGGGGTTCCATAATGGAAGCTGTTCGTAAGAAATACCAGCGGCATTTAGGGCCTTGTAGTAACGCCCTGCTCCTCGATACGCACCTATTTTATCGACTTTTTTCATAGAGGAATATGTATTCAACCAGGTAGCGCAAGCTTGAAAAGAGGGAAAATACGAATCCGGGAAAGCCATCGGCATACCCACGATGACGAAAATAC
Organism: uncultured Gammaproteobacteria bacterium; assembly: GCA_964413645.1. GTDB lineage: Bacteria > Patescibacteriota > Microgenomatia > UBA1406 > HO2-37-13b > 2-01-FULL-39-24. Next base: position 2,419 of record CAYPSA010000005.1, read on the forward strand.
GTTTTGAAAAACCACATTTTAGGCATAAAAATGCCATATTTCACGGCATTTTGCACGCTTGGACGCATACCTTTTTTAAAGTTTTTTTCAGCTTCTAGCCGGGCATAGCGAACCCATTTTTCTACATATGCGGTAAATGTAGGGTATGGATAATGTAATAGGTCGTTTTTAAGCCAACCCACTTCCCCATTTACTGTTACTTGTTCATGAACCGTTTTGCATGCAAAATGTGCGACGCCATTTTTATATAAGCGAATTGTTGGGTCTGGGTACTGTCCCCCCTTTCTAAGTGGTTTGCCGAGGAAATGATTGAGGCGGGGAACCCAGAAGGCAACTGGGCGGGGACTCTTCACTACGTTCAGAGTGACAGAGGCGTCATCCCGAATAGCTTTGTCATCCTGAGCGCAGCGAAGGATCTCTTTCGCCAACTCGCCTGACACCACCTCATCGGCATCTAACTGTAAAATCCAATCACCCGTACATTTTTTAAGCGCTTTTTGTTTGTTAATATGAAACATTGGGTGATTCTCTTCGTGAAAAACCTTCACAATTCCCTTTTTATCGAGTTTTTTAAGAATTGAAAGCGTTTCGTCGGTCGATCCGCCGTCAACCACGATGATTTCATCGGCAATGTCGTAAACCGACTCAATGCAACGGGTAATTGCGGCTTCTTCATTAAAAATTGCGAGTGCTACGGAGAGTTTCATACAGTAATTGTACTATACCTTTGTCCGAGATTTCTCGTCCTCATTTCATTCGTTCTGGAAATGACGTTCAAGTAGAACTTGATAACATCTTCGTATTAAAAAGTGTTTCAGTCTTACCTTCAAATTGCACTTTATTAATGACTAATTTATTTTCCAAAAGTGAACAATCGGTGATTTTCATGCGTTTGTCGCCTACTTTAGTCCAAATTCCGGGCCACGGGAAAAATCCGCGGAATTTGTTGTATACAGTTGAACCGTTCTCTTGGAGTGCGTTTCGAACATCAGCAAGCTCTACAAATCCATCATCTTTTTTGAGTAATTTTGTGAATGTAGCTTGAGAATGATCTTGTTGCACTGACGGCACACCGAGATTCTTCCCCGCCGCTTCGCTCTGGGTCAGAATGACATGCTTAAACATCTCAAACCCCATCTTTGTCAGTTCCCTTTCCAAATCTGGCCTTTTCTCATCCGGCCCAATCTCATATTCTTCCTGTGCAATAATTGCGCCGTGATCCATTTTTTCATCCATTTGCATCAGCGTGACCCCGGTTGTTTTGTCATCATTGAGTAACGGATATGCGGTTGGTGAAGCACCCCGATATTTTGGAAGTAGTGATGGGTGAATATTCCAAAATCCGTGTTTGGGCAGAGCCAAAATGTTTACGGGAATTATTTGTCCATAGGCATACACGAGCGCAATATCACTCTCAACTAGAGCTTTGTAATGCTCCGAAATAGGGTCGGGGAGGGTGGTGATTACTTCAATATTATGATTCTGAGCGAGTACTTTTACCGGACTAGGAGTGATAATTTGCTTTCTTCCGACGGGTTTGTCGGGTTGGGTTACAACAAGAGTAACTTCGACAGAGTGTAGATCGGGGTCAGTTAGGATTTTTTCCAAAAAATCTGCGGAAAATTGAGGGGTTCCAAAATATGCGAGTTTCATCGTGTTACATTAAATGACTTCACTTGTTCCAATAGCGCTTTTGCTTCTTCATTTTCTTCAAAATGTTTGCGTACAGGCGCGAGTAGTTGGTCAATGAGTGAAGCGACGGTGTTTTTTAAGTCCATTGGGTGAATTTCTTTGCTCACAAACGCCCCCTCAAGTGCCTCATATGAGGTAAACGAGACATTTCCACCAAATTTTTCTGGTCGTTCAATGGTGATTTCGCTCAGTCCCAATCTTTCAAGCGACTCAAAGATGATATATTTACAATATTCCAAAATTGGATTTTCTTCCACAATTCCTTCGGGACAATATGCTTTTGCAATTTTTCGAGAAATTTCTTCTGTCGAATCGGTCATGAAAATTGCGCTGTCAGGGTTGGATTTAGACATTTTCAAGTCGATTGTTCGGGTAACGGTGTCTGTCCCCTCGGCGACTGGTTTATGTTGTAAACCCAGTAACATATGATGACTGACTACAATTGGTTTTTGGAATCCTAACTGGTTAGCAATTTCACGTGCTAACATGTTAACTTTTCGCTGATCCATGCCTAGTTGAGTTACTTTTGCATCTAAATAAAATACATCCGCGGCTTGCATGGCAACGTACATAAGCTGTGCTAAGGTGAGGCTGTCAGATTCTGCGCGGCCAATAATTTCTGCTGAATGGGCAAAGCGTTTAATCGAATTCGTTTTGGCGATTTTCATGACGAGTTCCCAGTAAGCGGGGTCTTTGACCGTGTCGCTTGCCCACAAAAATTCCACATGATTCATATCCATTCCTGCAGCTTTCCAGACTTCAATGAAATATTTCCCAACCGTTTGGATTTTTTCCAAATCACCATCCATTTTGTTGTTCAAATACGCATGCCAGTCGGCTACCAACATTTTAAAATGGGCGCCGGTTGCAATGGCCTTGTTTACATTAATTACTCGTAAAATTCCGGCGGCAATATGCATTTGCCCCGAAGGTTCAAAGCCGTCATAACAGGTAAAGGAGTCATTTTTAGAGAGAAAATCGATGAGCTCTTCTTGGGTTACAATTTCTTGCCCAACTTCATTAAGGAGTTTTGCGCGTTCGTCGGTGGTCATGGAAGTATTATAGCAAAATAGAATGATTTCTCGCTCGATGATGTATATTGCTCGCAATTCACCCCTCGGTCCCCCCAATTGACTTCGTAAAATATTATCTTCGCTCGAATCGGCTCTATATTATTGACTAATTACTTCTGTAGGCTTGATCGCTGGAGTCGGCTCTGTACACGTAATCAGCACGCTCGACTGCCGTACCCGTAATTTTGACTCCGGCGAAGCCAGCTTGTACACCGTTTTACAATTTTTATCCGTAATTTCCCTCAAAACTTGTGCGGGAATTCCCAAAGCAACGGTTGGGGTAGGTGTGAGGGTAATCGTGGGAGTGGGGGAAGGGGGAACGTACACGCTGTCGGCAAGCCCCACATGTTTTCCATAGCGAAAACCCATTAAAAACAAGGCTATACAAGCTAAGACGGCAAGGAATAGTAAGGATCGGATGTTTTTGGGCATGTGCTAAGTATACTAGAGTTGATTCAGATCTTCTTTGATTTCGTTAAAATCTTCATCAATATTGCCAACCTCAATTGCATCGGCTTCCGTTGGTTCTTGAATCTCAATCGTTCCGGTTGGTTGAATTTGGACATTCTCAGTAGATTCTACTTGTTGGTTTGCAGGAGTCGTGTTTGAAACGCTCATGTATAGGTATCCAAGAATTACAATAATAATTGCTCCGATTCCTAACCAAAATATTGGTCTCTTGAACAGCGGAGAAGAAACCGCACTCGTTGTTACTGGATTTATTGGGGTACTTGTAGGTAGTACTTTAGAATCTAGCGTTTGTACAGAGTTGGTTGTGTTTTCTTCCATATTTATAGAGCGTTTACTGATCGAGCCGCTTTTACGGTTGCTTGTTTTGCGTCGGTTACGAGTTTATGAACTGTACGTAAGTCTGTCTGCATGCCCGAAATGGTTTCTCCGACATCCATTCTCAATTTATCCTCGGTAGAGATTGTTATAGTGTATGTTTTTCCAGTTTGAGCGGTAACCGCTGTTTTTGCAGCGGAAATTGCCGTTTGGGCAGCGGTAATATTCGCTTGTGCTTCAGTGGTATCTTTTCCAGCGGTCTTGGCTTCGGTTGCTTTTGTTTGAAGTCGAGTAAGAATTTCGGTCAATTTATCAAGCGTTTCCAAGAATCGATCGGTTGCACGTTTATTTACTGTTGCAAAATGAGTGTCTAATTTTGCAACGATCTTTTTTTTGCGTTCATCTTTTAATCCTGCAAGTTTTTCTTTAAATTCTGCTCGAGAATCCATTCTGGCTTGGTTATTTTCAGCTACGGCACTTTTGTATTCTTCCCGAACGGTTTCTTTACCATTAATAACTGTTCTTTGATAAACGCGGCTTGTGCCACTTCCGGTGGCGTTTGTTTCCATTTTTACATACGTATTGCCTTCGCGAACCTCAAGCGTGCTTGCCTGTACAATGGGAACAAATGTGGATGAAAGGATAGCGAATGTACACATCACCTGAAAACTTCTGGTGCTCATATGACAATTATTATACACTGGTGAATGGGTTTGTCAAATCTGCGTAATTTTCACTCCTTGACATCTCTATAGAGTAGTTTATAATACTACTGATCCTCCTTACTAAAGAGGTTCAGAATATTGAAAAGTTTTTCTAACAAGTTCTTTTCTTAGGGTGCTCGCCCATAAGGCGAAAAGACGGCGTCTTTGCATCCTCCCGTGTGTTAGGTGGTGCAGGCTCGTTTACCCTTTTTTCATAAATCAAAGAAAAACTTTCATTCCCCTCTTTTTAAGGAGGGTCTTTTTAGCCCAGTCGATGAATGCTTCTCCTCGTTTGAGGTCAAGAAATGCAATGAGAAATTATTTAACTTCTTTATAAATTTATATATCTATCCCTATGTCGGATAAAAAAACCGAAGATCTACTAATCGATGATCTTGTATTCGAATCTGAAGCTAATGCAGCTTCAACTGTTAAAACCCCTGATGCGCTCGATTTGCCAGGAGAACCTATTGTTATTGATCGAGCAGATGTTGCAGCACCTATGCCTGAAGATATGCAAGCTGATTCATTTCAAAATGTAGCGCCTAAAAAAGCTTCATTTACGCCTGCAAACGTAGACGCGTCAAGCTCAACTGGCTACGGAGAAGTGAATTTGGAAGATCGTATTAAAGACGACTTGAAAATGGCTTTCCCAGGAAGCGGTGTTCTTGAAGTAACTTATAACGGATTTGGCTTTTTACGCCCAAAATTCACTCCGTCACCTGACGATATTTACGTTTCCCAGTCACAAATTCGCAAATTTTGGCTTCGTCCAGGCGATCATGTAGAGGGCTTAGTTCGCCCTCCAAAACAAAACGAAAAATTCCATGGTTTGCTTAAAATTGAAAAAATTAACGGCGTGGTTATGAATGACATGGAAAGTTACAAGCGTAAGCGCTTTGATGATCTAACATCTATGTACCCGGATCGTCAAATTAAACTTGAAACCGAGCCCGATATTCTTTCAACCAGAATCATCGACCTTGTTTCGCCAATCGGTTTTGGACAACGTGGACTGATTGTTTCTCAGCCAAAAGCCGGAAAAACAACCGTGCTCAAAAACATTGCTAATGGAATTACTAAAAATTATCCCGAAGCACATTTAATGGCTATTTTAATCGGCGAACGACCAGAAGAAGTAACCGATTTAACCCGTTCTATTAAAGCTGAAGTTATTGCGTCGCACTTTGATGAATCACCACGTGATCAAATCAAGGCCGCAGAAATTGCGCTTGAACGTGCAAAGCGTTTGGTCGAAGTCGGCCGCGACGTAATCATTTTGCTTGATTCAGTTACTCGTTTGGCTCGTGCGTACAATTTCTCAGTCGAAACGTCGGGAAGAACACTTTCCGGAGGATTTGATCCAGCAGCGTTGTACCCAGCTAAAAAATTCCTCGGTGCCGCACGAAACTGTGAAGAAGGGGGAAGCTTGACCATTATTGGAACTGCCCTGGTAAACACCGAATCACGCATGGACGACCTTATTTACGAGGAATTTAAGGGGACCGGAAACATGGAAATTCACCTGGACCGCAAATACGCGGAAAAGCGCATTTTCCCAGCTATCGATATTCAAGCGTCGGGAACGCGAAAAGATGAGCTTTTAATGAGCAAAGATACCATGGATAAAGTCACCATTCTTCGTCGCATGCTTGGATTATTGTCCGATGACGAACGATTGACTGCCATGATCGACAAACTCGGCAAGACCAAGAATAATCAAGAATTTCTTGATAATTTGATTACCGCGGGGAAGAACTAAGACCTGAGCGAAGTTGAAGAGTTATGAGTCTACTCCTCAAAACTCTGTGGATATAACACTTCCACTTCATCACCTTCTTTAATAAGTCCTGCCGCAAACACGAGTGCAGTTAGGCCGCGTTTGCCATAGGCTGCTTTTGCAAAGCGCAGCGCAGTTTCCTTTTTTACATCCCGCTTCATCATATTCTCTGAAACGACTACACACGGTAAATTTTCTGAGGTCACGTACAAAATAGCATTTCTAGGAAAGCGCAAAAATGAACCAGCAGGAACTTTCGTAAGATTGGGCAGTCCGCTCAGAGTGATATTTGCCTCTAGATCATCGGGTAATGTTTCAACCCCTACCTCTGCGGAAATCTCTAATAACTCTTCCTGCGATATAATGGTCACCGCGCGCAGATTGGCAGTCTCAATTCCCTTTGAAAGAAGCCGAGCGGTTCGCACATCCGCATTGCGTGTTTTTCCAAAATGCCGGTCATGTTTGATTCCATCCAGCAGTATCTGAAGCTTTTCAACATGAATAGGTGGTTGACCAAATGGTTGTGTAATGAGGAGTTTTTCTATCTTAGCTTTAGCGATTTTCATAGTGTGATTATATCACGGGAATATACCACTCTCTCAAATTTCCCTGATATTTTACTTCCAAATAACAGTGTCTGCATAAGAATTAGACCGTCATAATAGTCTTTTTAGAACTCTAATTAATAAATCATGCTATAATACAGCATGACATACACGCGTGGAGAATTCAGGTCAGAATTGCATGAAGCCGGTAGGAAAGTAGTGAAACTCAGTGCTTATGGATGTCTCGCAACTGGGATAATGCTCGTGGCGGGTGCTATGTACGGGTTCAAAAAGCTTACATCAGGCACAGAATTAGCAGACCTACAACTAAATGGAACTTCAGCACAATCTGAACCTAGCGCTACCCAAGATCCTGCTGTTTCAACGGAAGTTGCATTGATAGCTACAGCCCAAGCGCAGGCGCAAGCAGCTGGAATTGAGCTACCTGATATTACCGATGAGGATATTGAAAAATATGGCGATTCTCCTGATCAACTTGCACTAGGCGTGGGATTATCAATCTATGATCTTCCTCAGTATCTTGATGACCAATCGCATCTGACAGGTACTGCTGTTGAAATTGGGAATGATAATAACTGGCGAACATTGGCCGTAGGAAATCTTCGGGTCGCCATGAATAATAGATCAAGTCAACCTTATGTTATAAACACTGAGTTACTAGGAAAGTGGTTTGAAACCTTCGGGATGACTGATGAACGGGTTACTGCCAATACGCCACTTTTTTATGTTATTTCTGACGCCTATTCTAAGCCCCTAGAGCAGCAAGTAGATTTCACATTACAACAATATACTGAAAATGGAGGGTTACCACAAGGAATGATGTATCCTTATTGCCTAACTAGTACTATCCCTCAATTGGAAATGTTAGGTAACGAAGCAACATCAATATCGTTCGTGTCGACTAATGCACTTAAGACAGAACTCTCATCATTGTATGAAAAGGCAGCCGTAGCTGGTGCACAAAGTTTTAGCGTGGGATTTGGTGGCACACAGAGTAAGCAGTTTGTTTTCACCGGCAATCAAGAAGTCGATAGTACGAATCTTATGAATGCATGCGTTATTGGAGAATTCAAATTAGGATATCAAACAAGACAAAAAAGTCTTCCAGAGCTAGCAGATATACAATTGCGCAAAGCCGCTGATTTCGGGTCTTGGGTTGAAGTTGGTGAGCAATTCACCGATGCAGCGGGTAATTTTCCAGACCCGTTTATACGATAGACTCTGATATATAAAATCCCTCTTGACATCCCATTCTCATATACTCTATACTACCTGGTAGTATGCAAGTGTCAGATCCATTTCAAAACGCCATAACCTTCCTCGATGAAATTTCATCGCTTCTTTCAAAAGAATCAAAGCCCTATTTATCACGGTTAAAGACTCCTAACAAAGTCCATTCTGATATGCTGGGGGTAAGTATGGACGATGGAACGACTAAAAAGTTTCAAGCCTACCGAAGTCAACATAACGATGCTCTTGGTCCATATAAGGGTGGAATTCGATTTCATCAAAACGTCTCGGAATCTGAAGTTAAAGCGCTTTCTCTATGGATGAGCTTGAAATGCTCAGTTGCAGGCCTGCCACTGGGTGGTGGAAAAGGGGGAGTTATTGTAGATCCTAAAAAACTCTCTGCTAAAGAATTGGAAGCCCTTTCGCGCGCGTATGCGCGATTTTTAGCCCCTCATATTGGACCTCGGGTAGATGTTCCTGCTCCTGATGTAAATACCAACGGACAAATCATGGCATGGATGCTTGATGAGTATGAAAAAGTAGTCGGGCATTTGGAACCAGGCGCATTTACGGGCAAACCCCTTATACTCGGGGGAAGTATGGGTCGTGATAAAGCAACAGGCTTTGGTGGCGTGCTAGCATTGCGATTCTTGATTGAACAGTTGAAACTCAACGACTCATCCGATCACTCGGCATGGTACATGAAACCAATTTCTCAAATAACCATTGCGGTACAAGGTTTTGGAAATGTGGGGTACTTTTTTGCCAAGATTGCCAGCGAAATGGGATTTCGAGTTGTTGCCGTATCCGACTCTAAAGGAGCTACATACATTGAAGCAGGGCTTGACCCTGTTGCTACCATGGAGTGTAAACAGGAAAAGGGTAGTTTGGCAGGGTGCTACTGTAAAGGAGGCGTGTGCGACCTTAAGAACGGCAAAATGATGAGTAACGAGGACCTTCTTAAGCTCCCGGTTGATGTATTAGTTCCTAGTGCTCTTGAAAATGCTATTAACAGCGACAATGTTGCGGGAATTAAAGCGCAGGTCATAATTGAAATGGCCAATGGTCCGGTTACTCCCGAAGCAGATGAGGAGTTAAATAAGCGAAACGTATTGGTGGTACCGGACATTTACGCAAACTCCGGGGGAGTATCTGTATCATATTTTGAATGGGTACAAAACAACTATGGATACTACTGGCCAGAATCTGAAGTCGATGAAAAACTCGAAAAACAAATGAAAACATCGTTTGACAAGATCTTTAATAAATACATAGAATTGAAGTCAAATAAGAAGAATGTAAGCTCATTACGTAAAGCAGCCTACGTTCTTGCCGTAGAACGCATTATTTCAGCAGAAAAATTACGACGACCATGAAACCCAAGCAAACTAGTATTGATAGCAGAATCAACCGCCTTGTTGGTCAAATAGAGGGCATTCGGCGCATGATTAATAGCGATCGTGATTGCGAAGATGTTGCTCAGCAAATTTTAGCTGCTCGCGAAGCACTTTCAAAGATCGGCCTACTAGTACTCAAGGAAGGTATCTGTAAAACATCCTCAAACCGCAAGAACACCGAAGAAATCCTCGAGAAGGTATTTAGGATATAAATTATCTATTAAAAGTGTAGTGAACTATTTGTGTGTCGCGCCTATTTACTGGAATAGTATAAGAACCTCCCATCTCCTCAATTTCACTATGTAATTTATCTCGCGATGATCCAAATGGAGCAGTCATAAAGTCTGGATGGTGTTCGATAAAAAGCTCGGCAATTCGTCTATCTTGCAACGCCTTACGCATGCCTGCAACAACTAAGCTTTCGGCTCCCTCTACATCCATTTTTGCAATTATCTGTTGATCAGGATTTACAAGTGAATCGACTAGATCATCAAATCTAACTGATTCAACGGTCATTGAAGAACGAATACGAGGGTCAGCATGCAGCGAAGGTGCTTGTCCTTGGAGTCCGTCAGTATGTAAAGTTACTTCACCGCTTGTATCGCTTAAAGCATAAGGAAGAGCACGTACTTCAGGAGAGAAAAGATTCAGGGCGATATTTGCTTTTAGTGCCTGTAGTGACTCAGGATCAGGCTCAAACGCAAGCACTTTACCATTTGGTCCTAGAATTGATGCGGCGAGTAATGTGTATGCTCCAGCAGCAGCTCCTATATCAACAAAGCAACTTGTTGGGTCACGTCTCAAGGAAGCGGCAAGCTCAACAAGTGCAGGCCGCTCCTGCATTAAACCTAGCATCCTTTTCGCATCTTTAAATGACCTTATATGGGCACTTGGAAAATTACCATCAACACCGTACCCACCCAAGGGGAGAATTAAGTCAAATGGACTATTGCGACGACCCGGTCTATTCTCTGACATACTATGGGTGGTATTATACATCAAATTTATCCCTATGGTATAATCAGTTACTCTATGTTCTCAGCTCGGGCTTTTTGGCGCGACATTACAGAATTTACTCAGTTTACCAGTACCTATCTAAAGAGGCATTTATTTACGTATGGCTCACGTTTTGAACGTATTAAAGGATTTGTCGTTGCGATTCTCGTCGTTAAGCGAGGAAAATATTCGCAATCATTCCTAAACACCTCTTTTTTCCTCCTCATTTCCGCAGCAGTCGTAGCGGGTCCGGCAATCGCTGAAAATAATCCATTTCTGAGCGACTATTTGAATGCAAATCAATCTGCCCCATCAGCCGCAGTACTCGATGTCGATGTATATTCAAAATCTACTAATACCACCTTCTCTCAAAAACCTCGAGATACTGTGGTGGAGTATGAAGTTAAGGGCGGTGATACGCTCGAATCGGTCGGAAAGAAGTTTGACATTAGCGTTGACACTATTAAATGGGAAAACGATTTGTCAGGTGAAATTATTAAGCCAGGTCAAAAGCTTCGAATTCTCCCTGTTACCGGTGTGGCCCATAAAGTATCTTCTGGAGAAACTATTTATTCGATTGCAAAAAAATATCACACTGAAGCGCAGGCAATTGTTAACTTCCCATTTAACGATTATTCTGACGCAGAAACATTTGCACTAACGAGCGGACAAACGCTTTTTGTTCCTGATGGAAGCATCATTCCCGTCGCACCTGCTCGTAAGACTGGGCCTGGCGGATTCTACAATGGTCCAATTGTTGCCGGAAAGGGAAGCGGAAACTTTATTTGGCCAGCAAGTGGAGGAATTACTACTTATCCAGTTTGGTACCATATGGCGCTTGATATTGCTAATAACTCAGCGCCACCTATATTAGCGTCCGACGAAGGAACGGTTACATATGCGGGCTGTTTGAATTGGGGATATGGCTGTCACGTAATCATTAACCACGGTAATGGATTCCAGACACTATATGGGCATTTGTCACGAATTGGAGTCAATCCTGGGCAATCTGTGGGCCGTGGAAGCTCTATTGGAAACATGGGATCAACAGGGCGATCAACCGGTATGCACTTGCACTTTGAGATTCGTCAGAATGGAGTACTGTTGAATCCGCTGGGGTATTTGAAATAAGCCCTGTCATCCAGAACCTACCTGTCATTCTGAGCGTAGCGAAGAATCTCCATGTTAACTCCGCTCGATACCATGATGCTCAACCATGGTGAGCCCGCTCCAATTTTACACACAATCAAAGTAGCGGTCTCAAATGGTCTCGCATCAGATATCTCGCGCCGTATATATTAATTAGTCGGAGTAGTTTCGGTAGGTAAAGCAATCTTAGGCGAAACAACCGCTTCTGGTTTTTCAGGTAGTTCTAATTTAGCTTCAGATGAAGCATTTGGTACTTGTTCTGCAGGCGTAGTCTTTGAATCTGTTGGTGTAGGAATAGGTTCAGAAATCACCTGAGTACCCGCTATTTTAGCTTCTTGGAACAACTTCAAGTCTCCTTCAACCTTTACATAATCAGCTCCGCCCCGATCCAGCAGCGTTAATACATTTTGTAGAACCGAAATTGCCTTATCGTATTCCTTATTTTGGAAATATGCCCAGGCCAAATTATATCGCGCGTTTGCCCAATCAGGTTTTAAGCTTACTGCCTGTGCAAAAAACGTTGCAGCATTAGGAAACTGTTTTAATGAAAAATATACACCTCCAAGCGCAAGGCGGAGTTGTGGATTAACCGGATCAAGTAAGATTGCCTTTTGATAAGCAGAAATTGACCATGCATCTGCGCCTTCAGCGACATTGAGTAAATTTTGATAAATTACCGCTAAATTCTCCCAGTTACTAGCTTTATCGGGGTTAAGTGCGACAGAAGCTTTTGCTTCGCGAATAGCATCTTGAATTGCCTGTGTAATATTTTGACGGTCTTGTTCAGTGAGTGTGTCTTTTTTCTGCAAGGCAATATTGTTCGCGATGAGTAAATTTAATTGACTAAACGTAAGTCGATATTTTTCTTCGTACGGATTCATAATGATTGCACGTTGTAAGTTTAGATAAATAGGAGCGACTTGTCCGGTAGAAAGCGCATCGAGTGAGTTTTTGAAATGATATTCAGCCATATATCGACGCCCATATACATAAACAGATGATGGTAGTAATATTGCGAGCGTGAATATTATGACTAAATAGGCAAGTAAATTATGATGGAAATTGAATTCAATCTTTTTCTGCTGACCCTGTGAAGCTAATAATCCCAAATAGATAAAGAATAAAAATAGAACTTGAAATGATGGTGGGAATAGAACAAATGCACCTATTAAATAAAGAGTGCCGAAAATAAATTCTTTTGCGTGTGTATTATTTGTTCGTACCAGTTCATGTAGTTTTCGCACGAGTAGAATAACAATAAGCAACATGCTTGCCAATCCAACCAAGCCAGTTTCTGTCCATGTGTGTAAAAACCCGCTTCGAGATACGGAAAAATTAATATTCCACAAGTCGCTCGAGTTATATGACGTATTTTTCACGAGCGTGAACTGACCCGAGAAGTTATCGACTCCTACTCCAAAAAGAGCTGTTTGAGGACGTTTGAGCGTTTCAATTGCTGCAAGCCATGATTGAGAAACCGGAGGAAGCCTAAGCTGATTTGTTTTAACAATATAATAGGTATTCAAAATAATCACGACCGTTGCAATTCCCCCAGCAACTAATACGGGTAGTTCCTTTGTTTTTTTTGTGATCAAGCGCGCGATGGCTAAAGTAATAAAGAATCCTGAAAAGAGCATTAGATCAAGCGCACTTCCAACCGTATTAAAAAGTGGCGTCTTTAAAAACATCATGTTAGGCGAGAGTATTTGGGAAGCGAATGGATTTGGATAGAATGCAATCGCAATAACACCGGCCATAGCTGTGCCGATGCTAAGTAATTCCAAGGGCTTGAAAACTTTCCAGTCATGCGACGGTGTGTTTTTTATGACTAAATACAATACGAAAAAAACAATAAGTCCAGCAACGCAACCTGGAAGGTGGAACAGTGCGTTAATTTTGTTTGGCGATGAAATGAGTGTGCTAAATGCAGTTGCTACTATTAGAAAAAATACGGACGTATCGATAACGGTGTAATTAAACGTCATCTTTCGTTCGGTTATTAATTGAAGTAATAAAGTGACTGACAATAGGAATGCGATGGTGAATGAAAATAGAAATTTGTTTGTGTTATAAAATTCCTGGGTAATAGGTAAGAAGAATAGAGGAAAAACGATTAGTAAAATACTTAGTAGGGAGATTTTTATTTTTGTGAACATTCTATTCATTGTAATCATAGCATCAATACTTTTCAACTAATTAATTATCCACCAATTAAATGTGGCGGCGGTTTTTATTGGGCTATCAATGGTAACAACGAAATAACTCCTACATGCTTGATCAGTTTCAGTTATCTGAACATCACAAGTTTTTTTCTCAGAAACATATACTGGCTGATTTTCTGTTTTAGATGTGGAAGTTAAGTACACAAGTGAATTTTTAGATAGCTTTTCGTTATATATAATAATGTTGCTTTTGCCGACAGGGATCTCTCCTGTTCCGGCAGATTGCGCGTTCGTAGAAATTGCCGCAGTTAAACTGGACTTGTTTTGAACGTCTCCGCTATCGGCTATGAATGTATTTACACCAATTCCCCCTTCAAAGAATGCTGAACCCGAAGCATTAATAGAAGCAACCTCACGCGCCTCGTCATTTAAAATCTGCAGGCTTGCAGATTGCGAGGCATCCTCACTTAAGCTCACTTTAAGGTTATCTCCTTTATTAATTGGTGAAAGGTGATTTGTACGAACTCCTTTTTGAGCGATTACTTCCCCTTTTGTTGTTAATGTTCCATCTCGAGCAATCATAACAGCTCCATCGAGTAAATTTATGGAAGCAAGCGCTGTTAGTTTAAGTTCAAAAGCAAGGCCAGTAATGGTGTCATCGCGTATAGATACGCTCCCAGCCAAAAGAGAATTAGCCACAGAAGCGTCGTAAAAGCTCGCTTTGTTTAAGACAGTAATTTCGTCTATTGGATCTATAGAATTAAATACGGACGTATCTTTATCGTACAGTCGCGCATCGGGAAGTGGGGCGTTTTTTAACTCGTTCACCATTTTTTCAATATCGGTAATATTACTTGCTTCTATGCGGTTTGCCACAAGCGTGCCCGAAACACTCGCTTGTTGTGTGGTAAGTGTTGAGCTCGTAAGTACTTGTGTATTAACGTTTTGTGCCTCCACGCTTTGAGTCTCGACATTTTGTGCTTGTAATGTACCTGAAAGCGTCGCATTTCCTAACGCATCAAAAGAGGCGACGGTTTGATTATTAAAACCTTGAATAATCAGCTGTGCTAACGGGCCAGAGCTTGATATGTTGGTTGATGCTGAAGAACTTGATTCACTCTCTTCAGGAGCTAGGTCGATAACGAGGTCGCTTTTAGGTGCGGGGAGTATGGTTTTTGAAACAAGCGTACCCGTCTCAACGACAGGTGACGAAATTTTTTCTTCTACTTGAATTGTTTTAGCTATCAGATTGGAAAAGCGAGATATTAGTTCTCTTAAACTCTCTCTGTTGGTACCTAGAACAGTTCTATCGTACGCGAGCTGGTTTTTTTGAGTGACCTCATAGTATCCCGGCTGAATAGTCGCTCGAATCGTTTTGGTGCCTGTTCCATTGTAGGCTTCTTGTGCAAATCCCACAATTCTCATATTTTGGGTCGCACGAGCTACTTCTCCGGGAATGGTGGAGTACGATAGAGGGTCACCTGAAGTAATTGTGCCTGAAGCGGAAGAAACTTTCACTGGTAATTGTCCAACTAAACCAACGAGCGTGTATTTTTCATCATCTTCCCCTTTGCTGTTTCCCACAAACGCAGCATTATTTGAAACGACCCCTAGGACATTAGTATATGTTGTATCGCATGGTCGAACCATACCATCGGCAACCAAGCATATAAGTGTGCCTGCATTCCAAAGAGATGTACTTTTTGAATCTAAACTCGAATCTTTCAGAAAATACTCAGCAAAGTCTCCTCCTCCAGAAGTGAAACTAACGCCACTCGCACCGTTACTTTGGATTTTTCCTTGAACTTCGTCATTTCCCTTAGTAAACGTAATAAATTCATTACTTGTGTTACCTCCACCGGTAAATCCTAATTTAATAAGCAATCCCTTACTGCTGGCGTCGCTATTGGTATTCTCAACCTTGAGTGTAGATATATTTGCTTGGGAATCGACAACGGTTAATTTGTTTGTCGGTGCAATCGTTCCCAACCCAATACGATTGTTTTTTGTATCCATGCTTAATAGGTCGGTTTGAAAGGCGAGTGCATTTACTGTATTACCTGGAAGAGCTATCCCCGATGCATTTGCAAACGATAGGGTAGAGGCGTTGAAATTTACTTTCTGGCTTCCAGAGGCCCCAAGTGTTAGGTCGCCTCCAATTCGCGTCGTGCCCGCAACATCCAAATTAAAGGTGGGATTTGTTGTGCCAATACCAAAGTTGCCCGCATTTATCCAGCTCTTATCACTCGTATATGGAGAAAGTCTAATCCGTGCCAGGCTTGCTACAGACGAACCAAGGATAAATTCATCTCCTGCATTGGTTGTGGAAAGTGTATTTCCTTCGCGTTTTAAGTATCCTGAAATACCAGATAAACCCGGGTAAATATTTTCTACATACAGTGCATTGAACCTATTATTGCTCGAACCTAGGTCTTGAATGCCGGTATTAGTAGGAATAATATTCCCCGTAATTGCTAATTCTCCACCAGCTTTAATTGTGCTTACTTGTTCACCTCCTACAAGGAATTTAATTTGTCCTGATTCTGTGGCTGAAAGGGTAACGTCTCCATCTAAACTGCTCTGCAGAAGTACTCCGCGAGCGCTGGTTATGGCAAAATTTGCCGATTCAAGTGTAGAACGGATTGCGGCAGTTTCTGTAGACAATACAATTTCACCCTCGTCATTTACTGCTAAGTTACCAGTGGGAGCGTCGCTGCTGGTCGCGTTTCGCGAAGATATTGGCGTGCGAGGTTGCATTTCGGTATCATTTCCGATTTTAATACCTAAATAAAGCTGGGGATTAGTAGTAAATACGTCTTCTCGAATAGGGCTTCCACAAGCCCCGCCAATCGTCGTTTGAAAAGCGCCTTGCATATTTGGAGTTACGGTACAAACTCCACTTGAATATACCTGTTTTCCTCCTAATGCATCGTTATATAACGATAAAACAACTTTTGTTTTGTTGGCAATAATAAAACCACTAGCATCGGTAAGTTTTCCCGAGAAAGAAAGAGTGCGTGTATTGGGTTTATATGCGGCACTAAATCCAATGGTTGATGGGGTTTGTTGCGTCCTTGCAATTGCGCCTCCAATAATCAGTAATAATACAAGACTTCCACCGACAAGTGCGTAAAGTGCACCCTTATGCTGTATGGTAGAACGTGGCGCCACTTTAAAGCCTGAACTTTGAGGAGTTAGTGTTGTTGAATTTTCTTCAGTAGATTGCTTTTTCTTCATCCACCCGGTAAAGCTATTCGCTAAAAGCACTCGTCGCTCAACCTCATCAGGAGTCAAGCCCTGGCTTTCAAGCTTCAGTCGATATTGATTAATACTAGGTACGCTCATGTGATAGATTCATAAATTCGTTAAGAGCTAAAACATCCTCACGCGGAAGGCCATTTGAACGTGAAAATTCTTGTACAAACTTCATTTCGGGAATAGGTGATGTGATAGCTATGTTTGAAACCAATCGGGCAGGGTTAGAAAATTGATCACCAACGCTAGTTAAAAGGTCTCCGAAGGCTCTAAGTGAAGATAGCGAACGGTTTATCGATCGAACTGGTAGTCTGCTAGATTGAAGAAATTCTTTATATAAAGTAATGCTTCTTACATTAAAATCAGGCACATTTTCATGTGCATTCATCCATGATAAGAACATTCGAAGGTCAGATACGTAATTCTTACGAGTTACTTTACTTAAATTCTTTTGAGATAAATAATTATCAAAATGGACTGTAACAGTAGGTACATTATACCGATCGACACTATTTTTAAACATACTTATTCATGCTAAGGTATTATCCAGGGCTTGTCAAGAGTTAAAAATGTATAAAAAGACATATTATGATATAGTTCCCAAGGTGTGTGAAACTAACACAAAACGAGCATATATTAAGCTTTAACCGTATTTATCCGATATACCGTAGACAAAACTTATAGACGTAAATATATAGAACTAAATCATAAGGCCTATAACAAACAGTGTATATAGTGCTAATATCTAAAATGCTCTATTTGCGGGACTTGATGATCTTGGATTTGTGCCTAGCTTTTAGCACGAGGCCATGTGAAGCCATAAATAACATCGGATACTTTAATTATTAATTCAGAGTCAATCTAAAATATTTTGCAAGATTTCGACTCATGGAGTGATTCTTATTATGAAGCATGATACATGTTTGGGCCGATGAAACAACCTAAGTTATTTCTGAGGCCTTGTGAGGTGTTTTGTGGTAATTAAGCACAACTAATCTGTTTATTTTTTGGTTTTAAGATTCTAGAAATGAAAATGTTAATTTTTTGTTGATTTCGTGAAATTTTCACTTACTCTGGATGGAACCGGAAGTGGCAGAAAATATGTATAAGTGCTAGCTTTTTTCAACATTTAAAACGGATTGTCGTAGTAGCACAAAGACAATACTTCATATAAACATGGAATTTTGGAGAGAATTTTGTTTTGATTAGGACGTAAAATTTGCGTATTCTCAAATTTCTTATTGACAAAAAATATTGCGTCTGTTAGTCTTCTTGCATAGCAAGTAACGAACGTTGATATAAATAATATACAATAACTATGCCAATAAAAGATAGAAAAATCAAACTTCTTCTCTTATTCTTTTTAATTCCTGAATTGCAGGACGAATCCATTGAAATTAATGATCGGCTCCAAGATATTTTCGACATTTCTATGAACCAAAAGACACGAGGAACACTATCGGGGCTTATTAAAGAAGGTTCGCTCGTTAAAGATGAAACAAGTGCAGATAAAGCTCGTTACCGACTTACTCCAAAGGGACTAACTATACTTTCACTTGAATTTCCATTCTTTAGATTTATTAATGAAGAATGGGATGGCTTATGGAGAATTATTTCGTATGAAATTCCAGAAACTAAGCGTGAGATTCGCGATCGTTTGCGACGTGAAATGCGTGGATGGGGACTGGGTCCATGGCATCGCTCATTCTGGATTACTCCACATCCAATTACGCACAATTTAAAAGAACTTGTGTACGGTAAGGAAGAAGAGAATTATATACAGTCGTTTGAAGCTACACATGTGTTTGGGAATATGGATATATTAGTTGAAAAGGTGTGGAACAAAAGCGAGCTTGAGAAGCGATACAGAGCGATGTTTAAAACCTGGCACGATGTTCTTTCTCAGGAAATAACGAAAGATGAAAAGATGAAGGCGATTTTATATGAGTACATTACATTGCTGCGTGAAGATCCAGGATTGCCTAAGAGTTTAGTTGGCAGAAACTTTATTAGCTTCGAAGCATTCGATATCTTCAAAGAAGTAAAAGGTATTCTCTCAAAAGTATAATTCTCATTCAAAAATTCCTACCTTCCAGGTTGAACAGGCATAATCAACCTCTTAGGTTGTCAGTGCCTAGCTTAGCCCGCAGGTTGACAAGATAACTGGCATAAGGACTGAAATATCCTATTCTAACAGGCTAAAACTCTATAAATGGGACTTATAGACCGTTGATTCAAGAAAAATTCTGTATATGATGGGTGAATATGGAACTTTTAGACGAAGAAAAGGAACAGCAAGTAAGGGAATTTATCAGCGACTACCGTGCAGAACTGATTCTTATTGTATTCTCAGTGGGTATTATTCTTACTTCAGCTGCGCTTTTCTTAATTACACCTACACAAGCCAAATCTTCTCAGATACCTGTGAAAAATGATGAAAAGATCTTCGAGAAGCCTCAGGAAACATATATATATGTAGACATTGCCGGTGCAGTACTGTATCCGGACGTGTATAAATTGCCAGAAAAAACTCGATTAAAATCGCTCATTGAAAAGGCGGGCGGGTATTCTACAGAAGCTAATCTTGAACAGATTGAGAAAACCATGAACATGTCGCGCGTGCTTGCTGACCAAGAGAAAATATATGTTCCCAAGAAGGGAGATGAAGTGGTGGTAACGCTAACGGGGAGTCAAGAAGAGGATCCGCTCGTTCATATTAATTCAGCAAGTCTCGATAAGCTCAATAGTCTCATTGGAGTAGGGAGCGTAACGGCTCAAAAAATTGTAAACGGAAGACCATATAAACTACCCTCAGATTTGGTAACAAAAAAGATTATTGGGAAAGCTCTTTTCGAGAAAATAAAAGACCAGATTGCGCTCTAATATGCCTACACCCCAATCGCTTGCTACGGTGGTGGAAATGTATTTACCTCAGCCACATGCGGCACTACTTAACGGGATGCTTCTCGGGTTACCGGTAAGTGGGTATAAAGATTTATATGTAAAACTGAAAACGGTGGGCTTGCTTCATATGGTTGTTCTCTCAGGCATGAATATAACAATAATGACAAGTATTGTTATGCGGATTATGAGTGTGTTTGGCAGAAGAATTGCCGGATTGCTGAGTGTACTAATCATAATTATTTTTATTGCTTTTGTTTCTCCACAAGCCCCAGTGGTACGGGCCGGTTTTTGCAGTGTTCTCACGATCGTTGCATTACTGGTAGGAAGAAAGACTCAACCACTCTATGTGTTATTCCTATCCGCTATCTTTATGGGTATCTTTTGGCCAAAATGGATTACTAGCATATCGTTTCAGCTATCGTATGGAGCGACATTGGGATTGCTGCTTTTTAGCACGAGTAGCCAAAAAAAAGCACGAACGTTTAAAATGAGGTTATTGCAAGAACTTAGGAGCGAATTTAAAACATCTATTGCGGCGCAGTTGTTTACGGCGCCGCTCATATTCTTTCATTTCAAACAATTTTCCGTTATTGCTCCAATCGCAAACGTACTAGTTTGTTTTATGGTCGGACCCATTATGATCGTGGGGTTTATTGCAGTTATTTTTGGGAAAATCTCGTACGTACTGGGAATTCTACCTGCATTCATTGTATATAGCATGCTGGACTATGTTTTGTGGGTAGTAGATGTATTAGCAAAAATTCCGTTCGTATTTATACAAATATAATATGTATGAAAGCTCGCCGATATCGTATCGCTGGATAGCGATCGTTAGTATTGTTTGTCTATTCGTTACCGCAATACATGTCGTACGAAGATATAGTTCAACCACGTCGGGGCGCGTCGTCTTTTGCGATGTGGGGCAGGGAGATGGAGCATATATACGAACTCCTTCAGGAATTGATATTGTCATCGATGCTGGCCCAGACAACCGTATCCTTAGTTGTCTGGGCCGCAATATGCCATTGTTCGATAAAACCATTGAATACGCATTTCTCAGCCACCCACACCTTGATCATTATGGTGGATTTTTAGGGGTATCCCAAAACTACCGGATAGAACGTTTTTACTTTAGCTCAGGATATGTAGACGCTTCAGCGTACAAACGACTTAAGTCTCAACTCATTACTCATGGTGTTAATATATATTCGATTTTGGCCCCGCAACGTATAGAACTTGATTCCACGACATATCTTGATTTCATGTGGCCTTCCTCTGAATTTTCTAGTAATGACATGAATGAGCATTCTCAAGTTTTTATGCTTAATTTTTATCAATATCGCTTTTTATTTACTGGCGACGTTAGTCCGTTCGTACTTTTTGTGCTAGGGCAAAAGTATCTATCATCACTGCAAAACATCGACGTGCTTAAAGTGCCTCATCATGGCTCACACAATGGACTAACCTATGATTTTTTAAAATTAGCAGACCCTTCCCTTAGTGTGATAAGTGTAGGAATACAAAATCGCTTCAATCATCCTTCAAAATCTACCGTAGACCTCTTTAAAGCCTTGAGTAAAAAGTTCTATATGACCCGCGACCGCGGAGATATTACTATTACAATTGATGAAGGTGGACTTGTCGTGGTTGGGAGCGATGGTTTGCGCGAGCGCCTATAACTGTCGCCAGTAATCCAAGTAAACTCAATGCTCCCACAAGTCGAAAGGGGAATCCGATAAAGGTAATAGTTTTAGTAGCTGTTGTATTTCTGCCTTCAATCGCCATTCGGGCCGTTACTGTATACTTCCCTATATGCATGCCTGAGAGTAGCGCTGTGTGCTCAGGGGTCGAAGTTTGAGTGCTTCGCGCAAGACGTTTTGTATTTGCCAGTATCCGTTGTGTAGGAATCTGAATGAGCTTCTTTTCTCCTAACATACCCGAAACCACAATGGTTCCCGACACATTCATCCAATTATTCCCGCTATTATGCATAACTAAATTCAAAGGGATCTCATGTGTACTATCATAAAATTGCACGCCCGAACCTTTTCCTGTGGTAAATGAATTAATATACCCTGAAATGTCCATATTTCCATCAGTAGTTACTGTTAATAGTACGGTCGACAAAACATTCAATTCAATTGCAATACTACTTTTACCTTCGCTTCGCTTTTTACCTACAGAAGTAATTTGTGTGGCTAAGTAATAATCGCGAGGAGCTACTAATGGATCAATGACTACCGTCATCTCAAGTTTCTTCTCGTCGCCGGTAGGTAAAAAAAACGGTTCGGTTACACGTGGTTCCATGCTGATCCCTTGTGGAAGCTCTTGAGTAGGTGCGAGATCGCCGTGAACGCCTTGTGGTCTAAGGGCGACGCCCTTCATCATAAACGAACCCTGATTGCCCGTATTTTTGATCACAACGGGAATGGTGATAGTGCTTCCAGGTTTTGCATATACAGTGCTTAGTTCTGGCTGAACTTCTACTCCAACGCTTTGTGCGTTAGTCGACGCGGGAAACATTCCCGCAAGGAATATCATAACTATATATATTCGTAATCTCATGTTAATATGATCCAACAACGATTTCTAACGTTCCTAAAAATGCTTTACTCTTGGAAAGATCTTGCGGGATAGCAATGTTTGCCGAGTCAATTGTTCCAGTGTTATCGATTTTCTGTAGAAGGGAATACGTGATACTTTTGTTTAAATTAGAGTTTCTACGAACGTGAATATATTCATAGTTGGTTTTTCCACTCGCATACATGGGAATTTTCACATCACTAGTGATATTTTCTCCGATTTCAATGAGTTGTATTCCTACCGTTGCTTTCAAGCTTGAATCTGCTGCTCGCTGAATTAGTACGCCTGTCTTTTGGAATTCAAGTGCGTCTTGCGGTGAGCTACGCTGTTCTATATTCACAGCTCCTTGCGATTGAGTTCCTCCTTGAATTACTACTTGCGGCTTATCGATTCGAAACGAACCTGAAGTTGCGGTTGAAGCGTGAATTTCCCTAATAGATACAATATATAGGAATAGTCCTAGTAGGAGAACAATGAAGGGGAGTGTAATTTGAATTCGTTTCATGACTATTATTATAGTAAACTCTGTGCTACAATATATCTTATGGATTCAAAAAAAGTAGACCGAAAAGCATTTGCAAACGAAATCAGGGAAGAACTTAAGAAGGTTACCTGGCCAAAACGAGCAGAAGCAACACGCCTCACCATGGCTGTTTTTGCAATCTCCTTGATTGTAGGCATATATATCGGTATAATAGACCTTGGACTTGCACAAGTCCTTACTTTTTTTACCCAACGTTGATATGGCTGACGATATAAAACAAGATTTAGAAACAACTCCAGACGCACCTGTACAGGAAGCTCCCGTCGAGCCTGTAACACCTGATGCCGCACAAAACGCCGGTAAATGGTACGTAGTTCATGCTCAATCTGGTTTTGAAGCCAAAGCTAAAGAAGGCTTGGAACAACGTGTAAAAACTCTTGGTATTAGTGATCGTATTTTTGAAATTGTCATTCCAATGCGTGAAGTAATGACAATCAAAAAGAGCCAAAAGAAAATGATTAAGGAAAAGGTATTCCCGGGATACTTACTTATCCGCATGATTCTTGATGACAATTCATGGCTTGTTGTTCGAACAACCCAAGGTATTACCGGATTCGTAGGGGCAGGAACAAAGCCAACCCCAATTACCGAAAAAGAAGTAGAAGCAATTCGACGATTCGTTGAACAAAAGGAACCAACATTCAAAACTAAGTTCTCAGTTGGTATGCCAGTAAAAATCACAGACGGTCCATTATCGGACTCTTTCGCAACTATTGAGTCGATTGATGATTCCAAAGGAAAGGTTCGCGTACTTGTCGACATCTTTCAGCGCGAAACTGTGGTAGAATTGGACTTCCTTCAAATTGCAAAGTTATAAACAATACTATGGCAAAACAAATAAAAACATTAATAAAAATTAATCTGCCTGCCGGTGAAGCAACTCCAGCTCCACCAGTTGGACCAGTTTTAGGGCAACACGGAGTCCCAATCATGGACTTCATTAAGGAATATAATGCAAAGACCTCCGATCAAAAAGGTCAAATCATTCCAGCCGTAATCACAGTATATGAAGATCGATCATATACATTTATTACCAAACTTCCACCAGTAACAGCCATGATTAAGAAAGAATTGGGAATTGCAAAAGGTAGTGGAAATGCCGGACGTGAAAAAGCTGGTAAATTATCACGAGTAGTGGCAGAAAAAATTGCCAAAGAAAAAATGGATGACTTAAATGCAAACGACGTAGAGCAAGCAGTTAAAATTGTCTACGGAACTGCCCGATCAATGGGTATTGATACAGAATAATATGGGAAAAATTAGAACCAAAGTACTCGGAAACGAAGAAGTCGAAAAGAAACAAACTTTAGAAGCGGCAGCTCGTCGTGCGGCTAAAAAAGCAGAAAGTATGGAAGCTGAAAAAGCTAAGAAAGAAAAGGAAGCTATAAAGTCCCCAGAAGTCACCGACACTGTAGAGATTACCCAGTCTTCAGAAGAAATTTCTGAAAAAAACGATTCTAAAGGAAAAAAGTCCTCTAAAGCAAATATTCGAGGTAAAAATTATCGAGCAGCTAAACGACAAGTCAGTACTGACGAAGTTTACCCACTTGCTCAAGCTATTTCACTTCTAAAAAAAATCTCAACAGCAAAGTTTGATGAATCCGTAGAACTACATCTTAACTTAGTCGAATCAGGCTTAAAAGGCGAAGTAACGTTCCCTCATGGTTCAGGAAAAACTGTTAAAGTAGCGGTCGTGAGTGATGAATTACTTGACGCTATAGAAGGTGGAACTATTGATTTTGACGTTCTTATCACTCATCCATCGTACATGCCAAAATTAGCTAAGTTTGCACGCGTTCTTGGACCAAAAGGTTTGATGCCAAACCCTAAAAATGGTACTGTTTCCGAAAAACCAGAAGAAGTAGCTAAAAAATATTCAGGAGGAGCGATTCGATTTAAATCGGAAAGCAAATTCCCATTGCTTCATCAATTAGTAGGTAAAAAATCATTTACCGATGAGCAATTAGCTGAAAATATTGCCGCATTTGTAAAGGCAGTAAATACCAAAAACATAAAATCTGCGTATCTTAAGATGACAATGACCCCTTCGGTACAAGTAAAGATTGACTAATCAGTCGATTTAGGGCTCACCACTTGTAATCCTTCATAATTTAGATTATTTTTATACGTATATGTACCTAGTTGTACTAGCTGTTTTCGTGTTTCTATTTACTCCTCGAGCTGTTTTTGCTGCTTCACATATTTCACGTTTGCATATTCCTTTGT
Source organism: uncultured Gammaproteobacteria bacterium (assembly GCA_964413645.1). GTDB lineage: Bacteria > Patescibacteriota > Microgenomatia > UBA1406 > HO2-37-13b > 2-01-FULL-39-24. Next base: position 27,466 of record CAYPSA010000005.1, read on the forward strand.
ATAAATCTACGGTGATCGTAGAGAAAAAGGATGAAGTTATTGCAAAGAAAATCCTCGTTTCAGATTATCTTACGTCGACTAAAGCGATTATTAGTGAAAAGGGAATGGTTGCATCTGCTCCCTCATATTACCCCTATGGATCATCAATATCTCCAATTACTCTGTCGGAGACAAATAAGCAATACACAGGACAAAGAAAAGTCTCCGATGAATCACCTGTCTACAACTACAATGCTCGTTACTACAACCCATCTAATGGAATTTTTATCCAACCCGACAGCGTAGAAGGACCAACTCGATATACGTATGTCGATGGTAATCCAGCAATATTGAATGATCCTTCGGGGAATATTGTTGCGAAATCATTTTCAAGTATGGGACGTGATTATCCCAAAGGCCCAAATAGTTGTTTAAAGAATATCTCTGCTTGTATAGCAGGAAACGTCGAATTACATACGGGTGCACTTTCACTGATAGCAGCGGTCTCACATGACTCATCAAGTGATTGGCTTGATGAGTCTCTTAATGATGCAAAAAAGTATATTTCGCGTGAAACCGCAATGAATACTGCAGTTGTAAATGAAGGAATGGGGTTTGCAAATGTATTTGCAATTGGTTCTGATGGTTTTAGAATGACCTTTCTTGATGACATGGTTCTTCAAGTTAATCCAAAGTATGATGGCGTTTTCAGATCTACTCTTAAGGAGTCTCAGGCGAAAATTTCGAAAGCATTAGGTAAAAGTGCAGTCAGTACTGAAGAAATTGCACAGCAGATTTCTATGGAAACTGATCGGGTTTTCGGTGGTGTTTCAGGGTTCTCTCTCGAAGAGAGAAGAAGTATATATGATAACGCATTTCGCAATGGAAGACCTGCGCTATTGAGCGAGTTTTTTTATCGGGGAAATGCATGTGCAGAACGTGCGTGTTATTCAGCTACACTTGCTAACTTAATTACTCCCGAAGTTGACTCAAGGGTTTTCCATACCAGTGTGACTGGTGGCGATCTTGGGCACGCTTTTGCGGTATACGACAGAGCACATGTAGTAGATACGACCTTTGCAATACATAATCCAGGTTCATCCTTTGCGAGATCTTCAGGAGTTTACGATGCCTCAGAATTTATGTATTTATTGAGTAGAAATAATCATGTCTTAAAGCATAAATATATCTATAGAATGGGTTTTGACTAGAGTAGCTAATGGTTTTACGGAGTTGGAAATGCAGCGCACAATCTCTTGACTTCCTTATTTATTTCCTTAATTCTTTTATTCATAACAATTTCCGTTCGGAATTTTTTAAGCATAGCTTTTCGGTCTTCCTTGTCTTTTTGGAAAGGGTATTCTTTAACCTGTTCAATCACTTCAACAATCCACCCGGCAATTTTTTTCATCTCTCGTTCTTTCATACCTCGGGTGGTAATTGCTGGTGTACCAATTCGGACTCCCGATGGGTAAAATGGAGGATTTGGATCGTGGGGAACTGAGTTTCGATTGGTTACCATGCCGGCCAATTCAAGCGCTTCGGCTACGATGTTCCCGTATAAATTTAACGGACGTAAATCTATAACCATTAAGTGATTATCGGTTCCACCCGTGGTGAGCGTTATTCCTTTTTTCACAAGCTCAGTCGAGAGTGTTTTGGCGTTCGTAACGACTTGGTGAGCGTATTTTTTGTATGAAGGCTGTAAATCTTCTAACATAGCTACCGCAATACCAGCCGTCGTATTATCATGTGGTCCGCCCTGCAAACCCGGGAACACCGCCATGTCGATTTTTTTACCCATTTCCGGATCTTTTTTAAGTCCATTTTCAGTAACTAAAATCATTGCTCCTCGTGGTCCTCGCAGTGTTTTATGCGTAGTCGTCATTACTACATCCGCATACGGAACAGGTGATGGATGTGCGCCTCCAGCCACAAGTCCGGCAATATGTGAAATATCAGCTAAGAAATATGCGCCTACGCTGTCGGCAATTTTTTTCCAAGCTGCCCAATCAAACACTCGGGGGTAGGCAGTTGTTCCAACAACAATAATCTGAGGTTTTTCCTTTTTAGCAAGCTTAGTAACTTCTTCGAGGTCGATAATTCCATTTTCATCTACATCGTATTGAACGGACGTGAAATATTTCCCTGAGAACGTAATATCCGGATGTCCATGAGTTAAGTGTCCACCAGGTCGAAGTGCAAGTCCCATGATTTTGTCTTTAGGCTTGAGTAGAGCGAAATATATTGCGCTGTTTGCTGGAGAACCGGAGTACGGCTGCACGTTTACATGGGGAACGCCAAAAAGTTTTTTTGCCCGTTCCATAGCGAGTGTTTCGATTCCATCAATGTATTTGTTTCCCTGGTAATACCTTGCACCAGAGTATCCTTCTGAATACTTATTGGTGAGTACGGAGGAGAGTGTACTGCGCACTTCTTTTGATGCATAATTTTCCGAAGGAATAAGCATGAGTGTTTCGTTTTGTCTGCGGGTTTCTTTGCGAATAAGGTCTGCAATCTGGGAATCTTTCATGGGGATACTATAAATGAGTCAAAATTGTTTTGCAAGGATTAATTAATTCGACCCATTACTCCTTCGGGACCGCTCGCCGCCCGCTCGCTGTGTGAAACTCCTCGATTTCATAAGTCAACATTCTGAAGTTGGCACATCCTCGTCGTTTCAAACTCCCTCAGGAATAACTGGGTCGAAGCATCCCCTATATGTGTGTAAAGTCATGTATCGGTGTGTTACAATACTTTCATGAAAGTGAAACGTATCTTCTCGGGAATTCAGCCATCGGGTACTTTGCATATCGGAAACTACTTAGGGGCAATTAAACAGTGGGTGAATTTGCAAGACACATCTAAAGAATACGAATTGCTTTTCTGTATTGTCGATTTACACGCAATTACTGTACAACAGGATCCCCAGCAGCTTCGAAAAAATATTCGAGAACTTGCTGCCATATATATTGCATCGGGAATTGATCCGGACGTGTCAAAATTGTTTGTGCAGTCGGAAAATAGCGATCATGCCTATTTGGCTTGGATCTTTGATTGTATAACTCCCATGGGTTGGATGGAACGCATGACTCAATATAAAGACAAGAGTGCCAAGCAAGGAGAGCGAACATCTGTTGGGCTATTTAATTACCCCGTTTTAATGGCTGCCGACATTTTATTGTATGATCCCGATCTTGTTCCAGTTGGCGACGATCAAAAGCAGCATATTGAACTTGCACGTGACATCGCAGAAAAATTTAATACTAAATATTCACCAACGTTTAAATTGCCGCAGATTTATAACCAACCCCAAACCGCACGAGTCATGAGTCTGCAAAATCCGCTAGCTAAAATGAGTAAATCAACCATTGATCCTTCGGGAACTATTGGAATGCTTGATTCTACGGATGAGATTGTAAAAAAAATTAAGCGAGCTGTTACCGACTCGGGAACAGATATTGTCTCGGGAACCGACAAGCCAGCAATGACTAATTTACTCGGTATTTATAGTGGATTTTCAGGCATGACGGTTAAGGATATTGAAAAGAAATATGTCGGGGCAACGTACAGCGTATTTAAAGAAGATTTGGCACAGGTTGTAACAGAAGGTCTGGGTAAATTCCAACAATTGTATACAGAAGTTCGTACGAACGAGACAGTCCTCGATAGAGTTTTGAATGATGGATTACGTCACGCAACGGCAATTTCAAATAAGAAAGTTGAAGTCGTTAAAAAACTTGTGGGGCTGGCTCGTTCATAAGCTACTACTTTTATGAAAAAGTATATTCCAAAAGATATAGAACCCGCGATTACAGCCCAATGGGAATCTGAAGGTACATATAAAGCTCCTACAACTCCCGCCGGGCAGAGCCCTCTGGGCGGCGCCAAAGCCTATACATTAGTTATGTTTCCATATCCATCTGGGGCCGGTCTTCACACTGGTCACGCCCGTGTATATACAGGTACCGATGTTCTTGCGCGATACCATCGAATGAAAGGGGAATCGGTTTTGCACCCAATGGGTTGGGATGCATTTGGATTACCCGCAGAAAATGCTGCAATCAAACTCAAAAAGAATCCAATAGATATTGTTCCTCAGAATATCGCAAACTTCAAACAGCAAATGCAGCGAATTGGACTTTCGTATGATTGGTCTAAGGAATTTTCCACAACAGATCCGTCGTACTATCAATGGACTCAATGGTTGTTTATTCAGTTTTTCAAAATGGGTTTACTTTACAAAAAAGAAACTCCTATCTTTTACTGCCCAAGTTGTAAAACAGGTTTAGCGCTGGAAGAGGTATTAGGTGACGGCACGCACGAGCGCTGCGGAAATACGGTTGAAGAACGAACGCTGCCGCAGTGGATATTCCGAATCACCAAATACGCAGATGATTTGCTTGCCGATCTTGACGGTCTTGATTGGCCTGCAGGAATTTTGCAGATGCAACGAAATTGGATTGGGAAAAAAGAAGGTATGGTTATTCATCACCAGGTCGAAGGATTCGACTATGTTTTAGATACGTTTACTGCTTATCCTGCCTGGAGTTTTGCCGATACATATATTGCTATCGCTCCCGAGCACCCATTAGTACACGACTTGTTAGAAAGTGGGTCGAGCCCAGAGGTAGCTAAGTACGTTAGCGACATTCGCTCCATTCCAGCCGACGAGCGCGCAGCGAACAAAGAAAAAACCGGCGTGTTTACCGGACTTTATGCAATAGATCCGTTCAGACCAACCGAAAAAATGCCCATTTGGATTGCGAGCTTTGCCCTTATGACATTTGGCACCGGAGCGATCCGATGTTCGGCTCACGATGTTCGCGATGTTGAATTTGCAAAAAAGTACAATATTCCATTGCGTGAAGTGGTAAAGAGTCAAACAGATACTCCGGTAAACGCCCATGAAGGAAGTGGAGTATTGCTCGACTCGGGTCCATTCACCGGAAAAGATGTTTCTACAATTTCTGATGAATTTATTGAATGGACTATTAAAGAAAATATCGGTGAAAAGAAAACGTCATATCACCTGCGAGATTGGGTTTTTTCGCGACAGCGCTACTGGGGAGAACCAATTCCCATGGTGTTTTGCCAGTCTTGTGCGGAGGATAAAATATCATATTGGTCAACAGTTGAAAATGCGCAAAACTTATATCCAAATAATATTAAAGTGGCTCAAAAGATATCAGAATTTGTGATCGAAATTGAAGATTCTTTGCACGGTTGGTTCCCATTATCCGACGATCAGTTACCTTTAACGCTTCCGTATGTCGATTCATACGAGCCAACCGAATCAGGGCAATCTCCGCTTTCTCAAATGCCCGAATTCGTAAATACGACTTGCCCACATTGTAAAAAGCCAGCCACCCGAGAAACCGATACCATGCCAAACTGGGCAGGGAGTTGTTGGTACTTTTTATACTTTGCTCGGGGCAATGATTTTTCAACAGAAACTAAACCATCCCTACAAGCTTGGAATGACCTCATCAAACCGTCAGCAACGGCATGGAATCCAGTTGACTGGTACATTGGTGGGGCTGAGCATGCGGTGCTTCATTTGCTGTATTCACGCTTTTGGATAAAAGCCCTACGTGACATTGGCCTTGTTGATTTTAAAGAACCATTTAGTCGACTACGTAATGTTGGTATGGTGCTTGCAAGCGACAGTCGTAAGATGAGTAAGTCGTTTGGGAATGTAATTAACCCTAATGACGTTATCGATGAATTCGGTGCTGACACATTACGGGTATACGAAATGTTCATGGCGCCCTTTGGACAAGAAGTGGCTTGGTCAACGGCTGCAATGCAAGGTGCGTATCGTTTCATAAGTAGGGTCTGGCACTTATACTACTCTTCTGCTAAGTTCGCTAAATCACCGGTACACGCATCTAAAACATTAGACGCAGAGCTTCAAAGTGTTATTTCAACAATAGATTCAGATATTACGAACGTGAAATTCAATACGTGTATTTCTTCATTAATGAAATTTTTGAACCTGTGGGAAGAATCGAAAGACGATATCCTAAGTATACGCGGGGCCCAAGATTTCTTAAAGTTACTCGCTCCATTTGCTCCATACATGACTGATCATATTTGGCGCGATATCTTTGGACATAAAGACAGTATTCATACTTCTCCATGGCCTCAAAAGGATGAATCGCTTACCCTCGAAAAGCAGATAACGATCGCAATTCAAGTACAGGGTAAAGTCCGAGGTACGGTGAGCATGCAAGCCGCACACGCAACGCAAGAAAAAGTATTAGCTGAAGCCCTAAAACTTGAGCGGGTTCATGAACACTTGGCGGGTAAAGAGTACAAAGTAATTTATGTTGCGGGGAGAGTTATGAACTTTGTGATATAATTTCTGCAGCCTATGAAAACTCACATAAAAAAACTCCCTAATGATCTTAATACAATAGTTGTCGATACCGAAGCTTTTCCATCAGTTACGGCACTCTTACTTGTTGGAGCCGGTTCACGATACGAGCATGCGCAAAACAATGGTATCGCACATTTTTTCGAACACATGGCTTTTAAGGGTTCAAAAAAATATCCAAACGCATTTGCCTTAGCATCTATCGTCGAGGGTTTAGGTGGAGCATTTAATGCATTTACTTCCCAAGACCATACGGGCTATTATATTAAAGCGCCAAGCGAACATTTTGAAACGATAACTGATGTAATCGCCGACATGATCCAGCGTCCAAATCTCGACAAAGAAGAAATTGAACGAGAAAAGGGAGTTATTGTGGAAGAGATCAATATGTATGAAGATATGCCGCAACGTAAGGTCTTTGAACTCTTCGAAGGTCTTCTGTATCAAGGTAATCCACTCGGATTTGATATTGCAGGAAGCAAGGAAACGGTCATGAGTTTTGATCGCGCAACATTCACCGATTACATTGGCGACTTTTATTATCCTTCAAATGCGGTCTTTGTAGCGGCTGGTGGGTTTGCTGGATTGAACGCACAAGAAATCATTGATCAAAAGTTTTCTGGTTGGAAGAACGGTAAAGCGGGAATGTATTTACCCGTAATCGAGAATCAAACAGCTCCTCAGACGCTTTTTAGAAGCAAGAAAACAGAACAGGCACATCTATGTATAGGTTTTAGAGCTTTTTCGTATGAAGATCCACGCCGATTTGCACTGCAAGTGCTGTCTGCAATACTGGGTAAGGGTATGGCGTCTCGGCTTTTCATGGAAGTCCGCGAACGACGTGGGCTTGCGTATCATATAAGTACTTATACCGACTTTTATTCCGACACTGGTACTATTGTAACTCATGCGGGAATTCGCGCCGACGAAAAACAAGTTCTGGAATCGATTAAAGTTATCCTGAACGAACATTCCAAGATACTTGAGGGGAGTATAACTGATGAAGAAATCGCACGTGTAAAAGAACTGATTAAAGGCGGACTCATTCTTTCTCTTGAAGACTCATTTAATGTTGCTTCCTTTTATGGAAAACGTTTACTTATGCAAAAAGACATTATCTCTCCGGAAGAATTGATCAGAAAAATTGAAGCAGTAACCAAAGAAGAAGTGGTCGCAGTTGCAAAAGATGTGTTTGTAAACAGTGGACTCAACATGTCGCTCATTGCGCCGTTCAAAGACAAAGCTCCGTTTGAAAAAGCCCTTCGAATCGGGTAATCTTGAAGGTATGTTTGCCCTGCTTTATATTGGAATTCTAGGATTGTGCATTGGTTCATTTTTAAATGTCCTCATTGACCGACTTTCTAACGAACAGGGAATTGGAGGACGTTCTCATTGTGATCATTGCAATAAGCAGCTCCATGCGCGCGATCTAATACCAGTGCTCTCATATATGTTCACCGGTGGGAAATGTCGATATTGCCATAAACATATTTCTTTCTACTATCCAATTGTAGAAATAATCACGTCTGTGGTTTTTGTTACAGTGTATTTTGCATTTATTCCAAGTAGTTTCTCTTTGCTAATCGCAAATCTAATTATTGCTTCAAGTCTCATCGTAATCTTTTTTGCCGATCTTAAGTATCATATTATTCCCGATGAAGCTTCAATCGCTCTCATGGTTGGTGCCTTAATACGACTTGCACCTTCTGTAATGTCTCTTGCGCAGCTGCATGCACCAATCATCGCCGCTACCGCTCTTGTTCTTACGCTTCTTTTCTTTTTCCTTGTCACCAAAGGTCGGGGAATGGGGTTGGGCGATGTAAAACTGGCGTTTCCCATGGGTTTTTTATTGGGGCTTGAGGGCGGATTTTTGGCACTGTATGTTGCTTTTGTAATGGGTGGAATTGTCGGACTGGCCCTTTTACTGCTAGGAAAGAAGGGATTAAAAAGTAAGTTACCCTTTGGCCCTTTCTTAGTTTTAGGCACGATTTTGATTTTGACTGTTGGTGAGCCTATCCGAATGTTTTTCCATAATCTTTTTGGAATATAACAAAATAGGTCATTGTTTTTTTGCCATTCTCGCGGTACAATACCCGTATGAAAGAACAAACACTCGTAATTCTAAAACCCGATGCCGTAGCACGTGGCCTTATTGGCGACATCGTTTCTCGTTTTGAAAAAGTTGGGCTTAAAATGGTCGCCGCACGACTCGTTCATGCTGATCGTGAACTTGCCGACAAGCATTACCCAGTTACTCGAGAAGAATTCATTAAAGGTATGGGTGGAAAAACTGTTGAAAACTACGAAAAATTAGGTGTCGATTTGGTTAAGGAACTTGGTACCAGCGATCCGCTAGAAATTGGGAAAATGATTCGAGAATGGTTGGCCGACATGATTACCAGCGGACCTGTATTTGCATTTGTCCTAGAAGGACCTCATGCGGTGGAACTTGTTCGAAAAATTTGTGGACATACACTTCCTCTTATGTCTGCTCCAGGAACAATCCGAGGAGACTATTCATTTGATTCGTCATACTTAGCAAATACCGCAAAACGACCTATCAAAAACTTAATTCATGCTTCAGGAAATGAAGAAGAAGCTAAGTATGAAATTCCATTGTGGTTTTCGAAGGAAGAAATTCTTTCATATACAAGAACTGACGAAGGAATGATGAAGTAATTTTTCGTTTTTTTAATCTTTTTATACACTCCGCTCGATACCGTGTTTGTCGACTCGAGTGAAGAGTTGTTTCACGTTCCTGCCTGCCGGCAGGCAGGCCAACTCGTCTCCAAACAGATATCTCGCGCCGTGAGAATGATAGAGGATTTATATCCGAACAACGTCAATTCCTAGGAAGATATTTACTTCATTATTTAACACCTCAATAATGCCCGAATCGATGGTAAATTCTTTTTTTTCCTGTCCCTTATTATTAACCGTAATTGATTTTTTTATAATCGAGATAAACTGAGTGTGATATGGAAGTACATCAAAAACTCCACGTTCGTTAAAAGTTGTGATTGACTCAGCTTGCCCTTCGTACACAATTTTATCTGCATCATGAATTGTAACCTTAAGCGAAGTATCCATATTATTGATTGATCAAGTCTTTTACGCCTCCAATATACAAGAATGTTTCAGCTGGGAAGTCATCGAACCGGCCTGAAAGGATTTGTTTCACGTCATCAACTGTTTGAGCAACGGGAATGTATTGTCCTTCTTTTCCTGTTTGAGCTTTGGTTACATAGAAATTTTGAGTCATGTAATTTTTAAGAATCTTCGCTCGTCGATAGAGAGTTTGGTCACTAGCAGAAAGCTCAGATTCTCCTACGAGCGACACGACACGGTCGAGTGAGAGTGCTTTTTTCAATAAGCTCAGAGAAGCAATAGCGCTTTCATAATGATCTTTTCCCACAATATCTTCATTTAGTCCCCCCGATGTCGATGCGAGCAGGTCGATTGCGGGGAAATGACCTTCCTGATACACCTGACGTGAAAGTACGATGGTGGAGTCTAAGTAGGGGAATACGGCCTGCACTCCTTGATCAGTAATATCATCAGATGGAACGTAAACCGCTTCGATCGACGTAATTGATCCATCTTTATACGAAACTAAACGTTCGTGTAAGTCGGCCATTTCTGAGGCAAGCGTTGCCTGATATCCACCCTCTGATGGAATAGAGTTCATAAGCGTGGCCAGCTCATATCCGGCTTGAGCAAATCGAAAAATGTTATCGATAAAGAACAGTACATCTTTTTGCTCTTTGTCTCGGAAGTATTCAGCCATGGTAACACCAGCAAACGCAGTTCGAAATCGAACCGCGGCATTTTCACCCATTTGTCCATAAAGCAATGCGACTTTGGGCAACACGCCACTTTTATCGAGTACGTTATACAATTCATGACCTTCTCGGATACGTTCACCCACGCCGGTAAAAACAGATACTGCTTTGTCTTTGTTCAAAATAACTACATTATGAATAATCTCCGTTAAAAGTACGGTTTTTCCAACACCTGCTCCTCCGAACAAGCCTACTTTACCACCACGTAATACTGGAGAAAAGAAGTCAATTGCTTTAATGCCTGTTTCAAGCATTTTATTCGGAGAAACAACTTTTTCCATAGCTAACGGTCGACCAAAAATAGGCCATTCATCTGCGGTTTTTATGTCTCCTTTTCCATCTTGGGCAGTACCAAACATGTTAATAACGCGCCCTAACATACCTGCTCCAACAGGAACCTTAAGCGGCTGCATGGTATTTTGCACTTCGCAGCCGCGCCACAAACGCTCAACGTGCGATAAGGCTAAGCAGTAGTAAATCGATCCTTCGGTAGAACTATATACTTCGAGTCGTACTTTTGGATCTTCTTTGAGAATGAGAATATCGTTCATTGCTGGTGGAGTTCCCGGAAAATGAACTTCGACTACATTTCCTTTAATTGCAGTAACGGTTCCTTTATTTATCATAGTTATAATTTTCCTCCCCATAATGAAATACCCGACATGCGTTCTTGTTGTGTCTTATTATTAATTAGACGAGATATTCGACGTCTTTCATTATAGAGATTATTTTCCTTACCATCAATACGATCGAGTGCAAATTCCATAGCGGTAATACGCGAAGCAAACCGGGCCAGTTGTGACTCGTGAACCGTTTGTTTAAAAAGAGCTGAGAATATCTGTTTTTCAAAGTAGTCCACAATGTCTTCGAGCTTGGGTTCAAATAGGAATGCCTCATTGTTCCCAGTATGAACTTCCTTTTCCATAATCGCATCACCGGTAATATTGGTCATCTGGGCAACTTGATCAAGCATACTATTGTATTGTCCGTAAAAAACAGTAATCTTTTCGTACTCAAGTAAGTGGTAAACAATCGTCCGCAAGTCTTCGAGTGCAACCTGCATATCTGGTATCTCAAAATATAGATATTCTTTTTTCTTTGAAGATGGAATTAAACGTTCGTATAATTCTCGTCCTAGTTTTCCAATAATAATCACGTCCGCTTCATTACTAGTAATATACTTCTCGAAAGATTGAAAGACATTGTCAATAATTACTCCATGTAGCTTTGCGTTTGCAGAAATGAATACCGCGACTGTTTTTCCATTTTTTCGAGCAGTTTCTTGTGCGGCTTTATTCTTTTTCTCGTCCTTTTTAAGATCATCTTTGTATGAAGTTTTTACGTGGTAATACACTTTCGCAAGCTTGGTATAAAAGGTTCGTGTTGCAAGTACCATGCCTCGTACGCGCTGCATGTTCATAACTGAAATTTCTTCATACGAAGTACATAAAACTCGTAAACTCGAGAGTAATCCGATTTCGTCTTTAATTTGGCGGTAGCGTTGCATGGTTATTTCTTATCTGTCATGGGAACAAATAATATACTATCCGTCTGAGTAATGGTTTTAGTAACGGAAATGCCATTTCCTGGTTGTACATGTTCTCCTTTAGAAGTGGTTCCAACAGTTGTCGAATCGGGTGAGGGAATATCAATAACTGTTTCGGTGGTAACCGTCTTCATCTCACCAATAATCGCAGTAAATTGATCTCTCTTTTGATTAATGTGTAGTAAGAGATCGTCTAAATTTTCTACGGACGTGATTTCTTCGAGCATCTTTTTTAATGATGAATCTTTGTTAGTGGCTTCGCTTAGTTTTTGAATTATTTCCTGGATAGTTGCTGGATTTGTGTCATCAATACTATTTCCCCACATGAGCGCAAAAATAATGAGCTGAATTCGTGGATCAATAATAACATGCTTGGGCTGATTAAGGAACGCATGAAGTCGTTCACCTGTCTTGATAGTGTTCTGTACTTTTCCCGAAAGTTCCGCTCCAAAATGTGACAGATTCTCCATTTGTTCAAAAAGCGACAGGAATGCGGTCAATTTCTGATTAATATCTCTACGTAATGGCGATTGAGCTTGTCGACCCACACGAGTAACAGAAAGGGGAATATTAATAGCTGGTCTACGTCCTTTGGCAAACGTTCCCTGATCAAAAAATATGTGGCCATCGGTCATTGACATAATATTAGTTGCTATGTAGCTTGTAAGATCAGATTCGACAGTTTCGACTACCGGCAGACAGGTGATTGACACTTCTCCCTTGCTTCCTTCCTGCAGGAAATTTCCCGAACGCTCAAGAAGTCGTGAATGGGTAAAGAAAATGTCACCGGGGTACGATTCTCGACCCGGAAATCGTTTTCCAATAAGGCTCATTTCACGATAAAACTTAGCATGAGTGCTCAAGTCATCCAGAATTACAACCACTTCTTTTCCTTCATCCCGAAAGCTCTCTGCAATGGTCATTGCGGTAAATGGAGTTAGGTAGATAAGTCCGGGTGAATCAGAAGAATTAGAGGCTACCACTACGGTTTGTTTTTGAAGTTTTTCACTCTCGATATATGCTAATACATGTCGCACATCGCTTTGTTTTTTTCCAATTGCTGCGTAAACGACTACTGCTCCAGCTTTTGCCTGATTTTTCAGAATTGAAAGTAGGAAAGATGTTTTACCTGTTTTTCTGTCGCCAATAACCAGTTGTTTCTGGCCTTTTCCTAATGGTAGTAACATATCAATAACCGTCATTCCCGAATCAAATGGCTGAGTAATACTTGCCCGCGACGTAATTCCTTTAACTTTTCCATTTAAGTCACTCGTTTTCTTTGTGGAAACTTTTGCTGACGTGCCAATTGCTGCGCCAGTTGGATCTATGACAGCGCCAAGTAGATCGGAGCCGACGGGTACCTGAAGAAGTTCTTTTGTGCGGACAACCTTTTCGCCTGTTGCGGGACTTTTTTTGCTGAACAATATTATTTCCACTGCATGCTTGTGGATCGCGAATACTTCTCCTACAATTCCGGACTCAAACAATACAAGTTCAAAAGGCGCAACGCCCGGTAGTCCCGTTACCGTTATGAGCGGTAATTTTATTTCAGTAACTTCACCAAATTCACCTGTTGTTTTTAAATATTCGCTATATGTTTTCATACGTTCGTATTATTTATCGAATGATCCAATCTCTTTCCATTTAATTCAAGAACTGCTCCCGCTAATATTGTCGTATTTATCTTTGCTTGCAATAGGGGTTGTTTCCCAAAAAGCTCAACTTTCCCCGCAAACTTAGTAAGTTGTGCAACGGTTGGTTCAAACGCCATTTCAATTGTCAGTATGGGGAGCGACTTAATATGTGTTGCCAAAGTACCAAGCGCTTTTAATACCTCCGCATTCTTTTTAGTATTGACCTTATTCTTTTGCAAGAACGACACAATCATAGTTTGTATGTCTGTCGTAACGTCATCGAGAGATGCTTGACCTTTTTTAGCATACACGCCCTTGGACAGTTCTTCGAGTTTTTCAACCAGTCGATCTCTCTGTGGCACTGTTATTAGTGACTCATCTACCATTTCGTATTGCATATTATCCAAAAAACCCACCTTTTCCTGCTTTTTCTATAGCATCGATAACGAGTGATTCATGGGTTTTTACGTCAATGGTTTTGCCTAGAACATTGTGGGCGATTTCAGTTACCTTTTTAGAAACAAGAGTGTCGAGTGCGAGTTCTTTAGATTTTTTGTATTCAGCCAATTCGGCCTGAACTTTTGTGAATTCTGCTGCAATTTTTGTTTCAAGTAATGCAGAGCTATCTGATAGCTGTTTTTGCACGTTCGTATTAAACTCCGCAAGAACTTTATCGATACCTGCTTTCATTTCAGCGTCAAGACGTTTTACTTGAGTCTCGACCGCGGACTTCATACCAAGTGCTGTTTGCTCTTTTAATGAGTCGGTAAGTAACTGTGTTTGGGTCAGTAGTTGCTGTGCGGCGTCAACGGCTTCTTTTATGATTGACTGCGCTTTTTTATGAGCATGTAAAACAATGTCCTCTTCACTTTGCTGATTTTTTCGTGAAAATATATTCATAGTTACAGTCTAATAATTACTAATGCTAATATCAATCCTGCGCCGATAATAGCGACGGTTATAACGACGTTAATAATAATGCCAAATTGAATCATGCGCGAGGCAAGTGGGTTTCGGCCGAGCGCTTCCACACCGGTTCGGGCAATTCTTCCAAAATACCAGAAGCCAAATACGAACGAAGATATAACTACGATAGCCGCAATGACGTATTTAAATACAGTTAGTGGTTGTTCGTAGCTTGCAATTGCCGATAGTTTAAATATGTCTGACAGACTGTTACTCAGAGTAAACGTGGGAGTAACATAATGTACATTTAGTGCTACCCGTAGTTTTCCTTCAGTAGCTTCTGGCTTAAAATCTTCAAGAGCTGTACCCAAAACATAGCCGGCTTGAGTACTCTTCACGCAGGTTCCTGCATCTGTCGACGAGGTTACGAGGTCGCCCTTTTTAATACTTCCTTCTTTGTTGCTGCAATTGACCTGGGCAGTTCCACTGCTCACAACAGGGTAGGTTGCATCTTCACCTGCCACCACAAAAATTATCGCAGCATCATTTGAAACAACTCCGTTCATGGACGAATCGTAGGGAATCCGGCTAAGAACGAAACCGGTAGCGGTTGTAGAAACGATATCGCCGTCATGGATAATTTTATCTTTGATTGGAACATTGTTGGCAACTGCGAATGAAGTGTTACTTTCATTTCCAGCCTCAATTGCAGTTAACGTTGGAGTTTGAGCATAGGCGATAGAAAAGGATAAAATCCAATAGAAAAACAGTACGGAAACCAGAAAAATCCGCTTAAGCATAGTCTCACTATACAATAAAAATAAGGGGTCGTGTTAAGGATTTGCCGAGAGAATTTTGAGTTTCTGCCTACGATTTCTAATTTTCCTATTGTAGTAATACGGCCTAATATACGGGTGGGGGTATACCGTATTTGATCCTGTTTTATAGCAATTTGCTCTTGATTTCCTTATTAATATTGATTAGTCTGATATAAGCAATGAACCATTTTTTTCAACAAACAGCAAGCATCCTTGCAGGACTAGTATTACTAGTTTCATCTACTGTAGCATCATTGCCAGAAAAATTCCACGACTTTACGAGCAAATTTTCATACAAGCCCCCAGTTACTTCACCGGCTAAAAAAAAGACTGCCCAAAGCCAGAAATCTTTCCCGGCAGTACTAGCAGCAACGATCGATCGAACTAAAACGGGAGTTACGTTCACTATTCCTGCATTCTTCAAAGATTTAGTAACGCTCGATTCATCGCTTGAAGTTAACGGACCAAGTACGTTTAACGACAAAGTTACTCTTACTAATCAGGATCTTGATTTAGGAACTGGTGAATTAACCGCTTCAAACGTGCTGTACGGTTTGACTGCGGGCAATGGAATTTTGATAAGTGAAGGTCAAACACCTGAAATTAAACTTGACTTAAACGTGGTTTCATCTATTTCGGGCAGAACGGGCGACGTTGATTTGGAAGAAGGAAGTGGTATTAGTATCGATGGGTTAGAAATTACTAATTCCGACAAAGGTTCTGCTCAGAATATTTTTAAGACTTTCTCTGTTTCGGGACAAAGTGATATTGTGGCCAATTCCAACACAAGCAAGCTTACGTTTGTGGCAGGAGAAGGTACCGTGCTTACCACCGATGCAACCGCAAAAACACTCACGATTACGAGTAATTTTAATAATTCTGGATGGGTCGACGAGGGTGCAATCATTCGACTGTCAGGCATTTCGGACAGTGTGGGAATTGGCACAAGCTCACCAGCCAACAAACTTTCAGTCGTTGGAAATACTGATATTTCAGGCAACTTGGGAATTGGCACAACCACTCCAGCATACAAACTTGATGTTGCAGGCAATGCTAATCTCTCATCCGGTTCCACCTACAAAATCAATGGAGCGGACGTTCTTTCTGCCTCAGGACTTGGTGTTGGAGTAACAGCCTCATCACTCACTAGTCTTGGTACTCTTGGAAACGTAACGGTAACTGGTACTTCTGCCTTAAACGGAGGAATCACGTTTGATAATGCAACCGATACGATCTCTGCCTTTACTGCCGGCGGAACCATTAACCTTGCAAACAACCTCATAACCAACGTTGGAAATGCTGGTACTGACTTTACTGCAAGTGGTGGGTTAACGCTCGCGGGGCTTCTCACAGCCTCATCTGGAATTTCACTCGACGCAGAAACAGTTACTGACTTTTCAGGAAATGGAATCGTAGTTACGAGTAATTCGCTATTTGTCAACTTGACGACCAGTAGCAATACAGGCGCAACCTCATCAAATTCAGGTTTGGAAGTAGGTACGGCTGGACTCACATTGCTTAAGGGTTGTTCAGATGGAGAGCTTCTTAAATATACCGATGCTGGCGGATGGGCATGTTCGACTGATATCGATACAACATCGGGATCTGCTTCCGGATTCACAGATTTTGGGAGCATTGTTGCTTTAATAACATCAGCAGATAACCTAGGAGTCGGAACAAGCTCGCCAACCAACAAGCTTTCAGTGGTTGGTACCGCAGACATCTCGGGTAATTTGGGAGTTGGCACAACGACTCCTGGATATAAATTAGACGTTGCGGGAAACGCGAATCTTGCGTCAGGATTTACGTATAAAGTAAATGGAAACGATGTTTTGTCAGGTACTACATTGGGAGTTGGGGTAACTTCTTCCTCCCTCACTCAACTAGGGGCGCTCGGAAACTTAACAGTCACCGGAGCAATTGTTGGAAATGGGGGACTCACTCTTGCCGCCGGTCAGACTTTGAATGTAAATTCTGACGCAATTACTGACTTAACTGGAAATGGAATTGTGTTGAGCGGCGGTACATTAACGGTCGGACTTACTTCTTCCGGAACAACAGGATCCAGCTCATCAAATTCGGGTTTGGAAGTAGGATCTGCCGGTCTAACACTTCTCAAAGGCTGTTCGGATAATGAATTGCTCAAATACACCGATGCTTCCGGCTGGGCATGTGCGATTGATATAGACACAACTGGAGCAAACCTAGCGGGCTTCACCGACTTCGGCTCAATTGTAGCTCTTACTACCACCGCAGATAACTTGGGAGTCGGAACAAGTTCACCAACTAACAAACTCTCAGTAGTCGGTACCGCAGATATCTCAGGAAATCTTGGAATTGGCACAACAGCCCCTGCTTATAAACTCGACGTTGCAGGAAATGTAAATCTCTCAACCGGATCAACGCTCAAGATTAACGGAACTGATGTGTTATCTGCTTCCGGACTTGGTGTGGGAGTCACTGCATCGAGCTTAACAAGTCTTGGAACACTCGGAAACGTAACAGTAACCGGAGTATCGGCCCTTAATGGCGGAATCACGTTTGATAGTACAACCGACACCATTTCTGCTTTCACTGCCGGTGGAACGATTAATATGGCGACGAATATAATTACTGACATTGGCAATAGCGGAACTGATTTTACGGGAGCAGGTGGGCTTAATTTGGCAGGTCTACTTACTGCGTTATCCGGTGTTTCAATCAATTCAGAAACAGTTACCGATTTTTCAGGTAGCGGAATTAGCGTATCAGGCAATGCATTAACAGTGAATCTAACTTCCTCTGGAACCACCGGTTCAACATCCTCTAATTCAGGTCTTGAGGTTGGATCAGGTGGGCTTACACTCCTCAAAGGCTGTACTGACGGAGAGCTTCTCAAATATACCGACGCAGGTGGATGGGCATGTGCAACTGACACTGATACTAATACCAATACTTCAGGATTCACCGATTTTGGAAGTATCGTCGCACTCACCACCACCGCAGATAACTTGGGAGTCGGAACAAGCTCGCCAACAAACAAACTCTCAGTAGTCGGAAACACAGATATCTCGGGTAACTTGGGAGTTGGAACAACTACTCCAGCATACAAACTTGACGTTGCTGGTTCAACCAATCTCTCATCAGGCTCCACCTACAAAATCAATGGAACCGATGTTCTTTCAGCTTCAGGCCTTGGTGTTGGGGTAACTGCCTCATCTCTCACATCTGTCGGCCCACTCGGAAACCTAACAGTTACCGGTGCAATTGTTGGTAACGGTGGACTCACACTCGCCACAGGACAAACATTTACGATGAATGGGGATGCATTTACAGATTTAACCGGAAGTGGAATCATAATATCAGGAAATGCACTAACAATCGGACTTACCACTTCTGGAACCACCGGCTCCACTTCATCCAACTCAGGTCTTGAGGTTGGATCTGCAGGACTCACATTACTCAAAGGCTGTACCGATGGAGAATTGCTCAAATACACCGATGCTGGCGGATGGGCATGTTCGGCTGATATCGATACTGATACTAACAGCGCAGGCTTCACCGATTTCGGAAGCATTGTAGCTCTTACCACAACCGCTGATAGTGTAGGAATAGGGACATCTTCTCCTGCAAATAAGTTGAGCGTAGTCGGTACTGCAGACATCTCAGGAAATCTTGGTATCGGAACAACAACGCCTGCATATAAACTTGATGTTGCAGGTTCAGCCAATCTTTCAACCGGTTCCACCTACAAAATCAATGGAACCGATGTATTATCAGGATCAACACTAGGATCAGGAATTACCGCCTCATCACTTACATCAGTCGGTACTCTTACCAACTTGGGAGTAGGTAACTCAGGCGCATTCGGTGGAGGAATTCTGGTCGGCGGAGAGACACTTACTGACTTTACCGGAAATGGTGTAACACTTTCATCTGGAGCGTTAACGGTGAATCTAACTTCCTCAGGAACCACCGGTTCAACATCCTCTAATTCAGGTCTTGAGGTTGGATCTGCAGGACTCACATTACTCAAAGGCTGTACAGACGGTGAATTACTTAAATATACCGATGCTGGTGGATGGGCGTGTGCTACCGATTCAAATTCGGGAAATGTTTCTGGCTTCACCGATTTCGGAAGTATCGTTGCTCTTACCACTACAGCAGATAATCTCGGAGTCGGCACAAGCTCGCCAACGAACAAACTCTCAGTAGTCGGTACTGCAGACATCTCTGGAAATCTTGGAATCGGAACAACAACACCTGCGTATAAACTTGATGTTGCAGGAAACACGAATCTCTCATCAGGATCAACATATAAGATAAACGGTACCGACGTACTCTCTGCTTCAGGACTTGGTGTGGGAGTAACCGCCTCTTCTTTGACCAGCCTTGGAACGCTCGGAAACTTAACAGTCACCGGAGCAATTGTTGGAAATGGGGGGCTTACGCTAGCGGCCGGACAAACATTAAATTTCAATTCCGATGCTATTACTGATTTAACTGGAAATGGAATTGTGTTGAGCGGCGGTACATTAACGGTCGGGCTCACATCATCTGGAACCACTGGTTCTACCTCATCCAACTCGGGTCTTGAGGTTGGATCTGGTGGACTTACACTCCTTAAGGGTTGTATCGATGGAGAACTTCTCAAATACACCGATGCTGGTGGATGGGCGTGCGCAACAGACACCGATACTAACACAGGAAATATTTCAGGATTCACCGATTTCGGCTCAATCGTAGCTCTTACCACCACCGCTGACAACCTAGGAGTCGGAACATCTTCCCCAACCAACAAGCTCTCAGTCGTTGGTACCGCAGACATCTCAGGAAATCTTGGAATCGGAACAACCACTCCAGCTTTCAAGTTAGACGTTGCAGGCTCGGCCAACCTTTCATCAGGATCTACCTACAAAATCAATGGAACGGATGTCCTTTCAGGCAACACACTAGGCTCGGGAATTACCGCTTCCTCACTCACATCAGTCGGTACACTCACCAACCTTGGAGTAGGTAACTCTGGTTCATTTGGTGGAGGCCTGTTAGTTGGTGGACAAACACTCACCAACTTCACTGGAAATGGCGTAACACTATCATCGGGAGCTCTTACCGTCAACCTCACCACCTCAGGAACCACTGGTTCAACATCCTCTAATTCTGGACTTGAGGTTGGATCAGGTGGACTTACACTCCTCAAAGGATGTACTGATGGAGAACTCTTGAAGTACACCGACGCAAGCGGTTGGGCATGTGCAGCAGACACCGACACCGATACTAATACTTCAGGCTTCACCGATTTTGGCTCAATCGTAGCTCTTACCACCACCGCAGACAACCTCGGAGTCGGAACATCTTCCCCAACAAACAAACTATCAGTCGTCGGTACCGCAGACATCTCTGGAAATCTTGGAGTTGGCACAACCACCCCTGCATACAAACTTGATGTAGTCGGATCTGCCAACCTTTCAGCTGGTTCTACCTACAAGATCAACGGAACCGATGTACTTTCTGCTTCTGGTCTAGGAGTTGGAGTCACCGCCTCATCACTCACCAGTCTCGGAACGCTCGGCAACGTAACAGTAACGGGTACTTCAGCCTTAAACGGTGGAATCACCTTCGATAGCTCAACTGATACAATCTCAGCTTTCACTGCTGGTGGTACCATCGACTTGGCAACCAATCTCATAACCAACATTGGAAACGCAGGAACCGACTTTGTTGCTGGTGGAGGTTTAACTCTCGCTGGTGCATTTACTGCAAACAGTACCTCTGCCTTAAACGGAGCTACAACTCTTGGAGATGCTGCTGCTGATACCGTAACTAGTAACGCTGGAGTATGGTCATTCACCAATGCTACAACGGTTGATCTGGCCGATAGCTCTCGACAAGCACTTAACTTTGAATCTGGATTATTCAACCTTGACACACTTAATGGTCGAGTAGGTATAGGAACAACCACTCCAACCCAAAAACTCGACGTTGTAGGAAATGTGAATGTATCTTCTGGCTCAACCTACAAGATCGCCGGAACAGACGTTCTTTCCGGAAACACATTAGGTGCGGGAATTACTACTTCATCATTAACTTCAGTTGGTACACTCACTAATTTAGGGGTCGGAAATTCCGGATCATTCGGCGGAGGAATACTCGTCGGAGGAGAGACACTTACTGACTTTACCGGAAATGGCGTAACACTCTCTTCAGGAGCATTAACAGTAAATCTCACCACCTCAGGAACCACTGGTTCCACATCATCAAACTCAGGGTTGGAAGTTGGAAGTGGAGGACTCACATTACTCAAAGGCTGTACCGATGGAGAACTTCTCAAATACACCGACGCATCCGGCTGGGCATGTGCAACAGACACTGATACTAACACCGGCAATATTTCAGGCTTTACCGACTTCGGCTCAATCGTAGCTCTTACCACCACCACAGACAACCTCGGAGTCGGAACAAGTTCACCAACCAACAAGCTCTCAGTAGTCGGTACTGCAGATATCTCTGGAAACTTGGGAGTCGGCACAACAACACCTGCATACAAACTTGATGTGGCAGGAAACACGAATCTCTCATCTGGCTCCACCTACAAAATCAATGGAACCGATGTTCTTTCCGGAAACACACTAGGATCAGGAATTACGGCATCTTCTCTCACATCAGTCGGTACACTCACAAACCTTGGAGTAGGGAACTCGGGTGCATTTGGTGGAGGCCTGTTAGTTGGTGGACAAACGCTTACCAACTTCACCGGAAATGGTGTAACACTATCATCGGGAGCTCTTACCGTCAACCTCACCACCTCTGGAACAACCGGATCAACCTCCTCCAATTCAGGTTTGGAAGTTGGATCAGGAGGATTGACCCTACTTAAAGGATGTTCTGATGGAGAAATTCTTAAATACACCGACGCAGGTGGATGGGCATGTGCCGCCGATGTTGATAACGATACAAACTCATCGGGCTTCACTGATTTCGGAAGTATTGTCGCACTCACCACCACCGCAGATAACTTGGGAGTTGGTACAAGTTCACCAACTAACAAACTTTCAGTAGTCGGTACTGCAGATATCTCAGGAAACCTTGGAGTTGGAACAACCACACCTGCGTACAAGCTCGAAATTATTGGAACTGGTAGACTTTCAGGTCTTCTTACCGCAAGCGCAGGAGTATCAATTAACTCAGAAACCGTTACTGACTTTAGTGGAAGCGGAATTGCAGTAACCGGAAATGCTCTAACGGTTAACTTGGCCACATCAGGAACAACCGGATCAACATCATCTAGCTCAGGGTTGGAGGTTGGTGCGGGAGGATTAACCTTACTTAAAGGATGTAATGATGGTGAAATTCTTAAATATACCGATGCCGGAGGATGGGCATGTGTGGCCGATGTTGATAATGATACAAACAATTCAGGATTTACTGATTACGGAAGCATTGTGGCCCTTACAACAACCGCCGATAGTGTAGGTATTGGAACATCATCTCCTGCAAATAAATTATCAGTAGTAGGAAGCGCCGATGTTTCTGGCAGCTTTGGAATTGGAACAACAGCACCAGCTTACAACTTGGAAGTTATTGGTACTGGTCGAGTTTCCGGATTACTTACCGCAAGCTCAGGAGTATCTATTAATGGAGAAACAGTAACGGACCTTTCAGGAAGCGGAATTGTACTTACCGGCAATGCATTAACGGTTAATCTAACAAACTCTGGAACAACCGGATCAACCTCCTCCAATTCAGGTTTGGAAGTTGGATCAGGAGGATTGACCCTACTTAAAGGATGTTCTGATGGAGAAATTCTTAAATACACCGACGCAGGTGGATGGGCATGTGCCGCTGATGTCGACAATGATACAAACTCATCAGGCTTCACCGATTTTGGCTCAATCGTTGCGATGACGACTTCAGCAGATAATTTGGGTGTTGGAACATCTTCGCCAACCAACAAGCTCTCGGTAGTAGGTACTGCAGATATTTCAGGAAATCTTGGAGTTGGCACCACGATTCCAGCATACAAACTTGATGTAGTCGGATCTGCCAACCTTTCATCGGGCTCTACCTACAAAATCAATGGAACTGATGTTATCTCAGCCTCAGGACTTGGTGTGGGAGTAACCGCCTCATCTTTGACCAGCCTTGGTACACTTGGAAATGTAACCGTTGCCGGGGTTTCAGCTCTTAATGGTGGAATCACCTTTGATAACTCAACCGATACAATCTCAGCCTTTACCGCTGGTGGTACCATCGACTTGGCAACCAATCTCATAACCAACATTGGAAACGCAGGAACCGACTTTGTTGCTGGTGGAGGTTTAACTCTCGCTGGTGCATTTACTGCAAACAGTACCTCTGCCTTAAACGGAGCTGTCACACTCGGAGACGCTTCATCCGATACCGTAACTAGCAACGCCGGAGTATGGTCTTTCACCAATGCAACAACGGTTGACTTAGCTGACAACGCTCGAGGAGCACTAAATTTCGAAGGTGGTTTACTTGCACTCGACACGCTCAATTCACGAATCGGTATTGGTACCACCACCCCAACACAAAAACTCGATGTCGTCGGAAATGTAAATGTATCATCCGGCTCCACCTACAAAATCAATGGAACTGATGTTCTCTCAGGTAATACTTTAGGTGCAGGAATTACCGCCTCATCACTCACATCAGTTGGTACACTCACCAACCTTGGAGTAGGTAACTCTGGTTCATTTGGTGGAGGCCTGTTAGTTGGTGGACAAACACTCACCAACTTCACTGGAAATGGCGTAACACTATCATCGGGAGCTCTTACCGTCAACCTCACCACCTCAGGAACCACTGGTTCAACATCCTCTAATTCAGGTCTTGAGGTTGGATCAGGTGGACTTACACTCCTCAAAGGATGTACCGATGGGGAACTTCTCAAATACACCGACGCAGGTGGCTGGGCATGTGCAGCAGATACCGACACCGATACTAATACTTCAGGCTTCACCGATTTCGGAAGCATCGTCGCCCTTACAACCACAGCCGACAACCTCGGAGTCGGAACATCTTCCCCAACCAACAAACTCTCAGTCGTTGGAAATGCTGATATCTCAGGAAACTTGGGAGTTGGAACAACCACTCCAGCATACAAACTTGATGTGGCAGGAAACACGAATCTCTCATCGGGATCAACATACAAGATAAATGGCACGGACGTGATTTCTGCTTCAGGGCTAGGAGTAGGAGTTACCGCTTCCTCACTCACCAGTCTTGGTACACTCGGAAATCTGACGGTCGCCGGAACATCAGCTCTTAATGGCGGTATTACGTTTGATAACTCAACTGATACAATCTCAGCCTTCACTGCCGGTGGAACCATTGACTTGGCAACTAATCTCATAACCAACATTGGAAACGCAGGAACCGACTTCAGTGCCGGTGGAGGACTTACACTTGCTGGTGCATTCACGGCAAACAGCACAACCGCTCTTAACGGAGCCACTACTCTTGGAGACGCTGCTGCTGATACCGTAACCAGTAATGCGGGAGTATGGTCTTTCACCAATGCAACAACGGTTGATCTTGCCGATAGCTCACGAGGAGCACTTAACTTTGAAGGTGGTTTACTTGCTCTTGACACTCTCAATTCACGCATCGGTATTGGAACAACAACTCCAACTCAAAAATTAGATGTTGCGGGAAACGTAAACATATCATCAGGATCAACATACAAAATCAATGGAACGGATGTCCTTTCAGCCTCGGGACTTGGTGTGGGAGTAACCGCCTCATCTTTGACCAGCCTTGGTACACTTGGAAATGTAACAGTAACCGGAACATCAGCCTTAAATGGCGGAATCACGTTTGATAGTGCAACCGATACAATCTCAGCTTTCACAGCTGGTGGTACCATCGACTTGGCAACTAACTTAATTACCAACATTGGCAACTCCGGTACCGACTTTATTGCTGGTGGAGGACTTACACTCGCCGGAGCATTCACCGCAAACAGCACATCTGCCTTAAATGGAGCCGTTACACTCGGAGATGCTTCATCCGACATGGTAACCAGTAATGCTGGAGTATGGTCTTTCACAAATGCAACAACAGTGGATCTTGCAGACAACGCTCGAGGAGCACTGAATTTCGAAGGTGGTCTGTTAGCTCTGGACACTCTCAATTCACGAATTGGTATCGGCACAACAACTCCAACACAAAAACTTGATGTTGTAGGAAATGTGAATGTATCTTCTGGCTCAACCTACAAGATCGCTGGAACAGACGTTCTTTCAGGTAATACTTTAGGTGCAGGCATAACAGCCTCATCACTCACATCCGTCGGCACTCTCACCAACCTTGGAGTAGGCAACTCGGGATCATTCGGTGGAGGCCTGTTAGTTGGTGGACAAACACTAACCAACTTTACCGGAAATGGTGTAACACTCTCATCTGGAGCTCTTACCGTCAATCTCACCACCTCTGGAACCACCGGATCCACATCATCCAATTCTGGACTTGAGGTTGGAAGTGGGGGGCTTACACTCCTCAAAGGCTGTACCGATGGAGAACTTCTCAAATACACCGACGCTTCCGGCTGGGCATGTGCAACTGACACCGATACTAACACCGGAAATATTTCAGGATTCACCGATTTCGGAAGTATTGTCGCACTCACCACCACCGCAGATAACTTAGGAGTCGGAACATCTTCCCCAACTAACAAGCTCTCGGTAGTCGGTACCGCAGACATCTCAGGAAATCTTGGAGTTGGTACAACGACTCCAGCATACAAGCTTGATGTTGCAGGTTCAGCCAACCTTTCAACTGGTTCCACCTACAAAATAAACGGTACCGACGTACTCTCAGCCTCAGGTCTTGGTGTTGGAGTAACCGCCTCATCTTTGACCAGCCTTGGTACACTTGGAAATGTAACAGTCACCGGAACATCAGCCTTAAACGGTGGAATCACCTTCGACAGCTCAACCGACACCATTTCAGCTTTCACTGCCGGTGGAACCATTGATCTTGCAACCAATCTCATTACTAACATTGGTAATGCTGGAACCGACTTTGTTGCTGGTGGAGGTTTAACTCTCGCAGGAGCATTCACCGCAAACAGTACCTCTGCCTTAAACGGAGCTACTACTCTTGGAGATGCTGCTGCTGATACCGTAACCAGCAACGCTGGAGTGTGGGTATTTAGTAATGCAACAACGGTTGATCTTGCGGATAGTTCACGAGGAGCACTGAATTTCGAAGGTGGCTTACTTGTGCTCGATACTCTTAATAGTAGAATTGGAATCGGCACTACAACTCCAACTCAAAAACTCGATGTCGTCGGAAATGTGAATGTATCCTCAGGTTCTACCTACAAAATCAATGGAACCGATGTTCTTTCCGGAAACACACTAGGATCAGGAGTAACCGCATCTTCTCTCACATCAGTCGGTACACTCACCAACCTTGGAGTAGGGAACTCGGGTGCATTTGGTGGAGGCCTGTTAGTTGGTGGACAAACGCTTACCAACTTCACCGGAAATGGTGTAACACTTTCATCTGGAGCGTTAACGGTGAATCTAACCGCATCAGGAACAACCGGATCCACATCATCCAACTCAGGGTTGGAAGTTGGAAGTGGAGGACTTACGCTCCTTAAGGGCTGTTCGGATAATGAATTACTCAAGTATACCGATGCTTCTGGATGGGCTTGTGCGGTTGATATTGATACGACAGGTGCAAACGTTTCAGGATTCACTGATTTCGGAAGTATTGTCGCACTCACCACCACCGCAGATAACCTAGGTGTTGGAACATCTTCTCCAACCAACAAACTCTCAGTCGTCGGTAACGCAGATATCTCTGGAAATCTTGGAATCGGTACAACCACTCCAGCATACAAACTTGATGTGGCAGGAAACACGAATCTCTCATCAGGATCAACATACAAAATCAACGGAACGGATGTTATCTCAGCCTCTGGTCTAGGAGTAGGAGTAACCGCCTCATCACTCACCAGTCTTGGAACACTCGGCAACGTAACAGTAACGGGTACTTCAGCCTTAAACGGCGGAATCACGTTTGATAGTGCAACCGATATAATCTCAGCTTTCACTGCTGGTGGAACCATTAATATGGCGACGAATATAATTACTGATATCGGTGATGCCGGAACCGACTTCATTGCCGGTGGAGGACTCACGCTTGCCGGAGCATTCACTGCAAATAGCACGGCGGTACTTAACGGAGCAGTCACTCTCGGAGATGTTGCGGCTGATACCGTAACTGCAAATGCAGGCGTATGGTCATTTGCAAATGCCACAACGGTAAATCTTGCGGATAGCGCTCGTGGAGCATTAAACTTCGAAGGTGGCTTACTTGCGCTCGACACTCTTAATAGTAGAATCGGTATTGGCACAACAACCCCAACAACAACGCTTGATGTCGTCGGCACTGGTAAATTTTCAGGCCTTCTCACTGCCAGCTCAGGATTGTCTATAAATTCAGAAACAGTTACCGACTTTAGTGGAAGCGGCATTGTTGTTACGGGAAATGCTTTAACAGTGAATCTAACTTCCTCAGGAACCACCGGATCAACCTCATCCAACTCAGGACTTGAGGTTGGATCAGCGGGTCTAACACTTCTTAAAGGCTGTGCCGATGGAGAGATTCTTGAATACACGGACGCAGGTGGTTGGGCATGTGCGGTTGATTCTGATACTGGAAACATTTCTGGATTCACTGATTTCGGAAGCATCGTCGCACTCACCACCACCGCAGACAACCTCGGAGTCGGAACATCTTCCCCAACCAACAAGCTCTCAGTCGTCGGTACTGCAGATATTTCTGGAAACTTGGGAGTTGGTACAACCACTCCTGCATACAAACTTGATGTTGCGGGTAATACTAATCTCTCATCAGGCTCCACCTACAAAATCAATGGAACCGATGTTCTTTCAGCCTCAGGACTTGGTGTTGGAGTCACGGCCTCATCACTCACCAGTCTTGGCACACTCGGAAACGTAACAGTTGCCGGAGTTTCTGCCTTAAACGGTGGAATCACGTTTGACAATTCAACCGACACCATTTCTGCCTTCACTCTTGGTGGTACCCAAGACGCAGCAACAAACCTAATCGTTAACATTGGCGACAATGGAACAGACTTCATTGCCGGTGGAGGACTTACCCTTGCAGGAGCATTCACCGCAAACAGCACAAGCGCATTAAACGGAGGAGTTACATTGGGCGATGCTTCAGACGACACAGTGACCAGCAACGCCGGAATATGGTCATATGCCAACTCCACAACCATCGACCTCGTTAACAGTGCTCGAAATGCGCTTAACATCGAAGGCGGACTTCTTTCACTCGATACCCTCAACAGCCGAGTTGGTATTGGTTCAAGCAGCTCACTTGCCGGACTTGATGTACAAACAACCGCATGGCTTCGAGGAGCAGTTGCAGGTACATCAGGACTATACGTAAACGGATCTGGAAATGTAGGTATCGGAATCACCATGCCGCAAAACAAACTCGATGTATCTGGTTCTGTGGCATTTGGCTCATTACCAACCAATCAGCTTCCACAAGCAAATTCTGCTTACTTCTCAGGAAATGTTGGAATTGGAACAACTAATCCACAAGCAAATCTTAATGTAGCTAACAACTCCCTTTCTACCGGAACCGGTCTATTGGTCAGCTCAACATCAACATCATTCTCATCGGGCAAACTTGCAAGTATCGATTGGAGTCCATCATCAGCAACTACAGCAACGGGCGATGTACTTTCGGTTAATGTAGGTGTCAATGGAGTAGTCGGTAACATTTTCAATGTTATGGATGGTGGTTCGAGTGTCTTCTCGGTTAGTCAAAGTGTTATAACGGCAGGATTGCCAGTCAACTTTACAGCACCTGGCGATGTCGGAATCGCCTATGACTTATTATTTAGCAACCAAACAGCTTCAAATATTAAATCATATGGGCCGCTTACCATCGAATCAGGCGAAAGTTTCGAATCGAATTATTTGACGCTCAAAACATACAATTCTGGACAAATAGTCTTTGATGCACCAGGAGGAATTCTATTGGCACAAGCACAGCCATGGACACTAGCTACTAGCGCACAAGCACTTAATATCCAAAATGGATTGCTTAATCTCGACACAACGAATAGTCGAGTTGGAATCGGAACAAGTAATCCACTTGCTGGTTTTGATGTTCATAATACCGCATGGCTTCGAGGAGCAGCTTCAGGTGCATCAGGACTGTATGTAAATGGATCGGGAAATGTAGGGATTGGAACAAGCGCACCTAAGAATAAATTAGATGTTTCCGGATCAGTCGCATTTGGCTCGTTACCAACCAATCCACTTCCACAAGCCAACAGTGCCTATTTCTCAGGAAATCTCGGTATTGGAACAACAAATCCTGGATATAAGTTAGACGTAGCCGGTACAGTAAACATATCATCAGGCTCCACCTACAAAATCAATGGAACCGATGTTCTTTCAGCCTCAGGACTTGGTGTTGGAGTCACGGCCTCATCACTCACCAGTCTTGGCACACTCGGAAACGTAACAGTTGCCGGAGTTTCTGCCTTAAACGGTGGAATCACGTTTGACAATTCAACCGACACCATTTCTGCCTTCACTCTTGGTGGTACCCAAGACGCAGCAACAAACCTAATCGTTAACATTGGCGACAATGGAACAGACTTCATTGCCGGTGGAGGACTTACCCTTGCAGGAGCATTCACCGCAAACAGCACAAGCGCATTAAACGGAGGAGTTACATTGGGCGATGCTTCAGACGACACAGTGACCAGCAACGCCGGAATATGGTCATATGCCAACTCCACAACCATCGACCTCGTTAACAGTGCTCGAAATGCGCTTAACATCGAAGGCGGACTTCTTTCACTCGATACCCTCAACAGCCGAGTTGGTATTGGTTCAAGCAGCTCACTTGCCGGACTTGATGTACAAACAACCGCATGGCTTCGAGGAGCAGTTGCAGGTACATCAGGACTATACGTAAACGGATCTGGAAATGTAGGTATCGGAATCACCATGCCGCAAAACAAACTCGATGTATCTGGTTCTGTGGCATTTGGCTCATTACCAACCAATCCGCTTCCACAATCCAACAGTGCCTATTTCTCAGGAAATGTAGGTATTGGAACAACCAACCCAGGATTTGGATTGGAAGTAAATGGAACAGCACGAGTTAATGGAGCGGTAACATTTGGAGATGCATCGAGTGATACGGTTACATCAACAGCAGGTGCATGGACATTCTCAAATGCATCAACATTCGATCTTGCAAATTCTCAATTAAATGCGCTTAACTTTGAATCAGGCTTGCTCAATATCGACACATCTGGTTCTACCGTTGGTATTGGAACAACTGTTCCTACTGCAAAATTAAGTGTGCTACAAACCGGATCAGCAAACGCATTCTTAGTACAAGATGTTGCGAGCGACACAACACCATTTGTAATCGATGCAAGCGGACGAGTTGGAATTGGAACCACCACTCCAAGTGACAGTATATCATTGGAAGTCGTAGGCGACACGCGCTTGGGTGGTAATATTTCTCGAAATGCCCATGGTTCTAACAATCTTAATGACCAGGGAAGCATTTCGCCAAACGGTGGGTTTGAAGGTCTAACGGCATCAGGCGCAAACTTGCCTGATGACTGGGCTGATGTCGATTCAGGAGCTACCGTAAGTACAACCCAAGTTGCACAAGGAGACCGATCATTGCGCATGTCATCATTAAACGATGAAGTTATGAGTACGTGTTATCCGGCGACTGGTGGAAATACCTTGAACTTTAATATGTCTTCCTATTTAACATCAGGTGATACTACGCGATTACGTATGAGAGAATATACAACACTTGCAAACTGTACGGCGAATACAAGTCCTACAACAACCGACACAACTGCATGTACGGGCGTTGGAGCTTCACCAGTATGGGCTACATGTAGCGCTGCTCAAGTACTTGTTGCTGGAACACGATGGATGCGTACTGGAATATATTTTCATACGAAATCAAGTACGCACGTATATGTAGACTCAGTTAGAGTGACCCAAAACGCACTTACAAATGGTCTTGATTTAGCAGAAACATATCCTGCGGCAAAAGCTGATGGAATTAAAGTTGGTGAGATCGTATCGTTTGGAAGAGCTAACAAGCAAGTCGGCGCAGACGTGAATAATGTCACTCGATCATCAAAAGCATATGATAATTTGGCCTTTGGAATTGTTTCTACTAAGCCAGGAATCGTGCTCGATGACCAAGGTGCAAGTGAGAAAGTTCAAGTAGCCCTTAAAGGTCGAGTTCCGGTGCTCGTTTCAACTGAAAATGGACCAATCAAAATCGGCGATCCAATTGTTGCTTCAAGCAAGCCGGGTGTGGGTATGAAAGCTACTAAAGCTGGAAAGATATTAGGATACGCCATGACCGAGTTTGTAAATACTGATCCATCAGTAATTGATCAAGTTATCGTATTCGTTGAAAGCTCATGGTTTGATCCAAGCTTGGCTTTGGGAAGCACGGGCGATGTTAATGGAGTGGCTTCAACTTATGCTAGCTTAAGCCCAAATAATACTGATGACGTTGCAAAAGACTTGGTTAAAATTAGTAGTGATTTTGAAAAGCTTACCCTTTCGATGAATGCGCTTGATAGTAAGGTTGAAGGTGTGGAGGGTGAAGTTGGTAAACTCAGCAGTGAAAATACATCGCTTACCGCTCGACTTTCAAGTCTTGAAGATAAATTAAAGCAACTTGAAGAAGGTGGAGCAGTTCTAGGAATTGGATCGACTAATCCACAGCTTTCAGGCGAATCTATTGCAAGTGCTTCAGCCGCTCTTGATGACGCCGATTCACTTATTGACGGCACAGAGTCTAAGCTCTCTGAGCTCACCGTGACTGGCTTGGCTAAACTTAACAACTTGAATGTAATTGGCGACGCCACATTTGGAATGATGCAAATCGTGGGAATTGATCCAAATGATGGATCGAACATTGACACTATAGCCGGTCCATTACGACTACAAGCAACTGCACTTAATGATTTAGATATTATGAATGGCAAAGTTTTGGTAACAACCGATGGAAATATTATTACAAAAGGCCAAATTACTGCTAAAAAATTGAACATTAGTACTCAAGATGATGCTGAAGATAACAGTGTCGGTGTGGCTAAATTGCTTAAAGGAACCAAAAAGGTAATTGTGAAGACAACTGCAATCACTGCAAAGTCACATGTGTTTGTAACGCCAAAGACATTGCTCGATTATCCATTAGTTGTAACTGTTCTTGAGCCTCAAACCTCATTTACGGTTGAAGTGAAATCGAGTGAAGATAAAGATGTCGAATTCGACTGGTTCATTGTGAACTAAGCCTCTTGAATTTAGCTCCTCATTTCAGTACCCTTATTTAAATTGTATATATGGGAAAATTTATTACACATTTTAAAGCGTATTTGCGAAACTTCAAGAGTAAATCTCGGCGTCCGATAATAGTAATAATCTCATTTTTGATTATCGCAACCGGTTTTTTATTATATACAAACAACGCCAAAGCAGTTGATTGGTGGAAAGGTGGGGGTGGCGCATGGGGAGCTCGCAAACAACTTACGGTTACGAATAACTCATCCGCGACGCTTTCTGCAAATACAACGGTAGTCATAACAATTGACACGAAGAGTCTGGTTAATTCAGGTAAATTACGCCGTGACTGTTCAGATTTACGTATTTTATATCAGCCATCTTCATCAACCACTACCGAACTTACTCGGCATCTGACTTTTGCTCCTACCGAAACAGGGCAAGGAACATGTATTACGAGTTCGGCAACGAAGGTATATTTCAATTTGCAATCATCACTCTCATCGTCAGGTTCAACAACCGACTATTATTTGTATTACAAAAACCCAAGCGCCTCCACTCCAACGTCTACCGATAATGCATTTGATATTTCATCAATCAACGCAACGCTCGTATGTCCATTTGATGGAACAACCACGTGCGCTGCAGGTGAAACACCAAGTACAGAAACCGGTGCCATTCGATATAGTGGAGGAAAGAGCGCACTTATTTTTGATCATGTAAATGACTATGTTGAATATTCTTTAGCATCAGGAGTAGGTACTGCGCTTACAAGCAAAGTATTTACTATTGAAACATGGATATATGTTAATAATATTACTGAGCCGTTTGGAATTCTTGGAGACACAGTTGGGAGCAATGACGCGTTTAAATTGCAATCATTGTCGGGTACTGATATTTCATTTCGAGGGGAAGGATCGAGCACGGGTATCGTTTTAGATTGTGCAAATGCCTTTACATCAACCGGATGGTACCATGTTGCGGTTGTGTCAACCGGACCTTCAGCATATCTATATAAAAATGGAACTCAATGTAGTTCCGATTCAATTGTCGGGGAAACATATTCTCAGGGGACCGTTCATAGAATAAGCTGGGGAGGATATTTTGGCGTACGTTATATGGCGGGTATTATCGATGAATATCGATTCAGTAACACCATTCGATACACGTCAAATTTCACTCCAAGCACAGCTCCCTTTGTACGTGATGCGAATACGATGGTATTATTTCATTTTGATGAAAATGGAACCGACCCTCGACAATCGGGCAAAGCAATCGACGATTCGGGTAATAATGTTCATGGAACAATTAGTGGAGCCCAGTATGTGGACGGTCTTGTTGGTGTAGACGCTTCGTCGGTAGATATTGGAAAAGTATCGGGTCAATCATTCGGAAGCCACGAGGGAGTCTTTGTCGAAGAAGGTACGACCAACAAAATTACAAACCCTTCATTTGAAAATGCTACGTATGATACAAATTGGACAACTGGGGCAAATCTTACCGCAACCTCAAACGCAACTGCTCCTTATTATAAATTTGGCGTAAAATCGGCAAAGTTAGTTGCCTCAGCAAGTGCTATTTCGGGAACGAGTAATATGTTTACAACAAACATAAACGTAGGAAGCAGTGCTACTCATGGATTTTCTGCATTTGTGTACGATGCAACTTCTGGAAATGTTGGCGGAACTGTGTCATCCAGTATTGCAAAAATTGTGTTTCAAGGAGTCGCCCAAACGACAACATATACCGATGTGGGTGGTGGTTGGTGGCGATTAAGCTATGCAGCTAGTGCGGCAGGAGCACAAGAATTTGGAATTGAGCCGCAAGTGTCGAAAACTATCTATGTTGATGCTGCTCAACTTGAAGCTAAGGCGACGCAATTGGCCGGTTATTCTACATCGTATGCGGATGGCTCATTGGGATCAGGATATGCGTGGACTGGAACAGCAAACAATAGTACCAGTACTCGTACTGCAGGCGATCTGCGTTATGCCACGTCGGGAAATATTTCAGTCAGTGCGGGTACATTTAGTGCATGGGTTTGGTATCCATCATATTATTCAAGCTGTAGCGGCGCTCATCAGGGAATTTTATATACAAATGGGGCAAATCCACTTTTTATGGGGCAAAATTGCGGAACAGCCTGGTTTTCGGTTAATGGAACCAATGGTGGAGCGGCATCGGGTACTATGCCTACATATGGGGCAAATAAATGGCACCATTACGTTGGTACATGGAATGGGTCGGCACTAACTTTTTATATTGATGGGACTGCCCAGACTCCAGGTTCGTATACTGCAACACCAACAGCAACTTCTATTATACTGAATACAGATATAGGAGGGAATACCGGAATCGACACAGTCACTTTATCTGATTTGCGAATCTACGATACCGCACTTACTTCTACCCAAGTAACCGACTTGTATCAGTCCGGATTGGTTGGACATAGTCAGGGACTGCAGGTTGATGCCTTCGGCGATACTTCGGGAGAAGACCCAGTAAGCATTTATCACATGGATGAAGCTCAGGGAACAAGCGTAAACGATAGCACTGTGCAGGCAAATCATTTTACCCTCGGCACCGGTTCATCAGCTCCGAGTTGGGAGACAACCAATAACGTATCAGGTGCAGCCAATCCCCGAGGGACCAATTTAAAATTCGATGGTTCAAATGATTATATCTATCGGAATGATGACTCCGATTTTAACCCCGGAACCGGCTCATTTTCTGTTTCTGGATATTTTAGGCACCCAAGCACCATTTCAGGAACCGATACCCTCATAACGCGGTACAGTAGTGCTGGGTATAAGGTATATATGAATTCCTCAGGGTACCTGTGTTTTGGTATCGACGATGATTCTACCTGGGGACCCGATGACTCGGCATGTTCAACATCGAGTCAGGGTTCGTTTGCTGATTCTAAATGGCATACATTTACAGCAGTAAAAACGAGTACGACGTCTATTGCGCTCTACATAGACGGGATCCTTGTAGGTAGCGACTCATCGCTTGCAGCTACCGCCACACTCAACGCAGGCTCGAGTAGCATTATGTATATGGGAATTGACGCAGACTTTGCCTCAAATCCATGGGCCGGGAATTTAGATGAGGTGTATTTTTATCCGTATGCGCGATCAGCCGCACAAATCAAAGCGAATACGGGTGGTGCAACGCTTGGGGCTTCTACCGATCCGCTTGATAAGGGGCTGGTTGGATATTGGAAGATGGACGAAAGTTCTGGCACAACAACTAGTGATTCGAGTGGAAATTTATATACAGGAACGCTTGGAGTTGGCGCATCCGCACCAACATGGACGAATGGTAAATTTGGTGGAGGACTATCATTTGATGGCACTTCTGATTTGGTAAATTTATCTACGATTACTAAACCTACTACAAGTTTTCCTATAACATTATCTTTTTGGGTTAATCCAACAACCACTTCGCCGGTTGGTATTTTTGACTCTGCTCCTGGTCAAGGGAATGTATTAAGAAATTATTCCGCAGGCAATATAGAATGGTGGAATGGCCAACCTCAGGTATCTTTGGGCCTATCTTCATCAGTATGGCAACATGTCACTGTTGTTTACGATCATGACGGGACAAATAGAATTCTGCGGTATTACAAGAATGGCACTCTTACAAGTTCGAGTAGTTTTGCGGGTACAAATGAATATAATTGGTCTAATTTTACTTTAGGAAATATTAACGGAGGTGATGCTGGGTGGTTTTCTGGAAGTTTAGATGAATTCAGAGTATACAACCGTGCGCTTTCGCCTGCCGAAGTACAACAGTTGTATAATTACGCCCCGGGGCCCGTGGGGCATTGGAAAATGGATGAAGGGAATGGATTAAGTGCTTTTGACAGTTCGGGAAATGGAAATACCGGCACGCTTACTAACGGACCTGTATGGACTAATGCAAAATTAGCTGGAGGCGTACAGTTTGATGGAAGCAATGATTCAGTGCTAGTGACAGATGCTAATAGTCTTGATACTCCTGCGGGCATTACAACATCAGCGTGGGTTAATTTTAGCACTTTAGCATCAGGAGGTGATTACGGATTTATGTCCAAATGGACCAGCGGTTCGGGTTGGTTTATCGAACCAAATTATTCAGGAACTAGTTGGAGAATATATTTTGTTTTTAGTGATGCAACGGCAAATAGCTGGGTTTTTGACCCGGGAATTTCAACCACCAATCGCTGGTACCATGTTTCAATAACGTACGACAAAACAAGTATGAAATTTTATACCGATGGTGTCCTTGTTGGGTCCACTGCCTTGACTAAAGATTTGATTACTAATTCGCAACCACTCTATCTTGGCTATAGCAATGGAAGCGGTGGTGGAGCACATTATTTGACCGGGAAAATGGATGATGTTCGTATTTATAACTATGCACGATCATCGGCTCAAGTAATCCAAGACATGAACGCAGGCCATCCATTGGGTGGTTCTCCGGTGGGGAGTCAAGTTGCCCATTGGAAACTCGACGAAGGCTATGGTACAACAGCTAATGATTCATCAATTAATGGAAACTCACTCACGCTTTCGTCTGCTACTGCTGCATGGACAAATGCGGGAAAGTTTGGTAAAGCATGGAATGGAGATGGCGCTCTATACATGAGTCGAGCAGATGATGCGGACTTTGATTTTACCGCAGTTGAGGATTTTGCAATAAGTGGATGGGTAAAGTCTGATTCAGCCAGTAACCCGGGAGCAACAGAATACGTCGTAAACAAAGCAAATGCCACTACCGCTGGATATGCTGTATATTTCAATACCTCTGGAAACCTTTGTTTTGGAATTGACGACGATACTACCTGGGGCCCTGACATTGCAAGTTGTAGCACCACCGATCTGTATGACGCCACCTGGCATCATTTTAGTGCGATGCGCGATTATTCGGGGACGCTGAAAACATTTATATATGTTGATGGAATAAGTCGTGATAACGATACCGATAGTACAAGCGCAACTTTCGCAAATTCACTCTCACTTTACGTGGGTGACCGTGATGGCACCAACAATGGTGATGAATTTACTGGGGATATTGACGAAGTTAAAATTTATCGAGGCGCATTAACACCTGCAGAAATTAAGATTGACTATAATCGTGGGCAGAGTTTAGTTTTAGGTTCTGTTTCAAACAATTCTACATATGCTCCAAATGCGGCAAACCAAGAATATTGTGTGCCGGGGGATAGCACAAGCTGTGCAGCGCCGGTCGGAGAGTGGAGGCTAGATGAGCGAACAGGGTCGACGGTTAATGATACATCAGGGAATGGATATTCTGGTACCCTGACCTTGGGTCCATCTTGGACTAAAGGTAAAATTGGAGCAGCTTTAAATTTTGATGGCTCTGATGACTATGTTGATTTCGGAACGGCAGCGGGTCTTGATTTAACATCATCAATGACATTCAGTGCTTGGATTAATTCGAGTTCATTTGCATCGCAGCAAAGAGTATTCCAACGCAGAGGTGCGGGTGGATATGGATTCACTATACTTAATAGCACTACTATACGATTTACCCAGTTTGGAGTAGTGGACAAAGACATAACAGTTTCAGCCCTTTCAGCGA
The DNA here is from genome assembly GCA_964413645.1 of uncultured Gammaproteobacteria bacterium. Lineage (GTDB taxonomy): Bacteria > Patescibacteriota > Microgenomatia > UBA1406 > HO2-37-13b > 2-01-FULL-39-24. The sequence goes on from CAYPSA010000005.1 coordinate 65,507, forward strand.
ATACGTGGTACCATGTTACTTGGGTATTTAATGATACCGCCGATACGGTTACTGTTTATTTGAATGGGCAAAGTGTCGGCAGTACTGCTCTGGCAAGTGCTATTGTGAGTGTGCCGGCAAGTTCGAATATCATGGGTGGAACTGGTAATATGTTCAGTGGCAAGATAGACCATGCGACTTTATACAACTACGCCCGAACTGCTTCTCAAGTTGCCTGGGACTATAATCGCGGAGCGCCGATTGCCCACTATCGTCTCGATGAATGTGCAGGAACCGTTGCCAACGACGCATCAGGAAACGGCTACACGGGTACAATTACGATTGGAGCAAGTGGTACAAATACGAGTGCGGGAAATTGTACGAGCGGTACAAGTTCCGAAGCATGGTATAACGGAGTCGCTGGTAAATTCAATAGTAGTTTGAAATTTGATGGAACGGATGACTACGTAAGTGTTACCGACAATAGTAATCTCGAAAATGCAGTCATGTCGCTTTCAGCCTGGATTTATACCAGCGCAGGATTCCCAAGTCAAACTGGACCCCTTGGCAAAAGAATTACATCGAGTGAATATATACAGTACTCTTTCAGTGTATCCAGTAATACTTTTTACTGGCTTCAATCTGAAGCTGGCTCAAGCTGGAACACTCTGGTATCTACCCCTTCCAATACCATATCGGCTGGATGGCATCATTACGTGGGTACTAATAATGGAACTACAGCCCGGCTATATATTGATGGAAAAGAAGTTGGAACTGCCGATTCATCACCAGCTACAACACTTGCCGCAAGTACCGACCCCTTTATAATCGGAGAGCAGCGAGTTGGTAGCAGCGATAGTTACTTTACTGGTCAAATTGATGATGTTCGAATATATAACTACGCTCTAACCACGACGCAAATAAAGAACATCATGAACGGCGACTTTGCCGTTCGATACGCACCAGCAACAGGGCAGCCGTAATAAGGTGTCCCGAGAGGGAATTGAACCCCCATTTAACCCTTAGGACGGGCTTGTTCTATCCATTGAACTACCGGGACTTGCATTATTATAGCATTCTAATCAGAATGCAGAAGCGGTTGGGAGTACTTTTGGAGTAGTGGTTGCGCTTGTGTAATCGCTGCCGATAATAATCAAAATATCTGCATCTACACTTGGGGCAGTTTCACCGGCAGGTAACTTTGCATTCTCACCATCCATTGCCGCCGCAATGCGCACGACTTGTTCATCTAAGTCACCTTTCAAATCGATAACCTGTGTAAGTTTATAATCGCTTTTTTGAGCGTTACTTTTTGCTACCACATTAAACTGCACGTCTGTGACTTTTTCTTTAAGCGTTTGCTCGAACTGATTGGCTAATCCGCTCTTTGCTGTTCCATTATATAAGGCTACCCGCACTGTTTGTGGAATTTGATTTGAAGTTGCACTCGGGCTCGGAGTTACTGCCTGCTTATTTATATTAATCGGGGACACGTTAATGATCCGATTTGTGTTTGGTCGATATAACACGCCTTTCCGGGCACTAATGTATACCAATACTTTGTCACCAATTTGAGCATTTGCAAAGAAAGGTTGGCTTTTTAATTGAACCGGATCTGTGACCGTTGCAACTGTAGGAGTTTCTCCTTTGGGAAGTTCGTAGATTTTACCCACTGTTTCAACAAGCTCGGAAATTTCTTTTTCTGTGGCTTTTTGACCCATGGTTAGATTATTTCTCAGCGAGTTATATCGATATACAAAAAATCCTGAAACACCCAGTGTAACAAGTAGAACAAGTCCAATACTTACGGGAACAAGGTATTTTTGATCAAGTTTTAATGAGGGCATTTTAACCATGGATATAACTATACTATATTGACAGTTTGTTGTAAACGGTTTACAATCGCTCTATGCAAAAAACCATGCTTGCGGTAGTCAAAGAAAAGGCGGAATCAGGTGTCGTTATCAAGCAGATTCCTGTGCCTGCTCCAAAAAAAGACGAGGTGTTAATAAAAGTGCTAAATGCGTCAATTTGCGGCACTGATATTGGAATATATAATTGGACTCCCTGGGCAGCCGGACATATAACTCCTCCTATCGTAATTGGGCATGAAGTAGTGGGTAAAATTATTCAAATTGGCGACTCGGTTTCTACAAAAACATCACAGGGTCTTAGTATTGGCGACATTGTTTCTTCAGAAACCCATATTTATTGCGGAAATTGTTATCAATGCCGAATTGGGAATCTTCACGTCTGTGAAAAAATGGAACTTTTTGGTATTGGACGAAATGGGGGATTTGCAGAATATGCAACGATTCCTATTCGAACTACCTGGAAAAACGATCCATCAATTCCTGTTGAAGCAATGAGCGTTGCTGAACCATTAGGAAATGCCGTTCACGTAATTAAAAAAGGAAATGTTGCAGGGAAAAAGGTGCTCGTTATCGGACTTGGTCCAACCGGCCTGTGCGCAGGCATGGTTGCAAAAGCGTATGGCGCAAGTGAAGTAATGGGTATTAATCGTGGTGAATATCGTCGAACACTCGGCGAAAAAGTTGGATTCGATCGAATTCTTGAAAAACTTCCTGAAGCAGAAAACGACACGTTCGACGTAGTCGCTGAAATGAGTGGTTCGCAAGCAGGCATTCAAATTGCGTTTGATGCTGCTCGTATTGCCGGGAAAATAATTGCATTTGGTATTCCTAAGGCAGACATTACCTTAAATTGGGGTAAATACTTGATCAATAAAGAACTTTCAATCGATTCGGTATTCGGCCGACGAATTTGGGAAACATGGTATCAAACGTCTGATTTACTCACGTCCGGAAAAATTGACCTAACTAAAATAATAACTCATCGGTTTAAACTGGCTGATTTTGAAGAAGCAATGAAGGTGATGATGAGTGGGGAATGTGGGAAGGTGCTTTTGGAAGTTTAAAAACAATGTCATTCCGAGCACAGCGAGGAATCCCAGTGTGGCGTATTAATATTTCCGCTCGATACACTGCTTCTCAACTCGGGTTGCGCAGACGTTTACAGGCGCAAACGAGTCTCGAATCAGGTATCTCGCACTCATTTTATTATGAATAATAAACTAATGCAATTTCTAGAAGAAAACTATAATGCGGCGGCTCCAGTGCCAAGAGTTATTGATTCCAGCCAAGGTGCATATTTAACCGTTGATGGAAAAAAGCTCCTCAATCTATGCTCCAGCCACTATTTAGGCTTAGGTGTGAATCCGCGAGTAACTGCTGCTGCAAAAGCCGCTATTGATACATATGGAATTGCTACTGGTTACCGAACGCTTGCTGGAACCCATACTCTGCACGTACAACTCGAAAGAGAGTTAGCCGCATTTAAAGGAACCGAAGACGCGGTAATTTTCACTGGAGGATACATGGCAAATTGTGCTGCAATTCAAACGATCATGGCAAAAGACGATGTCATAATTTCTGATGAATTAAATCATGCCTCAATTATTGATGCGGTGAAATTATCGGGCGTGAAGAACAAGTTCATTTATAAGCATGGTGACATGAAACATCTCGAAGTCATCCTGAACGAAGTGAAGGACCTAGGCGTTAATCAAAAAATCCTCATTGTTACTGACGGTGTATTTTCAATGGATGGCGATTTGGCAACATTGCCGGCAATTGTTGAACTTGCCGAAAAATATGGTGCAATTGTTATGGTTGATGATGCTCATGGAGAAGGAGTTTTGGGCAAGGGAGGACGGGGAATAGTAGACCACTTTGGACTCCATGGTCGAGTAGATATTGAAGTCGGCACCCTTTCAAAAGCATTTTCAGTAATGGGAGGATTCGTTGCGGGAAATAAAAAGCTAATCAGTTTGTATCGACAAAAAGCACGACAGTTTCTTTTTTCGAATGCACTTACGATCCCCGACACTGCTGCAGTGTTAGAAGGCGTAAAAATTTTAACTGAATCCGATGAGCTAGTAAAGAAACTCTGGGAAAATGCTGAGTATCTTAAATCAGCCCTCAAAGAAGCTGGTTTTGACACGGGTAAATCTGAATCACCTATAACGCCGATCATGCTAGGCGATGAAGAGCGTGCAGTAAAGTTCGCGTCAGAACTTTTTGAAGCAGGAATTTTTGCAAGTGCAATTAAATTCCCAATGGTCCCACAGGGAACTGCGCGAATTAGACTTATTCCATCTGCTTCTCATTCACGTGAAGATTTGGAAATGGCGGTTGAGAAGATAATTAAAATAGGCGCTAGTGTTTAGTTTTGTGATATTACTCCATAAATAACGGCGCGAGATATGTGATCCGCCCGCTGGCGGAGAAAGTCGTCTGCGCAACCCGACTTGAGAATCAGCATATCGAGCGGAGTTAATACGGTATACTAAGTACATGCAATATCCTCATAAACACCCCGATTTTTTGCGCGTCCTTACACTGCGTACCATTGGAAATTTCCTCATATTATTCTCTCTTTTTACCATGATTAAAACCTTTTACGAGCCTGTTCGAGGAGAAATTGTATATTATTTCGATAAACTCAGCGGTAAGCAATATATTCTGAGCGACTCACCCGAAGCTCGCGATCTTTCTGCCAAAGGCAAGCTTGCTGACTTGGTTCGCAATAATAAGGTGCAGCTGATTCAACCAAAAGACCCGAATTTTAGTATTGTAATTCCAGCCATTGCGGCTAATGCAAAAGTATTACCGAACGTGAATGCGGCCGATGAGGAAGAATATCTTGAAGCGCTTAAAAAGGGGGTTGCGCATGCGGCAAATACAAACTTCCCTGGTGAAAATGGACATGTATTTTTATTTGCACATTCAACCGACTACTTCTGGAATGTTTCACAGTATAATGCGGTCTTTTACTTGCTCTACAAATTAAAGAACGATGATGAGGTGAACATATTTTATAACGGCAAGCGATTTACCTATCGCGTTGTTGGTCAGCAAGTCGTTGATCCATCTGAAGTTGAATTCCTAACACGTAAGACCGATGGGGAATTCTTAACACTACAAACCTGTTGGCCTCCGGGAACAACGCTGCAGCGACTATTGGTCTTTGCTAAGCGCGAAGTTGAGTAATTATCGGATTCCTACTGCGTATACATCGGGAAGCTTATTTGTTTGTGGATTTAAGTTAGCTAAAATCAATAATCTACCATCGCTTGTTATGCTGGTGAAGTCGCTTTCGATAGGGCCCGAATATACTGTTTGCTTGTTGGAATTATCATAATCCACGACCGTAATCTTATTTGCTTCTCGCATAATAATATGCTTGCTATCAGGGTACCAAATGAGCTTTGAAGCAAGTGGATTTGTAGGTGCTGTGACTTCTGGAGTCGGTGATAGAAGTGTGTTGCGAGTCGTACTTAGAATGGTTGTTTGTGGAGCTTGCTTTGTGGGAAAGCTGGTGACCAGTTCTGCAATTGATTGAGGAGGAGTTAATTCAAAATTAGTATCTTCTTTTTTATCGTAAATATACAAACGTCCAACCTGAATATCGCGGGATTGAGGTTTTTGATTAATGGAAACTAATCCGGGATTAAGGATCTTTGGAATGGTAGCTGCTTGCTTTGCTACATATAAAATCTTGGTTTCATCGGGCGAAAAGCTAATGATATCAAATGATGTACTTGCAATCAGTGGGAATGGTTTTTTGAATGTTTCAAGCACCTTTTTTAAATCAGCTTCTTGTTTGGTTTTCCAAACTGCAAGCACGGCTTCTTTGGATTTCGTTACATCAATTAAATCAGTAGTCTCCTCCGTCGTTGAAAGTAGATAGGTTCGAGTACCGACTTCAAATAGCATTTCTTTTTGGTCGGGCGACATGGATATGGTTGCATCTGCAAAGTTTACGCCTGCGGGAAATAATCGTTTAGCTACGAGAAGTTTTAGTGGGTTAAAAAGGGAAAGTTGGCGACGGGCATTATCAAGGAAATAAATTCCATCTTTTGCAAGCTCGGCCGGAACGTTTTCGGCCTCGCCAGAATCGGCGAGAAGGATTACATTATTCGATTTTTCGTAATAAAATGCTTTTACAATTCCCAGCGATGTGAGTGGGGAAAGGGAAGGGTTTTGTGGAAACAAAATGCCGTCAGCTCGCATAACCAGTTCTCCTTTCAATTTTAAGTCTGTTGCCCACATGGAATAGCCTTCTTTTTTAAGTTCTACGTGGTATTCGCCGGGGGGAAGGGTGATGTTTGAATTTGTTACACCGTACAATTCTCCATTAATAAATATTTTTGCAGCATCAGGTGAAGAAGTGGCGACTAAAATTCCGGTAGAAGTAACTTCCTGCTTACCGAAATTAAGTCGATATCCGCGGGCATATCCAATAATAAGGACGAACGCAACCGCAAAGACGCCAAAGAGAATAAAGCGTATTATTACTTTCGAAAACATGTGCATATTGTATCATACTGGCATTTTGATCCGCCATAGACGAGAACAATCTCAATAAAACTCCGCACAATACGTGTTTCTCAACCAGTTTCAAAACAGTATTGTGCTCCGTTAAATTCATCATAACCATTCTCTTTGCCCGAGAATTGCAAATAGTTCACCATTCTCACGTGGTATAATGGTCTAAATTAGCTCTTTTAACCATATCTGATTATAATATAAATGTATCAGAATATAACATTTGGACTTCTATGAATTTTCGAAAAAAAATTGGCATCGATTTAGGTACTGCAAATACGCTCGTGTACGTGGTTGGAAAGGGTATTGTTTTAAATGAGCCAACGGTTGTTGCGTACTCGCTACAAAGCAAGCAAATTCTGGCAGTTGGTGAAGACGCGCGTGAAATGCTTGGTCGTACTCCCGGAAGTATTGTGGCTGCTCGTCCGTTGCGGGAAGGTGTTATTGCCGACTACACGGTAACCGAGGCAATGATTAGCTACTTTATTAAAAAAGCCATTGGGGGAACCAGCTGGGGAGGCATTGATCTTATGATTTCAATTCCCGGTGGGTCGACTCAGGTTGAAAAACGCGCGGTGGTGAGTGCATGTAAAAATGCAGGCGCATCAGACGTCTATTTAATGGAAGAGCCCCTAGCAGCGGCCATAGGAGCTAAGGTGCCAATTTCTCAAGCTTCAGGTAATATGATTATCAATCTCGGAGGAGGTACGGCAGAAATTGCCATCATCTCACTCGGTCAACTGGTTGTCTATAAAAGTGTTCGAGGAGCAGGAACCAAAATTGATGAAGCAATTATTAACCACTTGCGCAAGACGCACAATCTTATTATTGGGGAACGAACCGCTGAAGAGGTTAAGATGAAAATTGGAAACGCATACATTGATGATGCAAAAGCTATTCGTACCTATGAAGTCCGTGGTCGTGACTTTCAATCGGGTTTACCACGTATCGTAGATATAAGTGAGGCCGATCTTTCAGAAGCCCTCCAAAAACCCCTCAAGAATATTCTTGATGGAGTAAAAGAGGTGCTTTCTCAAACACCGCCTGAATTGGCGTCAGATATCGTAGATAGAGGTATTGTGCTTTCTGGCGGAACATCTCTTTTACACAACATCGACAAATACTTTACGAACAAAATTGGGGTGGCTGCATTCGTCGCTGAAGAACCCTTATTTTGCGTAATTCGAGGGGTTGGAATGGCAATTGAGAACCTAGATAGCTTTAGGGATGCGGTTAGATAGCTTATAGGAAAATTACTCTTTTTGGCAAGCACAAAGAAGGGTTATGAAATAGATAAATAGGGAGGATAGAGTAGAGCCGTAGAGTATAATATATAGAAGAAGTATGAATAAAAGTCCAAAGCGTATGTAAAATGAAAATGGGCTTTTATAAAAGAATAAAGCTTATGTCAATATTGTTAAAATAAGTTGAACAAAGTATCTAAAAAGCACGAGTAAATCAATTATCACATAAGCCTATATAAATAAATCTATGCGAACAGCAAATCAACTCCTTGGAATTCAAATCCCAACTGAGACAAAAGACGATATCCGAGAGAAAATTATTAAAAACATTTTGGAAACCAAAGATTATTATCACGTGGTTTCGTTGAATCCTGAAATTTTAGTACTTACGACGGCAAATGAAGAGTTTAAGCAAGTTGTTGCAAAAGCCCAAATACGTATTCTTGACGGTGTGGGGGTTATTGCTGCCGCCAAATTGTGCTCAATTCCCGTTGGCGACCGATACAGTGGGGTTGACTTAATGTCAGACTTACTCAAAGAGGCTCACAACAGACGCTTACGAGTACTACTAATTGGTGGGGGGCATAAAATAGCAGAAAAGGTCGCCGAGTGCCAAAAAGCTATATTTCCAGGCATCGAAATTTCAGGCACGGCAGGGAGTGTTGATATTACACGCCCAACTGAAATGGAAGAGGAGCAGATTGCTTCTATAGTTGCTGCTGCAAAGCCACATGTCGTGTTTGTGGCATATGGCTCACCAGCCCAGGAATTATGGATAGACCGTCACAAAAAGCTATTTGATGGAGTGGTAGTTATGGGGGTTGGAGGCTCATTTGACTTTTTATCGGGAACTATTGCGCGTGCGCCCAAATGGATACAGAAGGTCGGATTTGAGTGGTTATTCCGGCTTGTGCGCCAGCCGTGGAGAGTGGTTCGTCAGCTGCGGTTGGTGAAGTTCATGTGGTTGGTGGGGAGAGAAAAATTGTCATTCTGAACGCTCCGCCAGCTGGCGGAGAAGAATCTCCATATTAAACTCCGCTCGATATCATGATTCTCGACTCGGGTTGCGCAGATATTTGCAGGCGCAAACGAGTCTCTCCGCCAGCTGGCGGATCAGATATCTCGCTCTGTTATATATAATAGTGTATGCCTCTTCAACACACTGAACTTACTGGACTTATTCGAGTTCTAAAATATTATGCATTTTTTCGGTATGCAGCCACAGCTGAGGATATCCATGTTGCGTATCCATACAAGGTCTCACAGCGTCATATGCAGCTAATACTACGTTCAGCCGTTGCCGAAAAGCGCATTTTAACAAAAGATGTTGCTGGAACAAGCTACTATACACTGCCCCCCCAGGGTATGGCACTCCATGCGGTTGAACGAAAAATTAAAATTGCCAATGAAAAACTTTCAGCGGTAAATGCGTTTCTATGGGCTGCAAAATACATTGCCCCAGTATATTTAATTGGACTATCAGGTTCGCTTGCAATGAAGAACTCTGGGAAAAATGATGATGTAGACTTTTTTGTTATCAGCGCACCTAAACAAGTATGGACGGCGCGCATATTTCTCCTACTACTTGCAACATTCTTGGGTCTTCGACGTAAACGTAATCAAAGAAATGCTCCAGGAAAAGTGTGTTTGAATTTATTTTTTGATGGAACTGATCTTGCGGTTCCTAACCATAAGCGAACCTTGTATATTGCTCATGAGATTGCTCACATGAAACCTCTTATTAAAAAAGATGGGGTATATGAGCGTTTTTTAGAAGCAAATTCGTGGATATATACGTTTTTTCCAAATATGATACGACCGCCAATGATGATAGAATCTGAACATAACACTCAGGGAGATTTAGGTGTTATTGGTTCATTATTCGAAAAACTGTTCAAAAAATTACAACAAAAAATTATATCAAAACACCGCACGAATGAGCTAGTTAGCAATACTCAGATGTGGTTTTATCCAGATGATTTTGAGAAGAAGTTAAGGAAAGCGGCACCGTTGATAGATCGATATACGTAACGTAGAATAATAGTATGAATGATGCAGGGCAAATTGAGCTTGGTAATAATCTTGTTTCTAATAATAAAGGTCCCGATGTTTCGGATAATGCATTGACGAAGGTGCAAACAAAGTTGAATGAATTAGTAGATATTCCAAAAACTCCTACCATAGAGCAAATATTGTGCGCTGATCGGTATGCGGTTGTGCAGCACCTAGTTGGTTTGCTTGACGCGCATGCTAATATTCCCCCAGATCTTACCGAAGCAGCAATATCGCGCATGTTTTTAGACAGTATTTTAGACCTTGAGCATTTTGTGGGTGATGAGCATGCTATGAAAGCGAAAATAGAAGCAGCAGAATCGGCTGCGTATTCAGGCATACGAATACATGAAGCGCCTAAGCTTAGCAGGGTAGCTCGTTACGAAAAAGAAGGGGATAATATTGGAAATTGGGATGAAGATAAGGAGTCTATTAGTGCTATTTCAGCAGGAACATCAGCCACCTTTCCGAAGGGTTTATGGGATAATGGCAGCGAACGAAATTTTGATGCTTTGGGCAAAGTTGTGTTTACCATAATAAAGCGTGCGCCATTGCAAGTGCAAGAAAGATTAATCCGTACCATAGGAGAGAAATTGAAAACAGTACCCATAGATCCTGATCGAAGCGAGGAAGTGTTTGAGGAACTTTTTGGATGGATTAGTGCCGATGGTTTGTTAGATTACGATGCAACTAAAAAACTCTACGCACAATTTTTCTCGACTATTTTAGAAGATCCCGACGTATATGAATATGGTCAGATCGAAGGTAATTTATTGAATGATATGTTTGACTTTGCTATGCGTTGGAAAAGGCCGATTGGTAGAGAGTTACTTCGATATGCGGGTAATATAGGTGATGAAAATATACAGCGTCGATGTGCTGGAATTGTTGCTGACCAGTATGGCTATGCATTTGCATTAAATACTGTGCGTACCCTTGTTGAAAACGCACTACCTGAAGATAAAACGAAATTAGAACGATTCGGAAAGATCCTCTTAAATTTTCCACCCGATGACCCGCGACCATTTCATACACAGCTTTCACAGGTCTATGCAGTGTGTAAATTTGATGACTATGATGCAAATCAACATGCCCAAATATTCGATGAGCGGCTTTTGGAGGATGTGATAAGAAGTTTAGGGAAGGATGCTCCCATAGTTGTGGATTTAGGTTCAGGAACAGGGCGGTTATCGAATGCTATTGCAGCGCGGACTTCTGCACAGGTGATAGGACTTGAACTTTCGCAAGATAATATACGGGTTGCCCAACAAGAAGCTGAAAAAGCTACTCTTGGTGAACAGGTTGAATATATACTTTCAGATTGGAATCAGCAAGGTACGCTTGGTGAAAGGAAAGCGGATCTTCTTTATTGTTTAGGACGTTCCCTTCCTCATGCACAGACACGAGATGAACTCATTCGGATACTTGAGAATGTTTCTACTATGCTTGCTGTTGGTGGTACGTTTGTATTCGATGTACCTGATCCAAACCGTGGTAACATCTTTCTCAGGCGTCAAGAAGTTGCAGAACTTATGCGTAAATTACAGGTTCCTGTTGATCAAGTACCGCTTCCCGAGGATCCGTCACGTACTATGCCAGATATCGATGTTATTATCGATAGTCCAGATGGGGAAAACTTTTATAATCGTCGCGTGCCTCAGTTAGCCGACCTTGAAGATTTATTATTTCGTCAAGGATTCACTTTTGAAGTTATTGCTCGAGAGCCTATTCGTGGTGCCGGATATTCTGCAGATGATCGAAACGTGTATATCCGAGCCAAAAAGCTACCATCTACTCCGTGGGAACGTCAAAAGAACTCGTCCCCTGCCATGCCAAATTCCACAGCGCTTGCATCGTTGCAGCAATCGCCGGGTGGTGAATAATAATCCCAATCAGTGGTCCATCTTTTCTAAAGTCAATAAATGCAACTTTGTCTCCATATATATCCATTTCGTGCGCAAAAGGGAATGATTCATGCGATACCAGCTTTGTTTCGCGTAATTCTTTGGTGTTTTTTTTAATATATTCCTCGGCCCAGCTTCCCGAAGAAACAATAACTTTTACGGGTATTTTTTTAGCTATGCGTTTTTTGGTATACGTTTTGGTAACCCATCGAAATATTTCTGGATCAACTTGAGCGGTCGTAAGGGCGGCATATATGGGTTTGCCAACTGCAAGCGTATCTTGATAGATTTGTTTCAATCCTTCAACTCCTTGGAAAGTAGTCACTACTGGTCTCTCCACCGACAGCACATACTGATCGGTCATTTCTGGGAGCATTTTCTGCAAATCCATTTTTGCTCGCTCAAGTCGATCAAACTCTTTTTCCGCAATTGCTAAAAGTAAACTAGGGGAACTTGGGCGGACGTGAATTTTCTTGTTAGTGTCTTTTTTAGTAATTAGCTGTTTTTTTTCTAGTGTTGACAAAATTTTATACACCGTTGCTCGTTTTAATTCTGATCTCTTAATAAGTTCACCAACGGCAATTTCGCCGGTAGCAAGCAAAATTTCATAAATATCAGCTTCTTTTTTTGAGAGTCCAATTGATTGTAAAAAGGGTAGCGCCATAGGGGGTGACAAATGTTGTATATAGGATACAAAATGGCTTTGAAAAAGTCAAGTAATTTGTCAATTGATGGTGACAAAATATAAAGTTGTACAACGCAGAAATTGTACTATGGGCTTGACATTAGGTATAAATATGGTATACTATATACTGCACTTATACAATTATATATATAACAGAAGTGTCAATAGGACTTGACAAACTAGAAAACACCTGATATACTATAAGCTAACAAGTTGCAAAACTTGTTTGAACGAGTACACGCACTTTTACAAAACGGAGCATAAAAGAAACCAGCAGGTTGAGCTGAGGTCAGCAGTATTTTGCTTTTACCAAAAAGCAGAATTCTGTTGATTAAAACTCAACAGGTATTTTTACTATCTTTGTCAGTCGAATATTCGCATGTCGACGCGACGGAACCATAGTAAGAAAAAAATGATGATATCCACCCTGTCCAAACAACGGGTGGAAATGTGGAGGGGAGTCACACCGATTCGCCGCTACGTTTCCACTTGTCACAAACAAGTGGCTTTCAAATTATATACATATCCCGCGATAACTAGCTGATCGCATCGGACGTGCATATATACCACTTTTCTTTTTCTCTCCCTGTCCATATGTTGCCCTGTCTACATAGGAGGAAGAGTAAGTAAGAAAGTGGGAACGTGTCGATAAGAATTCTTATAGATACATTCCCACAGCCATCATCGCCTGCACGCCTAACTGGAATCAACGGTTAGGCTTTTTTTATGCTTTTTTTTGGTTGTTTGCAAGAAACATGCTTCCTTTTTGGAAACATAGATCTTAATAACAATTATATAAAGCAGAACTTTAACAACACGGGTTTTTAAAACATCTTTCAAGGAAGGAATTGTGAGTGTTATGTGGTATTTTGTCATCCCGAACGCTACCTTTGTCATTCCGAGCGCAGCGAGGAATCTCAGTATCTCATAGCGATTACAGTTCCTTCTTTGAAGGAAAAAAGTCTTGGATCGATGCCCAAGCTGGAACTACGGGTAAAACCTAGTTTCAAAGTTGCTCTTGAAAGGAGCAAGATCGTGTATTCCGTGCCGCTAAAAAGGGAAACGTACGAAGCATTTCTCGACATGCTCGAAAGGAGCGCTGTTATGAATTTTCTCGCAAAGTTCTTAAGGCGACATGTCTGTCGCTTTGTCGGACACGCTTGGGTTCGCTCGATTTCGAGCGGCTCGGGCGAGGTTTTTTGCTCCCGATGCGGCGCATCAGGAGTGAAGAACTAAGTTTTCCTCCACCAGTCTACGGTGGTTTTCATAACACGTGGTAGGCACGCCGTTCACGTGTTAGTTTATGCAGAAATTCTGCATAGAAAGGGTCAGTCTACCATGACGCAGCAGTTTGGATACCCGGAAGGAGCCGTGGTCGATGACCATGGCTACTTGACCACGCCAGTCCCGAGTGGACTTCCACTTCCGGATTCGACCGGGTGGTGGGAATACCATCGATCCGGAGAGAAACTCAGCTATGTCATTGTTCAAATGATGTATCCGTCTTTTGCGGCGCCGTTGGCTCCGTACACATACTTCATTGACGAAGATGGATACTCCGTATCCAGACGCGTCGATGGTTCCTGGGCTGCCATCTGGCTCCGCAGGCTCTCTGACGAGGAGGCCATTGAGCGAGAGCTCAAGGTACCTGACTACTCCGAAGAGAGCTGAGACCCTCTCCACCAGTCTACGGTGGATCGCGAGGCACTTGGTAGTCAGTTTGCTCAAGTGTCTTTTTCAACATCCGAAGGATGAATAATCCCACAACAAGGAGAGCATCATGTTACCGGACTACCTGCTTGGAATCCCGAGCAACATCTTGCTAGACCGGATCGTTCAGGATCCGGAATGGATGACGGAAATTCAAAACTCCTACAAGGAGTGGCGAGTTTCCCAGGTTCGAACTCGGGAAACCCCCGAAGGGGAGAAGAAGCCGTACGAGACTCCAGGTGGAGTCTTGCGCGCGAGCGACAAAGACCTCTGTAAGAGAGGCCAAGACGCTGCGTATCGGAGACTCGAGTCTGAAATCTTCCGAGGAGGACAGGTTGTGCCCCTCCGGTTCGAAGATGTAGACTACTAAGTCTTCCTTTCCCGTCCGGATATGGTTCCGGTTTTGCGCGATATCGAAATCGCGGCGGGAATTACATTCTCAGCATTTGTTGAGAATCGAAAAACATGCTCGAAAGGAGCAAGATCATGGGCGTGAATGACGGCCTAGGAAATGTTCAGACCGTTTGTGAAACCTGCGGAGCGATCCTTTCTGGTGGAATCCACTATGTGGGCCCACCAAACCCATCCCGCATCCATATCGATTACCAGATTGGGCGTTGTAAAGCGTGCGAATCACGCAACGACATCCAAGATGGCGCCTTCCGGCAGGAGGTCGCAATGTTGGAGAGACTACACGTCTCATACTCGTTTGACATGTACAATCCGACCCGCCCCTGGTGTGTCGGTGCTGGAGATGGCTTTCGGGCCAGTGGTGGTCGGTTTACCACAATGGAAGAGGCCATCGCGGAAGCACGCAAGAGGCTCTAGTTTCCTTCCACCAGTCTACGGTGGTTTTCATAACACGTGGTAGATACGTCGTTCACGTGTTATTTCCCGTCTGGTATCCAGTCCAGCATTTCGATTTCAAGATCGGAACGGGAATTATGCTCTTAATGAACGTTGAGAGTATAAAATCTTGACTTCGAGTCAAGTTAGACCATAAGTCTATCATGCTCAAAAGGAGCGTCTATGGCGTAGCTTTCAAAAGAAGGCTATTAGTTTTTAAAAAAAAGGGGGTTCGCATGTTATCCCATCCATTAAGATCAGTTCGATCTTATTGCAAAAACATGCATCATCAAAACTCCACTCTCATCAAGTGGATACATGGGGGCTCGCGGAGCGAATGACCACAAGATCATCATCTTGTACATTCGCCCGCGAGCCTTCAATTCTTTCAATAATAAATGAGCTTGGTAAGCTGCCTTTCAGCTAGGACAGGGATGAAGGGTAGCTTTTCAAGCTTTTTTTGTGCCACATACGTGCTATTATTAGACTCACTATGTTTGGACGTAAAAAGAAGCCCGTAAAAAAAATGGAATTTGAGCCGGCGCCCGATGTTCGTGAAATTGTACACGAAATTGTACACGCGCTGCCGCTTCCCCATATTAAATTGCAAAACATTCACACCGTTCGCAGTAATTATTCCAAAGCTCGTGCATACGCTCGTGTATGGGGCACAGCGCGCATTTTCCATGAAGCAGCGGGAATTCCACCAACCTACGTTATTGAAGTCCTTTCACACTATTACGATAAGCTTCCAGAAACAGAGAAAATTAAAGTAATTATTCATGAGCTCATGCATATTCCCAAAACATTTTCAGGAGCGCTATTGTCGCACAAGGGTCCTCATCATGCGATTAATAAGAGAACGGTTGATAAAGTGTACGAGCGTCTTAGATTGAAAGGCTGAAGTTATTTTACAATAAATTGGGCGAAATTCTCATAAATACCAATTACTTTCAATTGAATTAATACGTCTTGATACTTTAGCGAACAGGTTCCCAGATAATTGACTCTGTGTTTACCACCGTTCTTTTTAGTAATAGTAGGTTTAATAAACTGAGAAATTGGTATTCCTAATAATTTACTCCATGTATTTTTTATTTCTTCATAGTTATGCGTGGTATGTACTTGCATCTGAATCCTAAATTTTGACTCGTCTAACGTGAATGCTTTTCGCAAGAGAGAAATGTACGTATTCATCAATACTGGATCGCTATTAACAAATTTTAATGCGTTAGAAGCTGGATATTTTGCTCCTTCGCACCAATAAAGCAGGCCGACTAAAATTTTAGCGGTATTCGTGTCTATTTCTTTTAATGAACCGACAATTACAGATTCTGATTGTTTTATAACATTTCGTCTTCTCTGATTATTTGCAATGAATGAACTGGATCGAGAAACGAAAGGTTCATTTTTACACCAATTTTTTAATGTTGTTGTAGGAATTCCCGTTAATTGATGGAGATAATTGAAGGAGTACTTGTGCGTTTCTCGAAGAAATTTCGCTTTATGAATTTGTTCGTCCGTGTATTTTCTCATTCAAAAGCGGAGGGTACAGGATTTGAACCTGTGGACGTTATTACACGTCACGGCTTAGCAAGCCGCTGCATTACCGCTCTGCCAACCCTCCAGCTATGGGTATTATACCAGCTTCTCATACGCATATCGCATCCGTTGCCACAGAGTATATGCTGAAAAGACGAGTAAAATTGCAAAGATAACTTCCGCAACATTCAGTTTCCACGCAGTCCACATAGAAGACCCTGGTATCGCAAGCCATAATAGTAGTCCAACATACACCGTAACCAGTCGTTCCGTGCGTTCCACGATTCCCACATTAAATATCACCGTTGAACCGCTTGCTAATTCTCCACGACTACGCGCGTAACTTATTAAAAATGAAACGACCAATAGGGGAATAATAATTTCCCAGCGTACAATACCCGCGAACCCAAATGCACTAATAAGTATGCAGTCAACCCCTCGATCAACGACAGAATCTAAAAATCCCCCAAATTTCGTCATTTTTCCTTGAGTTCGAGCAACAATACCATCGACAAAGTCTAAAAAGTTTCCGATATATACCAATAATGCCGCCATGTAATTTCCATGCATTAAAAAGTACGTAAAGAGTACGGACGGAATAATTCCTGCAAGAGTTATAACATTTGGATGTAGGGGAATGCCTCCGATATACTGGGCTACTTTTTTTTCGATGGCTGGTTTATACTGAGATAACATATGGTTGCGATCGACTTACACACTCATTCTATATTATCACACGACGGAGGTCTACACGAACATGACTATGAGCAGGTTATTTCTTCTGGAAAATTACAATATGTAGCGATTACCGATCATAATGAAATTAGTTTTGCATTACGCATGCGGGAAAAAATTGGGTCGGCAATAATAGTAGGTGAAGAAATCATGACAAAGGATGGGGAAATTATTGGATTGTTTTTACGTGAAAAAATAGAACCAGGACTTTCGGCAGTAGATACGGTAGAAAAAATTAAGCAACAAAAGGGGTTGGTATATATTCCACATCCGTTCGAAACGGTGCGAAGTGGGATTTCGCAGACTACGCTTTCGTCGATTTTGGAGAATATAGATATTATCGAAACATTTAACGGACGTGGAATGTTTAGAAACAAAAATAATGAAGTAGGGGAGTTTATTAGTACTAATGGGGGAACGGGTGGTCATTCTTTTGCTTCTGCAGCAAGTAGTGATGCACATTGTGTGGGGGGAATTGGAACGAGTTATTCAGTCGTTGAAGGTGATGTTACGCGAGAGAATATTGTTGCCCAATTAGGAAAAGGGCAATTACAGACGAAGTATGCACCTATGTATTCTTTATTGTGTCCGAAAATGAATGTGATAAAGAAGTATTTATAGGAACCTGGGGAATCTTCGATTTGCGACCCGCCCTTTGTCATTTCGAGCCGCCCTCTGTCATTTCGAGCCGGAGGCGAGAAATCTCGGATAGGTCATGGCTGAGATTTCTCAGTCACTTCGTTCCTTCGAAATGACAATGGTATTTGGTTATCTTGAAGACTCAACTTGTCATCCTGAACGAAGTGAAGGATCTCTAGTGTACAATCATTCTATGAATCATGTTCTTAAATTAATCTGGCTTTTTTTACCGGCAGGAATTGCAAATATGGCGCCAATTTTTGCAAGTAAAATTCCATGGCTATCAAAGCTCAATTTCCCCCTCGATTTTAATCGTAAAATAGGTGGAAAACGGATTTTGGGAGATCATAAAACAATACGAGGACTTATTTCTGGAATTCTATTTGGAATCGCAGCTGTTTACGTGCAAAAACAACTATTTTTATCATATGAAATTTTACAGACGGTAAGTTTGCTGCATTATCCTGAGCAAAATACACTCTTGCTGGGTACGCTCCTAGGAGCCGGTGCGCTTATTGGCGAC
Source organism: uncultured Gammaproteobacteria bacterium (assembly GCA_964413645.1). Classification (GTDB taxonomy): domain Bacteria; phylum Patescibacteriota; class Microgenomatia; order UBA1406; family HO2-37-13b; genus 2-01-FULL-39-24. The sequence goes on from CAYPSA010000005.1 coordinate 83,776, forward strand.
GCCGCAAAAAGCTTTTTCAAACGACGACTGAGTATTCCTTCCGGAAAAAGTTGGTTTCTATTTGATCAAATTGACTATATTATCGGTGCAGCCATTTTTGTAACGCCGCTAATTGTTCTTTCTGTGCTTGAATATCTACAAATCATGATTATATTCGTCATATTACATGTGCTTGTAACCTATGTGGGTTATCTACTAAAGCTCAAAAAAGATCCGATTTAACAAAAACTCTTTACTTCCCTATAGTAATTTGATATACTACCGCTTATGTCCAAAGAAAGCTCAATTTCTATTCCCGTGCCTTCTGATACCCACAAGAGCGGGTCATTTTCTGCCCTTACGGGTGAATTTGGAGACGGAAATACCATATTCTCATTTGCGGGCGTTGAAGGGTCTCCTTTTGGTAATACTAATGCAGAGCCCCAAAGTAGACCAGGACTTCAGCCGGCTAGTCCAGAAGTAATAGAAAGTCTTCGTGAAGCGGAATTGATTCAAGCATTGCAAGAAAATCATGGAGTAAATTGGCGTGCACACTATCCTATTACAGAACCACAGCCTACCGTATCTCCCAAAAGAAGAGGTGGTCCGGATCGATCAGTAAGTGTTGATACTGAAAAAGTTCCAACACAAGTTGAGCCTGATGCGCCCACAGCAACGCCGACACTGCAAGAGGCCGTACCAACTTCTACACCACGGGAAGTTGTTATTCCAGATGGTCGAATCGTGCCTTTTGCAGATGATTTTGTAGTAGGTACGGTATTTGCGGCTGGATTAGCCGTAGCAGGAAGCGCAGTAATATATCGCAACGAACTTAAAGAATATAAACACAAGCGTATTGATCCGGCTATAAATAGAGTAAAAAATAGTCTTGCTAGAATGCGATTAAACTATCTACTAGAGAGAGACACTATTTTAGAAGCGTTAACAGGGAAAGAAGTTATGGATGGAATATATGAAGTAAGAGATCATATGGCGCAAACCGAACGATACCAAGGTATGTTAGAAGGATGGACTGATAATGAATTACGTAGTTTAAAAGGGCTTGCAAAAGATGTACAAGAACCGGTGACTGCAGTATTACAAGCTATGACAGTCTGTCGCGCTCTTAATGAGCAAGGTATCCCGACTACACCAACAACAATTTTATTACTCTTGCAAATGAGCCATGAGCCTTCAGGTCAACCCGGGGAAATTTCGATGCGTCGATCTTCTGAAGGTAACTTAATATTAAGAGCCTACGGTGAAGAATATTCTGGTTTGAGTTCTCAACAGATAGCAGAGCGTCTTAAAAGTGCACCTGCAAGAGAGAAGGAAAAACGAGCGAATGCTGTTGAGAGAGCTCTTGAAGCTCTTAAAGTTACGTTTCTGGAATAATTTTAACTCGTACTACTTCTTTTTACTTCTTGATGAATGAACCTGTTTTCCCCAATGTATCCCATTCCACATACGTTCGTGCAGAAAGTAGATAACAGTGCTGGAAATATTTGAAAAAAACAAAACACCTAGGGTAATATCAAGGCGGCGAGTTATTGCATACACAATAATAAGGTCCGACACAATGATAATGACTCGGAAAGTGAGCGCTTTGGTTATAGATCTCTTTACGTGTTCATGATAATGGGCCATGCTTCGAGAATATCAAATAATAAATCATAATTTCAAGTACTTTAATGGGCATTTTGACCCCATGTAAAGAAGAACCTTACAAGGGGTAGTGTCCAAAGTAGTACTGGTCTCTAAACCGTGTTTGAGCACTATCCTATATGAATTGTAAGGATGAACTTTGCAAGTCAAAAATGGGGAAAAATTGAACTCGAAATTTTGGTCCTCCAATGAAGCATATTCATATTTTAATGTATGCAAGTATATCAGAATTGCCTTTACAGACAGGTAAAAAGCGACAAGTGTGTTGTAATTATTTGGTCGAAAAAATGTAATATAGTATGTAATTGTATTTACCCCTTGCAAAGTATTTTCTTACAAGTTACATTTAAAGAATGGATATCCCTGGAGCCTATTTTCACGTATATAACAAAGGAATAGAAAGCAGATCAATTTTTACAGATCAAGAAGACTACGAAGTATTTTTGAAGTATATACGAGAATATCTTACCTTACCTCAAGATAGGAGTTCTATGAAGACCCGATTCGAGATTGATGGTCATTCGTACGAAGGTGTTCCTCACTTACCTAAAAACTACTATAGTGAAGTTGAACTTGTTGCCTACAGCCTTAATGCGCACCATTTTCATTTACTACTAAAGGAAATTATTCCTGGCTCGATGGGGAAGTTCATGAGGTCGCTTTGTACCAGATACGCAATATATTACAATCATAAGTATCAACACGTCGGAGGCTTATTTCAGGGCACTTTTCAAAGCCGTCTTGTTCCTACGGCCAATTTAGTAAAGCTTCTAACTTATTACCTACATCATCGAGGTGAACAGACGTCTCTTTTGGCGTATACAACGGATGAAGATGTTGTATATCCTTCCGCAGATACGACGCTTGAGTCTTTTGGTATGAATAGACAGCAGTATGCGGAATATGTTAGTAATGGGGCTTTGCAACAAGATGAAGAGAATGCGCTACAGAGCGTTTTGATTCCATGCCACGTTGATCATCTCGCGAAAAAGAATCCTCCAAAGGTACCTGCTTCAGATAATGTAAGAACACGTAATGTATTTTTAACGTTCGCTTTATTTGGTTTCCTATTTTTAACCGGCATAAGCTCGAGAAATATTTTGGTTCAACGAAAAGCTATTAATCTATCTCCTATTGCTGTTACTACAGTAGTTCCAACTATTACGCCAATTGCGCAACCACTTATTACGTACGATCCGTCTGATCCTTCAGTATTGTCGGAAAACGATACTCCCGTATCTTTGACTAGAGTTCAAGTGCGTATTACTGGAACAGCTATACGAGTTAATGTTCGATCTAATCCATCGGCCGATGCGTCAATTATTACAAAGGCGTATGACGGTGATATTTTTGAAACAATAGAAAAAATTGATAGTTGGTATGCGGTTAAATTGCCGGACGGAACAATTGGTTATATATTAAGCGGCAATGTTATTGTTTTGGATAATTAACATGGTAAAGAAAATATTTACAATTTGGAGCTTCGCACTAGCAACACTGATTGTGGTGGCGATTTTCATAACTGCAACAACGTTTACGCAGCTTGCAGTTGCGGTGATCACGTATCCACTTTTGGTATATGTTGCTTACAAAGCATTCCTTGATCAACGCCTTGATGCGCGGGTTGAATCAGCTGCTCGAAGCAATAGTGTGGAGCCACTTAAGGCCAGTCTTAAGGTGCATGACGATGATCGACGGGTATTCTTGAAGCTCGTTGGAAGTACAGGAATATTCCTGTTTATATACTCGCTCTTTAATATTAGTCGAAAGCCAACTTCGATGATTCCACGAGAATGGCTGAAATTTGGCGGAAAGGCGCTTGAAGCCGACATGAAGCAATTTGATCCAAGTTCAGTTCAAGGTCAAAAATCAATCGATCAATTAATGGAAGGCTTTAAGATTGCTGAAATCGATAATGCCGACATTAGCTACTATGGATTTATGGCTACGAACGGTGCGTGGTATATTATGAAAGCAAATACTGGTGCTGGTTCATTCCGCTATGTGCGTGGGGAATCGAATTTCCCTGCAAACTGGAAGAACCGAAAGACATTGACATACGATTATCTTGATAAGGTCTTCTAAAAAGGATATAATGCGCTATGCTTTCAGTCGTAATTCCATCATATAAGGATCCACTTTTGCAAAAAACAATAGAGTCGTTATTGGTAAATGCGCAAGGAGAAGTGGAAGTAATTGCGGTTTTAGATGGCTATTGGCCAAAAACACCCATGATTGATGACGAACGTGTACGTTATGTGCATTTGGGGGGTAACCGAGGGATGCGCGAAGCAATCAATGTGGGTGTATCGCTTGCGCGTGGTGAATTCCTACTTCGAACCGATGAGCATTGTGCGTTTGGAAAAGGATATGATGTTATTTTAACTCGCGATTGTGAACCTGATTGGATCGTAACGCCGCGGCGATATTTTTTGGATCCGGTTACCTGGACAGTAATGGATATTCCACCCATTGATTTCATGATGCTTAAGATTGTACGAGCTGGTAACGCCCGTAAGTTTTCTGGCGTGGAAGCACCCGGAGATCCTTCACAGCCCATACAGGAATCAATGGCGATGCAGGGTAGTTGCTGGATGATGAGAAAAAGTTGGTGGGATAAAATTATTGGACAACTTCAGAATGAAGGGTACGGACCGCATTATCAAGACAGTCATGAAATGGTGTTTAAAACGTGGAAAGCCGGAGGGAAACTTATGGTAAATAAAAACACATGGCATGCACATAAGCATCGGGCATTTCCACGGACGCATAATAATGGTACCGAGCAAAATCCTTCAAACAATGAAGCGTGTTGGACGTACTCTTTGTCGCAGTGGGAAGAGTATTTTGAAAAAGAAATTAAGCCATTGTGGGGAATGCAATGAAAAATCTACTTATTTACATTAGTCCTACAGGGTCGTTTGATAATCCACGAACTGACTTGGCTAGTAATGATGCTGGTCCATTGGCTAAAGTTCAAATTGAAAATAGCCTGCAGTTAGGATGGAAACCAGAAGATATCCTTCTGGTTACAAACTTTCCATTTCAATACGGTAAGGTTAAAGCTATTGAAGTTACGGACGTGGAATTCTTTGATCGTAAACCACAAGTCAGCAAAATCAACGCGATAATTAAGCTTATCGAAAGCGGGATTATATCCGGACGTGAGCTTTATTGGTTTCATGATTTTGATGCATTTCAGCAAGAGGTAATTTCAGAGGAAGAAATTCAAGTAGGAGAATGTGAATTGGGAGTTACCGAGTATGGCGGATTGTATTTTGCAGGACAGCGACGAATAAGTACGGGAGTATTATTTTTTCGAGCTAGTATTTTACCACTCATGAAGCAAATAAAAAAACGGGCGTATGAATTGCAAATTGATGAGGAAGAAGCGCTCGGTTTGCTTATGAAAGAAAGTACAGACGTTAAAAAACAAGTTGTAGTTCTGAACCACACATACAATTTCATTGGCTATTCACTCTCATCAACGTATAAAAAAACCACTAAGCCACTTAAAGTCGTTCATTTTCATCCTCTGGTAGGAAAACGAAAGTTGCATACCGATAATGCATTACGATTTTTTCGTGGCGATAATCCTCTCAAAATCGCGCTTGTTTCAGATAAGGTAGTTAAATTGTTAAAATATCACCGACTCGCATGAAAAATGTGCTTATTTACGTCTCCCCGAATAAGAAATTTAATGAGGAAGATAATACGCTCGTAAAAATACAGATAGACAATAGTTTCGACGTGGGATGGAAGAAGGAAGACATTCTGCTCGTGACAGATTTTCCGTTTTCATATAATGGAGTGGAAGCTCTTGTTCTGACTAAAGATGTATATTATGATTTTGATTTGAACGCTAGTAAAATTCCCGCGCTCTTAGAACTTTTCGCCCAAGAAATTATTCAACCCAACAATCTCTATTGGTGTCACGATTTAGATGCCTATGAAAACTTTAAAATTACTGAAGTAGAACTAGGTTTGGAAAATACGGACGTAGGTTTTACTCACTATTTTTATAAACCTGAATGGATGGGGAGTAGCTTTTTTTTCAAAAAAAATTCTCGTGATATATTTGAGCTGCTTGATGCTACAATACTCAAGCGTCGTTACAGTGGAAGGAATAATGAAAAAAACCTAACGTGGCTTATTAATAATAACAAGATCGATATGACGAGAATAAAAAAAATGAACGTTACGTATAACATAATGAAGCGAAACTTACAGACAGTTTATGCACAAGCCGAAAAACCGCTCAAAGTTCTTCACTTTAGACCCAGTAATTATGATAAGCTCATGCCTGATACGGCACTTAACATGTTTATGTATGGAAAAAACAGCTTGCGAATCCCGCTCATGGATGATAGATTAATACACGTTTTCCATCATCATGGAATTAAATAGTTATGATTGCGCCATTTGAAACACCACTTTGCGAACTTGCATATAAATATGGGACCGATAAGTGTCCGCAGCTTAAGCACGCCTACACGCCCGTCTACTACAATTTATTACTGCCTCACCAAAACAAATTCCGGAAAATATTGGAATTTGGAATAGGACGCGATCGCCCTAATCGACATTTTGTAGGAGGAGATTCTACACAAGATATTCCACCGCCGCTTCATCGAGGCGCTAGTTTATATATGTGGCGAGATTTTTTCCCACTCGCTCAAGTTTATGGCGCTGATTTTTTGGAAGAAACACAGTTTTCCGACGATAGAATAACGACGTTTTTGGTAGATGAGCGTAAGTCGCAAGATATCACGAGACTTTTCGATACAATAGGCTCAGATATTGATTTGGTAATCGATGACGCATCACACTTGATGGAAGACCAGATATTTTTAGCACAACATGCTTTGCCATTGCTCGATAAAAAAGTCACTTATATTATTGAAGATGTTACCCATTCAAAACTAATTGGACGAGCTTTAGGAAGTGAATATGAGACGCGTGTTATTGATGTCCCACGGACATGGCGTGGTGGAATGCTGTATTTAATCAAAAAGAAGTAAACATGGACGAAAACAACGATATTACCATAATTCTATTAACTGCAAATAAACTTCCATCAAAATGGATGGCGTTTCACAAGGAAAAGTTGCTTGAAGCAGCAGGTGGGGCACCGATCATTACGATTTCTCGAGAACCACTCGATTGGGGAATTAATATACTCGATACGCAACCGCAGACTATTTCAAATATCTATTTTCAACTTCTCCAAGGTGCTAAGGCTGCAAAGACCGATTATATAGCAGTAGTGGAAGATGACACGCTGTATCCTGCCGAACATTTTCTTCACCGTCCAGAGCCCGATGTATTTGCATACAACATGAATAGGTTTAACATTTTACGATGGAGTAGAACTCCTACGTATTTCTGGAAAGATCGAATTAGTAATTCTACCCTCGTTGCATCACGCGCGCTCACGGTTGAAGCGCTAGAAGAGCGTTTTGACAAGTATCCCAAAGGTACTCCGGGTGGGTATACTGGCGAACTCGGTCGAGCAAATATTGAAAATAAACTTGGAGTGACAAATCGCAAAACCGCGTGGTTTTCAACCGAAGTTTCGGTAGTTCGAGTTGATCATGAATGGGGTGTCGATCGATTGTCGCGCACACATCGAAAAGGTATGGGAATTTTGAGAGCATACGATATACCCTACTGGGGTAGGGCAAAAGACATTGTTAGTTATTTTACATAATATGGATTTTAAGCAAATTTACTCAATCTGTGCTCCGTATACTATGACGAGCGAAGATAAAATGAGAACGCTTTATAACGCGGTTCGATACATAAATAACTGCGCTATAGAGGGGAGCTTTGTAGAGTGTGGCGTTTATAAGGGTGGGAGTGTTATGAATATGGCACTTACACAACAAAATTACGCACGACTAGTACATATATATCTTTACGATACGTTTGAAGGTATGACTCCTGCAACAGATCATGACATTACCTATCAAGGTTATAGTGCTGCACAAATATTAAAAAATCCTGAAAAGAAGTGTGTCTGTAGTGAAGAAGATGTTCGGAGACATGTTTTTAGCACCGGGTATGCACCGGAATTCTTCCATTTTGTGAAAGGTGATGTTGTACAAACCTTGCAAAAAGTAATTCCACCTAAAATTGCTCTGTTGCGTATTGATACCGATTGGTATGAATCGACCAAAGCTATTCTTGAACATCTTTTTCCTCAATTAGTTAAGGGTGGAGTCATGATTCTGGATGACTATGATTATTGGCGGGGAGCTCGCAAAGCAGTAGATGATTATTTTGCAGCCAATAACATTAAGCCATCTTTTATACCGATGGGTCCTGGAGTAAGTGGTGTTGTTTTTTTTAATCACTAGTATGAAAAAGTTCATTATCCGTAACGATGACGTTGCGTACGATACAACACTCGAAGAAATTACTCAGTTTTGTTCGTTGTGCGATAAATATGGATTTGCCATTATTCAAGCAATCACGCCAATTGGTGAAGTAAAAAAAATCACAACGCATCGAATGAGTAATGACCACATAAAATCGCTAAGTTCCCATTTATTTAGCGAAAATAAGGCCGTACTTTCATACCTACAAAAAAGAAATGATTTTATCGGCGTTCACGGTTTATGGCATTCGCATAAACCTAATATCGATGAAATCGCAACGGCCAAGCACATACTTCAAGGACTCGGATTTAAGCCTACATATTTTATCCCGCCATTTAATGAGGGGGCATATCCTACACAAGTTGAAGGGCTACAGTTAAGCGTGCTTTCACTGAAGAAAGGGGAGCGGCTTGAAGATTATTTAGAAAAAGGAACCCCTACGAGCGATATTGTATATTTGCATAGCTGGAGGTTTGATAGCGATTGGTATACTTTTGATCAGCTAGAATCATGTTTAAAGCGACTTTCAACTGTTTATGAAAGCTAATGCGACCATTTTATATTACACATCTAATAAGGAAGACCCGGCTTTTGAAGCTCGGGTGCGCGAAAATATTCTCAAAAACAGTGGGGGATTGCCGATTGTGAGCGTATCGCATGAACCGATCGAATTTGGCCACAATATTTGTGTGGGAAATGTAGGAGTTTCAGGTTTTAATATGTTCCGACAAGTTCAGATTGGTTTGGAAATTATAAAAACCACATTCGTAATTTCTGCCGAAGCTGATTGTTTGTATCCGCCCGATTATTTTACGTTTCGACCACCAACTATTGATACTTGTTACAGAACATCGAATTTATATGTAATGCCCGATAAGCGCAGCTATTTTTTCTATAAGCAAGAAGGTGCTACGCATGCTCAGATTGTAGGAACTAAGTTTTACGCAGAAACGCTCAAGAACCTCTTTACGAACGCGCCTGAGTGGAGTGTGGAAGAAAAGAATTTCCCCAAAGAACGCACTCGAAAGGCCGATGTATTTGACGAGATTGCCCATTGGGAATCTCAAAATCCGGTGTTCCAAATTAAAACGCACAGGGGAATGCGTTACTACACTCACTCCGATCGAACACCGATTATGTCTCTCCCGTATTGGGGGTCTGGTACAATAGTCCGCAGACGATATTTATACGGTTTAGAATAACAACTATGAATCCACCAGATAAACCCATCAAACTAAATCTTGGCTCTAAACATAGAAAGCTCGATGGTTTTATTAATTTAGATAAAATATTCGGATGGAGATTCCAAGATGGACTTGGTGACTATGAGCAAGGGAGTGTAGATGGAATTACCATTTCGCATGCGCTGATGTTCCTTACGATCGATGAATTGAAGGTTTTCATGAAAGAAATGTGGCGTGTGCTTCGACCGGGTGGAGTTGTTCGGATAACGGAAGATGATACAGAAAATATTGATAGTAGCATGTATAAGACGGGGTGTATTCCTTCGGGGCCAGCATGTTTAACGGGGCCCAAAATGATGCGTGAACTGCTTGAGGAAGCTGGCTTTTTAGTACACAACGTTGACGCAACAAAAACTCATTTTTACGATAATTCACTGATCCAGGCTTACCGAGGTGGGCCACCACTCCGTTTTTTTATCGAAGGTTCCAAAGGTCCAGCTATGTCACTCGGGTGTTTGGCGCTTATGAGAGGATTGCAAAGACCGGGACCCAAAATTCAGATGCTCGATTGTTCTCGCGATAATTTGCCTGAATTTTTTTCAGTCATGGGGTACACCATAGGAGCAGAAGTCGGAGTATATAAGGGGGCGTTTACTGAAAAATTCTGTAAAGCAGGTTTGAAAATGTTTGCAGTCGATCCATGGAAAGCGTACCAAGGGGCTGGTAGAACTCAAAAAGAACAAGATCGACAGGATTTTTTATATGGACATACCCAAAGAACACTTGCGCCATATAAAAACTGTACGATTATTCGAGCAGATTCAACTGAAGGCGTAAAGCAGTTTGAAGATGAAAGTTTGGATTTTGTATATCTTGATGGAGACCATTCATTTGCGCATATTGCAGCCGATATTGTTGTCTGGTCTAAAAAAGTTCGACGTGGTGGCATTATTGCAGGTCACGATTATTTCTATTTCCCTCCACATCGAAAAAATTTAATTTGCCATGTAAGTCCGGTCGTAGATGCTTTTGTTACGGTTAACGAAATTCCAACGTTGTACATTCTGGGACCCGACCCACAGGCGCCTGATAAAGATAATCGTTATCCAAGTTGGATGTTTTTTAAACATGAAAATTATTGATGGCTTACGTCTAATCGGACAGCCAGCAGAAATTCCCGATTGTTCGCGCGACGATCTGCCCGAATTTTTTTTGGAGATGGGCTATAAAGTTGGCGCTGAGATAGGTGTTGATAGGGGAGAGTTTTCAGAAAAATTCTGCAAAGCAGGTCTTTCGCTCTACGCTATTGATCCATGGCGCTCATACGATGATTATAAAGAGTTGCGAGGTCAGGAGCGGCTTGATTCCTTGTATGAGCATACTCAGAAAATCCTTGCGCCATACAAACAGTGTACGATAATCCGAAAAACGTCTATGCAAGCACTTTCCGATATTGCTGATGAGAGCTTAGACTTTGTATATATTGATGGTAATCATCAATTCAAATATGTAGCTGAAGATATCGTTGAATGGTCTAAGAAAGTTAAAAAAGGGGGCACCATCGCCGGACATGATTACATTTACACAAAACCGCGCCTGCAGTCGGGAATTTGTCATGTAATTCATGTTGTGAACGCCTATACAAAAGCCTACAACATACGAACATGGTATTTGCTGGGCACAAAAGAACGACGTGATAACGAAAAACGTGATCGATTTAGAAGTTGGATGTGGATTAAGCCATGAATAAAGGGATAATTTACTACACTCATAACCGGCTTGATCCAGTAATCCAACATACTGTGCAGGAGTATATTTCGAAGGCGAATTTACCCATTGTAAGTGTATCGCTGGAACAAATGAACTTTGGTCAAAATATTGTCGTCGATCTTAAACCGAGCTATGTAACCATGGCGACGCAAATAATCAAGGGTTTGGAAACACTTACTACAGAATTCGTATTTTTTTGTGAACATGACGTTTTATACCCGTTATCACATTTTGAATTTACTCCTGAAAAAAACAATATTTTTTATTACAATTCGCATGTTTGGCGGTGGGACTTTCCAAAGAACCGAGTAATTACGTACGATCGGCTCATTTCGCTTTCAGCTTTGGTTGTTAATAGGGAATTGGTGCTGCGGCAGTATCGCGCTCGCATGGCTAAAATTCTCGAATTGGGACTTGAAAAAGACACGAGTAAAGAGCCTGCGTGGGCACGCAAATGGGGGTACGAGCCAGGTGCGAAAAAAATACGACGGGGTGGATTTTCGGACGATGATTTTGAAACGTTTCGGTCAAAAGACTCAATTATCGATATTAGGCATGGAAAAACATTTTCTCATTCAAAAGTAACACTTGATAGTTTTAAGCATCCACCAGTCAATTGGCGTGAAAGTACACTTGACAAAATTAATGGATGGAATTTATTTGCGTTATTTCCGCAATCATCTCAGACATGAAGTATAAAAAAGTATTAGTAACCGGCGCAGCGGGCTTTATTGGGTCACATGTAACCGAACGTCTTTTGGAATTGGGTTGTAGCGTTGTTGCAATCGATGATTTATCGGAAGGAACATGGAAAAATGTACCAAAACACCCAAAACTTACTACGCATACACTATCTATCTTGGACGATGTTTCTTTGGTGATGCGCAATATCGAAGTAGTTTTCCATTTAGCTGCACTTCCTCGACTACAGCGGTCAATTGATGAGCCACTCACCACGCATAATGTAAATGTAAATGGTACGCTTAATTTACTTCTGGCCGCACAAAAAAACAAGGTAAAACGATTTGTATTCTCCTCAAGTTCATCGGTGTATGGTAATCGTAATAAAATGCCATTTACGGAATCGATGACACCGTACCCACTCGTACCGTATTCACTCCATAAAGTAGTCGGAGAAGAATACTGTCGACTATTTGCAGATATTTGGGGCTTAGGAACAGTTAGTTTACGTTATTTTAATGTATATGGGCCACGCATGAACGAAATCAGTGGATATGCGAATCTTATTCCTAAAGTTATGAAAGCATTGCGTGAAGGGAAGCGACCAATTATTAATGGTGATGGCAAACAACGGCGCGATTTTACGTATATTTCCGACGTTGTTGAGGCTAATATTCTTGCGGCTGAATCGGATGTGAGTGGTGATGTATTTAATATTGGATACGGAAAAGGAATAACGGTGAATCATGTAGTAAAAACATTGTGTAAACGCATGGGGAAGTCGCATAATCCAATTTACGGACAATCAGTTATTGAGCCGCGCCATACGCTCGCTTCAAATGCGAAAGCAAAACGTATACTCGGATGGAGTCCAAAAGTTAATTTTATCGACGGTATTACCAAAGTAATTCAGAGCACAAAACCATTATGAAAGCAAAAGAATTAAGCATACTTATTCCCGCCAGAAACGAGATTTTTTTGGCTCGGACGATAGAGGATTTAGTAAGTAGTATTGAAGCAGACACCGAAATTATTGCAGTGCTCGATGGTGCATGGGCCGACCCGCCAATTGCAGTTCACGAACGTGTGAATGTGGTGCATTTAGGGAAAAGTATTGGTCAACGAGCAGCCACGAATTTAGCATGTCGACTTTCGGGAGCAAAATACGTAATGAAAGTCGATGCTCACTGTTCTTTTGATAAAGGATTTGATCGTAAAATGCTTGAAGCATTCAAAAAAGTGCCTCAAAACACCACAATGGTGCCTGTTATGCGTAATTTATGGGCATTTGACTGGAAATGTTACCACTGTGGCTGGAAAAAATATCAAGGTCCTACACCAAAAAAATGCGATCAGTGTGGAAAAGACGATAGGATTCGACGTAAAATGATGTGGGTTGGTAAGCACAATCCACAAAGTACTTCATATTGTTTTGATGCAACACCTCATTTTCAATATTTTGAAGATTGGAAACATCGACCCACATACCAAAATGATAAAAAGGAAAAGGGACTTACTGAAACAATGTCGCTGCAGGGTTCATGTTGGATGCTTTCGCGCGAGCAATATTGGAATTTAAATATCTGTGATGAGCAATTTGGTTCGTGGGGATCGCAGGGAATTGAAGTTGCGGTAAAAACATGGTTATCGGGTGGGCAGGTATTGGTAAATCATAATACATGGTATGCGCATATGTTCCGAACACAAGGTGGCGACTTTGGATTCCCATATCCAATTTCGGTACGTGATCAGGAAAAAGCAAAATCGTATGCTCGTGATTTATTTTTTAATAATAATTGGCCGCAACAAGTTCGTCCACTTTCCTGGTTAGTCGAAAAATTTTGGCCTGTTCGTGGGTGGAACGATGAGGATTTGCAAAAACTCAAAACCAATACGTTCCAATTTAAACAGGATGCTCCTCAAACGAAGCCCGGAGAAAGTGAACCGATCGAAGTATAACTCAGGGTAGAATTATCGGTAATTTGATAGTGTTCAACAACAACTCGGCACGCTTCCAATCATTTTCTGTATCTAAATCCACAGAATACTGCGAGTCAATGAAAATTGGGAGTATTCGATCGCCAGTCATCGAGTGTTTATCTGTAATAGTTTCGCGTCGAATAACGTCGACATGTCCTGTTTGCCAATATGTTATTGGAAGCTCTTGACGGGGCGTATTATATGGTTCGCTGATACCGGCTACTTTTAGAAGGGGAGTCATGGTTCCTTGAGCGCTAACTTGCCACATTTTATATGGGTTTTGACCAGATGGCACAACCCCACGCACAGAGTCAGCGTTTTGATTGCTTAGTAGAATATTAATTGCTGAATCAATACAATCAAGAGGTCTTATGGGGCTTGTGGGACGCAGTTGAACAATCACGTCAGGTTCATACTTTTCGTTCTTTGCTAGCCAGCTTAATGCGTGTTGGAATACCGGGAGATCAGTTGTCTCGTCGCGTGCAAATTGTTCAGGTCGTATAAATGGCACCTCTGCTCCATAGTGGCGAGCAATGTCTGCAATTTTTTTATCATCGGTCGAAACAATAACGCGATTTACATTTTGTGCCTGTAATCCGGCTGCTATACTATACGCGATAAGAGGTATTCCATTTAGCAACTTAATGTTCTTATATGGAATAGACTTACTTCCTCCACGCGCAGGAATTATAGCCAAAACTTCATGTGTTTTTACCATGATGTCCATCCGCCATCAATTATTAGGTTGCTTCCGGTCATATATGAAGACGCATCGGATAGAAGAAAGACTATTGCTCCGTTATACTCATTTTTTCTTGCCATACGGCCTAGTGGAGTGCGATAACTATAGTTTTTCTCAAATTCCTTATCGTGTCCATTAAAAACTCCACCAGGCGTTAGGGTGTTCACGCGAATATTTTTACTTGCCCAATACGTTGCTAAATAACGTGTTAGACCAATTACGCTACTTTTACTAACGGAATACGTTACGGGCTTATATGTAGCCGGGGCTTTGGGGTTGGTTTTTTGGTATATTCGTTGGTCGGGACCAACCAATCCATAGGTTGACGCGATATTTATAATAGCTCCGCCACCCTGTGAAAGCATTATTGGCGCTACTGCCTGCGCGCATAAAAACATACCAGTAATATTCACTGCCAAACTCTCATTCCATAATTCTTGAGGAAAGTCTTCAAATGTACTGCTGTGTTTTTTTGCATGTATTCCTTCAAATTTAGGATCAAGTGCGGCATTATTTATAAGTCCGTCGATTCGTCCAAATTGTGCTACTGTTTGTTTAACCAAATTTGCGACAGATTCTTTATTAGTTACATCAACGTGCATACCTTCTGCCTGCATACCCGTTTTTGAACTTACTTCCTTTGATATTTTTACTGCTCGATCACCATCGATATCAGCAATAATGGGAATTCCTCCGGCCTGTGCAATTGCGTACGCATATTCTTCGCCCAGAAGTCCTGCTCCACCCGTTATGATAATTACTTTTTTATTTAGTTTAAAGACGTCTAATACATTCATAGTATTTTAATTAATCGCTCCTCTGTAACCGATTGCTTGGCCGCAAGTATTATTTTCAGTGTTTGTACGCCATCTTCAAGAGTGCACTGTGGCGCCTTAGAGTCCATTATACACGAGATAAAATGCTTCATTTCTTGCAGATATGATGTATTACGATCAATGGTATTGGGTTGTGAAATCGTTATCCACTCTTTCCCTAGCATGGAGTATTTGAGGCCTTGTGTGGTGCTCCAATGAATAACTCCATTATCGGTAATGATGTGTAAAAAATGCTCAGATGGACATTGTAAATAATCAAGATGAGTTGTGCCCGTTATACCAGACGTAAAATTCAACAAAACATCTGCGCATGTTTCAACATCAACATTAAGTGGTCCTTGTTTACTGGTACTTGCTGACACTGAATCAATTTCGCCAAAAAGAAATCGTAAATAATCAAACGGATGACACAATGTTAGCAAAACTCCTCCTCCTAATTCTTTCCTGGCGCTATAGCTTTTTTTATAATCTTCCCACGGATGCCAGTCGGGAAGATATTCTCCCCAATGCGCATGAACAGTAACCACATTTCCCATTTTTTTTGATGCTATTAACTCTTTAATCTTCAGAAAATCTGGATGAAATCGAAATTGAAATCCTACTTGAACTGTTATATTGTTTTTACTGGTCACTTCACGTAACTCTTCCACAGAGTCCAGCGTGTTTGAAATCGGTTTTTCTAAAAATATATGAGATCCGGCCCGTGCTGCAGCCAGCGCGACTGGAATATGTAAAGAGGTTGGATTAGCTATAATTGTCGCAAATGGCTTATGAGCCAGTGCCTCAGTAAGTGTATTTGTAATGGGAATATCATCGATCTCATCAATGGGTAACGTGCTTTTGCCACTTCGATAAATTACAAAGTTGGTAAAACCAAGTTGTTTAAGGTTACGCAAATGACGTCGTCCTATAGATCCAAACCCGATAATTAAAATAGGTTTAGCGAGGACGTTCATTATTAACTGTTCAATCGTAATTTATGTAATTGGGGCAGTTCACTTTTATACACTTTTTTGATGCCAGTACCCATGGCCTTTTCTAATACTCTAATATCTTTCACTAGACGAGTGAATCCGACGGGTTCAACCGATGCGGCTTGATCAGTTCCCCACGATGCTCTGTCAAGTGTAATATGTCGTTCAACGAGGCAAGCTCCTAAAGCAACGGCTGCAACAGTTGTTGCAAGTCCTGTTTCGTGGCCTGAATAACCAACCGGACAATTGAATTTTTTTACAAGTGTTTGTATCATGCGCAAATTCAACTCTTCAGGAGGGCACGGATAGGTGCTTGTGCAGTGTGTAAGGATAAGTTTTTTTATGCCAATTATTTCTACAGCTCTTTGGATTTGGGGCATAGTAGACATCCCCGTAGACATGATAATAGGGCGTTTTGTCAGTCGAAAATGAGCAAGAAGCTTGTCATTTGTTATTAAAGCAGAAGGGACTTTATAGCAGATTGGATTAAATTGCTCCATAAAATCAATTGATGGTATATCCCAACATGAAGCAAACCAGGAAATTCCACGCGCACGACAATGTCGGTCGATTTCTTGATATTCCTTTTGCCCGAGCTCAATTTTATTTCGATATTCAAGATAGGAAATATATCCCCATGGAGTGTCGCGCATCACATTTTGTTGCTGTTTAGGAACGCATAATTCTGGTGTCCTTTTTTGAAATTTTACTGCGTTGCAACCAGCGTCGCATGCTGCATCTATGAGTTTTTTTGCTAATGCAAGATCACCGTTGTGGTTGATTCCAATTTCAGCAATAATATACACAGGTTTTCCGAATCCGATTTTTTCGCTAAGATCCTCAATTTGGCTCTTCATACCAATCTATTATACTACTTTGCATATCAATAGTAAGTGTGGGGTGAATTCGACTTCAACGACTTTTAATCCGACTTCTTGACATAGCAGTTTCAATACATCGGTTTCGAAGTGAAAAAGGTGAGCAAATCGCAATGGACCACCGGGGCTTTTCCAAGAAGGTACCTCGATAACTAGGCTCCCATTTTTTGCAACTTTTTTAACCATGGTTTTAAGTAGTTTTTTTGGATCGGGCAGATGTTCAATTACGTGTATTGCAGTGACCAAATCAAATGAATTTTGCGGTACCTGATCAATGTGTGAATAGATTTCAATTTCACTAGTAGGTATTCGTTGACTGTCTATTTCGACCCCTACCATAAGAGGAGCATTGATAGACTTCAATAGATAGCCCTGGCCGCAACCGATATCAAGATGTGATCGAATAGTCTTGACGTGTTTTTTTATGATGTCTGCGTCACGGATCGCTCTTTCTTTTTCATCATCTTTGATACGTTTGGCGGTTAGATTTAAAGAGCGGCGATAATATCCTTTACTATAAAACAAATGTAGATTATCTTCGGTCAATCTTGGATTTTGAAATAATATGCGGCATTGCTGGCATGAAACGTAGTTGGAAACGATCACAGCATTTACGGCTACCCCTGGCATAATCTTATGCTGTACCATTGGCGCCAATCCAAGCTGTTGGAAAGGGGTGAAATTTGTACTGCTACATAGGGGGCAGGAAGTTAGTTTATCCATTTTTGACAATATTATACTATTAATTTTGCTCTGAAAAGTGTATAAAGTACATAGCCGTTTTGCTACGGTAATTTTTATATGAAAATAACAGCTACTGGTAAAAAACCTACTCTTGTCATAATGGGAACTCATTGGAAGGGATTGCAGAATTTTGATTGGAAACGCACGGACTGTGAAATATGGATGTTTAACGAAGCACCCAATGTAAAGATTGATGGAAAACTGTTGTACCCAAAGACCGATGTTGTTTTCCAACTCCACAATGAAGCAATTTGGAAAAATCCCAAAAATAGAGGAGATGAAAAACATTACGACTGGCTCAAATCGGGGAACACTCCTCCAATTTATATGCAAGAACAATATCCCGATGTTCCTCAAGCGATAAAGTATCCAATTAAGCAAATTCTTGAGTTGGTAAGTAATGTCACGATTAATATCGATGGTAAGGAAAGTCAATTTAGGTATTTTAGTTCTAGTCCTGAATATGCGTTAGCATTAGCCGCACATATGTATAAAGAAGGAAAAGGGTATAGGAGAGTAGAGGTGTGGGGAATAGAACTAGCACATGAAAGTGAATATGTGTATCAACGAACCGGATTTGCATTTTGGAGTGGCTATTTAGCAGGGCAGGGAATAGAACTTGTTCTTGCAAATTCAATTTTTAGTGCGCCTATGTATGGGTATGAAGGCGATATCGCCATTCCTTCGGAAACGCTTGAGAAAAGAATTAATGACTTGACCAAGGAATTAGCAGATGGAAAAGAACAATATCATGCAGATGCTCAGAGGGTTATGAACAATGTTTTAGGTCTTATAGACGCGGATGTAAGCACGATCATTGAAAAAGATTTGAATGAATTAACAAAAACTCACGAGCAAACTGGAATTTTAAATGGACAAATTAATGAATGTAAACTTTATTTAGAAAAAGCACTCGCAATGGAAAAGGCTTCGGGTGGATCGGTATTCTCAATGGGGGAATTTGATGCTGCACGGCATATCCGTAAAGTCGAATATAACAATGTTCGCAATGAAATTATTAATTTGAATACAAAAATTGCAATGTTTTTTACACGGTTATTAACCTTTAAAAAAGGTTCTCAAAAACGTCGTGATGCCGTTAACGAAATTGGGGGGTTAATAGCAGAAATGATGAATAAAAATATGGCCCTACTATACTTAATTGGGGCAATAAATGAAAACCATTATTTTGTTGAGTCAGCTAAATTAAGTATTAAAATAGAGTTAGAAAAAAAATAACAAATGGCAATTTCGTTAGTTGATTCAACAGGAGTAACAGCGTTTTCAACTGCAACTAATCCTTCGTTTACATTCACGCTGGGGGGTACAGAAGATTTGATCGTTATTTGGGGAGCAGGAAACTCTGCGCCTACCGACATGTCGTTCAACGGTTCAACATCAAATGTTGTCCAGCAGGTCACGTATGATGCTGGTGCAAGTACCGGTGGTGTCGCCATGTGGTACATGATTCCTCCAAATATTCCTGCGGCAGGAAGCTATACAGTGCAGGCTACGTTTGCAGCGGGCGACAGCAAAGCGGCTTTAGGTGCTCTTTCGTTTGCCGGAACAAAGGGTCAAGCGCCTATAACGTCAAATTCAACGCATGTAGCACCTGCGGGCAACAGTACCACTATTGTTCTGCCGTTGACAACATCTACAGCTAATTCGTGGGAAGTTGGACTTGCGTTTACCGGATCTGATAGTACTTTACTGGTGACTTCATTAGGAACTGCTCGCCATACTATTGAATCAACAGTGGTTCTTGCTAAAGTTGTGGTTACCACGCAGGCAATTGCTGTGGCAGCTTCTACTGATTTACGGTGGACATTTAGTTCGTTAAGCGGCACTGTTGTGGCTGCGGGGTTGGTAATTGAGCCTGCTATAGCATCCGAGTCCCCGTCAGTTTCTCCCTCGATAAGTCCATCAGCGTCTCCGTCTACTTCGCCATCATCTTCTCCTTCAGTCAGTCCAAGTATCGGTGATACTATATCAAGTTTTCAATTAGATTCAGGTGCGTCTGCGGGATCAACCCGAGTATCGTACGATACGGCTAGTGTAACGCCAACAGCCGAAAGATTAGTTTTATTAGCCGTAGAATCACGACGGTCAGGAGGTAGCCCAACAATTCCCACAGCGAGTGGTTGTAGTCTTACGTGGGTTCAGGTAGGGACTGCTTGGGATGGAGTTGGATGGAACAGAATTACATTATTTAGATCAATGGGTACTCCAACAACAGGAGCGGTAACAATAGACTTTGGCGGAGTTGGCCAAATTGGTTGTGTTTGGTCAATGGTTGAGTTTGATAATGTTATTCAAACGGGCACACATGGATCAGGGGCAATAATTCAGTCAGCTACGAATACAGGATCTGCTACCACTAGTTTAACAGTGACGTTAGGGGCTTTTTCTAATGCCCTAAATGCGACGTATGGCACTCTTGGATCTGAGGTAAATCAAGCCCACACCAATGGAACTGGGTTCAGTGAAATACATGATCTTGGAGCAACGGATATTGCATTGCAGACTCAATGGAGAAATGATAATGATACAACAGTAGATTGGTCTTGGGTTTCTAATTCCAGAATTGGTGGAATTGCAGTTGAGATTGGCGCGAAAGTTATTTCAGCTTCTGCGTCAGTGTCTCCTTCGATATCTCCATCAGTATCTGAATCACCGTCAATCAGTCCGTCTATATCTCCATCAGTTTCTGAATCTCCCTCAGTTTCGCCTTCAATATCTCCTTCAGTTTCCGCATCACCTTCAATATCTCCTTCGGTTTCTGAATCACCGTCAATCAGTCCGTCCATATCTCCTTCGGTTTCTGAATCACCGTCAATTTCGCCATCTGTTTCTACTTCACCATCCATCTCTCCATCCGTATCTCCTTCTGCTTCAATTAGTCCTTCGATATCGCCATCTGTTTCTATTTCACCATCAGTATCTCCCTCGATCAGTCCATCGGTATCTGAGTCACCTTCAGTATCACCATCAGTCTCTGTTTCACCATCACTATCTCCCTCGATCAGTCCTTCGGTATCTGAATCTCCTTCAGTATCACCATCAGTCTCGACAAGTCCATCAAGCTCTGCTTCGCCATCAATAAGTCCATCTGTTTCAACAAGTCCATCGATATCGCCCTCGGTGTCGGTATCACCTTCAGTATCTGAATCGCCCTCGGTATCCCCAAGTAGCTCAACCAGTCCTTCGGTCTCTCCGTCGGTTTCGGTAAGTCCATCATCTTCTGCGAGTCCGTCGATATCACCGTCATCTTCTGCGAGTCCGTCAGTATCTCCATCAGTCTCGACAAGTCCATCTTCATCAGCAAGTCCATCAGTGTCTCCTTCGGTATCTGAATCTCCTTCAGTATCACCATCAGTCTCGACAAGTCCATCAAGCTCTGCTTCGCCATCAATAAGTCCATCTGTTTCAACAAGTCCATCGATATCGCCCTCGGTGTCGGTATCACCTTCAGTATCTGAATCGCCCTCGGTATCCCCAAGTAGCTCAACCAGTCCTTCAGTATCTCCATCAGTTTCCGTAAGTCCTTCGGTATCTGAAT
>CAYPSA010000006.1:0-84019 GCA_964413645.1 uncultured Gammaproteobacteria bacterium
TAGAGCAGGATCCTGTTAAGATCAAGGTTCGTGGTTCGAATCCACGCGGGGGAGCAAAACATTCAGAACACTTCATTCCCATCACGACCCAAACGGTAGTCTAAAAAAATGCTTGAATAATCATTCCCTTTCTCGGAAGCGGACTTGAAGAAATATTGATTCTTATATACTTACATGCTATCATGGTTTCATGCTTGATGTTAACGCTGATGATAAAATAGTTCCGCAAGTTCCAATAGATGTTACTTCGGATGATATTCCAATTGAGAGTCTACATAATAAAGCTGTTATAGGAGTGGTACTATCTCTTTTTGTATTGACTCTGGTTACTGTAATTTCTACTTTAGATTTTAAAACATATCTGAGCTCAGCAAATGAAGTTGATAGTTCAAATGTAATTGCCCCTACCCTTACATCTATTCCTTCTCCAACGATCGGTTCACGTATAACAATTCATCCATGCCCATCGCGTTTACCATCGCTTTCTCCTTACATAACGAAAAAACCCTCACCTACTCCAATTCCTTCAGGTCCGCAGATTCCAACTATGACTCCAATTCCTTCAGGTGCACAGTTCCCAACCGTGACTCCGACTCCTTCAAGTGTACGGTTCCCAACAATTAGGCAGATAAGTCCTTCGGGTTCGGTTAGTCCCAAGCCTGTGACCCCAACCAATCCTCCTCGAGGTCGACCAATAGAACTGCCTGTTTCACCTACGCCATGCCCTTATTGATATGGCAAAATTAATATGATTTGTTGTAATCCACTCACTCACACCTTTCAGTTCGTGTAGTATCCCAACGGGGGAGCTTTATTTCGTAATAAATATCGGCTCATATTCCTCTTCTGTCTCTAGAAAATGAGTTCTGAGTGCGCTAACATTGGGGAGCAAACTGGTATACTTAATACATGCAATTTGTTGTAATTGGACTAGATGGGAATGACGAAAAGGCCGCTGAAAGAAGAGCCTCTGCACGACAATCACATATCGAGCTCGGGGATAAACTTCTTAAATCGGGGAATTTATGGTATGGAGCTGCGCTATTACACGATGATGGAACAATGAAAGGTTCACTGTATGTAGTTGATTTTACCTCGGAAAAAGAACTCCAAAACTGGCTAAACAGTGAGCCATATGTCGTGGGAAAAGTTTGGGACACTGTAACAATCCACAAATCCAATACTCGTGATCCTTGGCAATTTAATAAACCAAAGGACTTTTTTGAATCAAGAAAATAGTCCGAACGCAGGTTCAGTCGGGGGAGCCCAGTATTTTATTTAGCTTCAAAATAATTCTAACCTTCGAACCTCTGTGCTATAATCTAAAATATGAATTGTGAGGTTTGTAATCTTTTAAATAATGATCAAGGCTTAGTTTTTCAAACAGATTGCTGGAAAGTATTTGCTACGAAAGAACAATCCTATTTGGGTAGATGTGTAGTTTCATGTAAAAGACATTGTCCATCTCTAACAGAATTGACTACTGACGAGTGGAGTGATTTTAAGGGTGTGGCTACTAGGTTGGAAGAAGCTGCGATGAGAGCTTTTGGAGCAGATTTAGTCAATTGGGGATGTTTGATGAATAATGCATTTAGAAAACAACCATTCAATCCTCATGTTCATTGGCATTTTCGACCAAGGTATAAAAGGCCGGTTCAATTTTCAGGAAAAATATTTACTGATCCTGATTTTGGAGAGCATTACGAGTATCTTCGGGTTGAGAGAGTAGATGACGAAACCATACAGAAGGTAGTAAATGCCCTTAAGGATAATTTGGAAGAATAAACTTTTAATGTCCACGATCCTGTTAAGGTCAAGGTTCGTGGTTCGTCCGCCTTCTTGCGGACCACGCGGGGGAGCCAATTCATCTTTCGATCTCAATAGCTTAAGGTTTGTGGTTCGAATCTCGAAGCGAGCTTGCGAGCGAAGATCGCACTTTGCGGGACACAGGGGGGGCAAGAGTAGCTAACCCTTTAGGACATTCTAAAATACTTCAATGACGCCTTTATAGTATAATTGGGCCATGCCAGAACAACCACCAGTTACCCTCATCTCGCTCATAAGCGCCGCAGAACAAGAGGATTGGGATTTTATTGATACGACATTAGCGAGTGTTGCAGATAATCCTAACAATGTACTTTGGGCTTTTGGAAACGGAGTGTTTTCAGAAGACGGGAATGTTCGAGATCTTGCAGTAAGCATTGTTGAGGCTTCCCAACATTTCCTTGAACCTGATCAGGCTGAGGTATTGCAAAATCTTATGCAATCCGACAAAAATACCTATGTGCGTTTTCGGGCTGCATTTGCTCTCTATAATAGAGGTGAAAGATCACCCGAAGTGATGCAAGTCATGCAAGAAGCATTACAAGTTGATGACGTGAAAGAAATTACCCAAGGGTATTTGGATCAGTTGAAATAAGTCCGAACGCAGGTTCAGTCGGGGAAGCTTTATGCTGTTACAAAGATCTATGTAGATTTCTCCGTGAGGGGACGGTTGACAAGTAAGCTAATATGAATCTATAATGCAATTATGAAAGAATTTCAGGATAAGGTAAAAAAAATTCCTCGAAACATTCGCTTTATCATCATTGCAATTATTGCGGTAATGTTTAATCTTCCTTTAGCTGTGCTTCTTGTATGGATAATTTATCCAGAATGGAGTAGGAAAACGAAGATAGTTCTAACCATGGTCTTGCTTACCATTATTGCAGTTGAAATGAGTAAATATATGTCCTATTCGGTTCTTCCTTACTAAATATTATTGACCGAGGTCTTCAACAAACAAAAATATCCAGCCCGCTTGGTTCAATCGGTGGAGCAATAATGCTATACTAGACTTCATATCTTCTGACACGATTCTTAAAATCATGAACAAAAAATTAATTATCCCCATGTTATTTGGTTTTGTAATATTAGTTGGATTTGTATATATCAACTTTCCCGTAAAGTTAAATAATTCTACAACTAACGAATATACAAGTAAGCTTTTTGTTCCACCGCTGCTTAATTATGAAGCCGTAAAGAATGTTAAAAACTTTTCTCTAACAGCACAAGAAGGCAATTACGAATTTGTGAAAGATAAAAGCTCAAAAACTTATGGCTATAATGGCAACATTCTAGGGCCAACAATCAGATTTTCGGAGGGAGATAAAATCAACATAAATGTCACAAATAATCTCGATGAGCAGACGACTACACATTGGCACGGTGGAGTTGTCCCAGGAAATGCAGATGGTGGCGTGCATAATATCATTAAACCCAATACTTCCTGGAATGCACAGTTTGATGTAATTCAAGAGGCTGCAACGCTTTGGTATCATCCGCATCAACACGAAGAAACAGCAAAACAAGTCTATAATGGACTAGGCGGTTTTATTATTATTGATGATAAAAATTCTCGCAGCCTGCCGATTCCACAAGAATATGGAGTAGACGACTTTCCTATAATTTTGCAAAGCAAAAATCTTGATGAACAGGGGTATCTCATGCCATATCGTATTTCGCAAATGGATAAAATGCATGGTTTTGAAGGTAATACACTGGTTACAAACGGACAATTATCTCCGTCTGTTAATGTAAACACAAATTTTATTAGGCTCAGAATACTAAACGGCTCAAATAGTGATACGTACAATTTAAGTTTCGATAATGGAGCAAGTTTTTATGTTATTGCTAGTGATGGAGGATTTTATGATGAACCAATTCTCACGCAATCACTTGATATTGCGACTGCGCAACGTTATGAACTACTGATTGATATAACAGAAAACAAAGGTAATTCTGTATGGCTGCAAGCAAATGGGCGCGATGCGCTTGAAATTAAAGTTAATCAAGTACTTGATGAAAAATATTCGCTTCCCTTAAGGCTGAATTCTAATACGATTCCAGATTACCCGTCACAAATTGATAGAGAGTTTAATTTAGAACTTTTAAGAGGAGGCGGACCTCCTACATATGGCATAAACGGAAAACTATTTAATATGGAAAGAGTTGATTTTGAAGTAAAAAATAATAGTGTTGAATACTGGAAAATAAAGAATATTCCTGGTGGACCAGGTTTGTATCACCCATTCCATGTACATGCTTCACAATTTTATGTAGTCGAATTCAATGGTAAAACGCCTTCTGAATTACTCAAGGGCAGGCATGATACTATTTTGCTCAAAAGCGGAGAAGAGGCTGTAATTGCAATACCTTTTAATAAGTCTCTCGAGGGACTTTATTTATATCACTGTCATATACTGGAACATGAGGATGCTGGAATGATGGGGCAATTTAGGCTTGTAAAATAGGCCCATACTCTTCCTCTGTTTCAAGAAAATGAGTTTAGAGCGTGCTAACCTTTTGGATACTTGTATTTATATGTGAAAAACTTGCTAATGGAGGAAATTCAACATATAAAGATGTAGAATTAAAGCATGCGGCTATATAACCCCTTTGGCTTTTTTACTCGAAAGCATTTGAAGTCATTTCGATATAAGAATCTTACACTGTTAGGCATAAGTCTAATTATTGCAGGTATATTGTATGAAAATGAGTCGTTCCATACATTTTTGCTCCACCTAGGAGGATGGGGGTATGTGGGTGCATTTTTTGCAGGTATTTTGTTTGTCTCGACTTTTACCGCGGCAACAGGAATACTGATACTTTTGGTTCTCGCAGAGCAATTATCGGCTATTGAACTAGGTATTATTGCAGGACTTGGTGCAGTTGTTGGTGACTTGATTATTTTTCGTTTTATTAAAGACGATCTTATTTCAGAAGTGGAACCTATTTATGAGCAATTTGGCGGTGGGCATGTGACAAAACTTCTTCATTCTCGGTATTTTAGCTGGACACTTCCTGTTATAGGCGCTGTTCTTATTGCTTCACCTCTACCCGATGAAATTGGGATAAGTTTATTAGGATTGTCTAAAATGAAAACGTATCAATTCATAGTGTTATCTTTTGGCTTGAATGCAGTTGGTATTATATTTGTTGTCACATCATCATTGTTTATTAAGCCGTAAACGAGCTAACAGTACCTGAATACATACAAAAGACAGTTTCTCGAAGTAAGCTTTAAAAGCTATAACGAAAAAAGTCGTGATGAGGGTTGTACTGTAATGTTGAATAACTAATCCATAACGCTTCTTGACATCCATTTTTTCATACAGTATGGTTAACCATATAATATGATTCGATTTCATAAAATACTTTCATTTTTCGCTTTTGCTTTCTTTTTTGTATCAATTTTTGTTTTATCATCAAAACCTGTTTCTGCAATTGGAGCTCAAACATATCCTCGAAAGATTAGAGTTGTCGAGGTACGATTCTTTCCAGCAGGTACTAATTATGTGCACAACCCTGACGTGCTTTCTTCACAGTTACAAACGATGCTTCGGGATTCATCAAAATTTCATGGTTACTCCAATCCGACTGCCATTCCAAGCCAAGACATAGAAGTCGTGCAGGTCATTAATCACCAATTTAAGCGCCCAAGCGGTGGAGGAGATTGGGAAGAAAGTTACAAACAAATTTTAGCAAATGATAACTTGTGCCAAACTATTAAAGATCAAAATATTGATCAGCTATGGGTTTGGGCTGATCCACGAACTGGCTATGATGAAAGTCCCGGGCAAGAATATGCAATTTCAAGCAATAATTTTAAAAACACCACGGATGTTGCCGTGATTCCAAGCGTCCCATTTTGTAACGGAGACCGCGGATTTGTATTTTTCGAATTTGATTTTTCACGATCGGCAGACAATGCTTTTCACAGCTTTGGACATTATATGGAAAGTCTAACAGCAAACCTCCAATCGGGGAATCTCTTTTGGAACCAATATTCTGGAGACAATGGCAGCGCGTATCCACGCTCTGAACGTTGTGGAAGTGTTCATTTCCCACCAAATGGTCGAAATGACTATGACTATTCAAATTCTAGCTATGTTCGCACCTCATGTGAAGATTGGAATCCAACTGTAACGGGAGTCAAAACCCGTATGAATTGCTCACGTTGGGGATGTACTCAAGAAGGCTATCTTAAATGGTGGTTCCAAAATATGCCAAACAATGGAAATCCGCTGACCTACCAAGGAAAGAAATTGCCAAACTGGTTTGATTTTAATATTGATTTAGATGGAACACTTGCAGCATACAAAGCTGATGGAACGTATTATTTGAATCAAGCATTCCTTGATCTCAATAAACCTGCGGGTCCAAGGCCAGCACATATTGGAACCACTACAACAAGCAAACAGAATACTGGGACAAGCCTTACCTTTGCTCACACAGTTTCAGGCAATAGTCCACTTTTGTTAGTAACCGCTTCCTATCGAGCAGCCACAAACCCATCTGCACAGATACTAGCACTTACCTATGGTGCACAAACTATGACATTCATTCGACGTGATCAACACGCAGATCGAACAACTGAAATCTGGTCTTTGGAAAACCCAATGGCTGGGACAGCAGATGTTACTACTACATTTAGTGCCAATCCAGAAGACCAAGTTATTGCGGCTACGACTATTAATGATGTTGTCGCTGTTAATCCAATTGGCGCCAATGCTGGTGCTGGTTCAGATCTCCAAGATGGTACACATGTGGGAGTAGAATCTGTAACTGTACCTTCCTCTCAAACAGAAGTTGTTTTGGGAGTCCTTTCAACATATCCTGATGGAGGCTCAAATATTGCAACTACGAAAAACGAAACTGCAGAGCTTTGGAATGTACGAACAGGATCTAATAATATTGCCAGCCAAGGAGCTACTGAACCCGGAGCATCTTCTGTAACATTGGAATTTGGATCTCCAAAGAATTGGTCATGGGCAATGAGCGCAGTTTCCGTAAGAATTGTTCCAACACCAGCTGTAAAAATGACACTCACGTCTAATAAAACAGCATATACAACCGGAGTTGATACTTCTGCAACATTTACAGCAGTCGTAACAGATGAAACAGGGGCTCCAATTACTAGCCTTACCGCTGAAGCATTTGAAACACTTCTTGATACAGCCCCAAGCTCACTTTCGTTTACAGAAACAGGAACACCTGGTACATACACAAGCTCTCTTGACCTAACAACACTTCAAAATGGGACTCATCAGGTTTCAGTAAAAACGACAGATACGAGAACTCTTAATACAACCGAATTCGTATCATTCACACTTGCTGACCCTGTACAGAATCCAACGACAAGCATCGTAAATTCCATTACGTATCGTTTAGAAGGTGGGAAGAACAATAACAAAAACATTGTCATCACCGTGAATATTAAAAACAATCTTAATTCCCCTGTGTCTGGCGCAAGCGTTGGGATCAATCTCAAGAAAAATGGCTCAACAGTATTTACAGGAACAGGAACAACGAGTTTGACAGGTGATGTTTCATATACCTATCTCAATGCACCAGCAGCCTGTTATGCGACAACTGTGACAAGTGTAACTGCGGCAGGTTTGACATGGAACGGCACAACGCCTACAAATCAAGTTTGTAAGTAGTCAATTACTCATTTCACCAACGCAGGCTAAGTCGCCACATTCATTTATTCTTACTACTGGGCACAAACTAAAAATCCGTTTACACGTAAGTTAGAAGACAATCTAATTCATAACTTGCATATATATCTTGCTAGAACATCGAGTAATTTGAGCCAAACATCAGAACTTCATAGTAATATTCTTTCCGGTTTAGGTAATTCTAAAAACCGTAAGCTGCAACGGGAAAAGTTAAAGTTTGATACAATAAACGGTGAGCATGTTTTTTAAATCACTTTTAATTTTGCTCGTTGGATTCATTATTAATACCCCTGTTTCAGTTCATGCTCACCAGCCTCGCATTACAGAAAATAAACAGGCCATAGTTTCTGAACCGGAAATTTCTAATTTTTTTCTCAGGATTTGCATTATTTGAAGCGTTTTTTTAGCTGGTGTGAATTTTATGCTGCTTTTGGGTAAAAATATATGTCCATGATAAATAGTATAATAAGCAAAGCTTATAGGTATTTAAAAAACAAAAATGCAGAATGTAAGCATGATTGACATAAATTTAGATTTCATTGGGTTATTTTTATTTATTGCAGGATTCATTATTGGTCTTGGGGCTGTAACAGTGATTGATATTCTTGGTTTTTTAGGAAGAAAATCTGCGTATTGGACAGAAGCTACGATTCGTACTCACAAAGTAACCAAGCCTCTGATTTGGATTGGAATAGTGCTTACAATAATTGGAGGACGTGTGGTGTATCGCAATGAAGCTTTTGAAGGAATTCCACTGTATCATACGCTGATTGCATGTGTACTTATTCTAAATGGATTATTTCTTACTTTTTATGTAAGTCCGTTTTTATTGCGAAAAGAACGTGCAAAAAAGCAACGAGAACTTTTGCCTAATTCTCTACAACATAAATTAATTATTAGCTTGATCCTTTCAGATATTGGCTGGTGGGGAGGATTATTACTATTAGTTCAGTATATTACTCGTTAATACTTAGTATGTCCAAAAAGACAGTTGATTTACTCTTCAAACCCGACCTGTCGCCAAAAGAAATGCTTGAACTTGGCGTTTTTGGAGGATTATATTTTGCCGATAAACCAGATGAGTTTCCAGATGAGTGGTGGACTAAAGCAAAGCTTTCTCCTGATGGAAAAAAACACAATGAACTCAATTATTTTAAGGTTAACGCAAGTCAACCACTTTCAGTGTGGCAAGCAAAAGGATGGATTAACCCACAAGATCCGCGAGGCTGGTTTCAATGGTATTGTAGATATTATCTGGGACGCAGAAGTGAGGATGACGAGCGACAAATAAAAAGATGGAAAGCTATACGAAGACATGTTGCTCAAATAAAGAATAATTGCAAACTGGGCGATATTACATGTCGACCAAAGCAGCGACAGGCCTTGTTACACTGGGCATATGATTCAAGAAAAATTTGAAAAAATATCTTATGCGAGTCATATCGTTGTGAATATAGAAACTTATATAGTATAAATAAAGAAAAAATGGCCCTTGCATATTTAATTATTATTTTCTTTGCTTTATATAGACTAGATGATACCTGCTATACTAATTCATATGGAAATTAATCTAATAGCCGCATTCGTTGCGTCGTTTACTGGTTTAATTCTAGGTTTCATGTGGTACTCAGTATTATTTGCTCGTTCTTGGCAGAAACTTGCTGGTGTAAGCGATAATCAAATGAAAACAGGTATGCCAAAACGTGCGCTTGGCTCTTACCTACTCACACTTGTTATGGCATTAAATTTGGCCGCATTTATTGGATCAAATCAATCTGCGTCGTTTGGTCTTTTTGCAGGCTTTGCGGCAGGGTTTGGTTGGGTGGCAATGGCATTTGGAAGTAATTATTTATTTGAACATCGACCCCTAAAATTATTTTTCATTAATGCAGGATACAACATAATCCTGCTTTCCGTAATGGGGCTTATTATTGGCTATTTCTAATAAATTATGAGTAAATTAATCAACTGTATATGGTTTTCCAATAATAACGGAGAAGAAGCGGCGCACTATTATATCGATACTTTTAATGCGGCTCCGGGTGACCACGCCGCAACAATGGGGGATATTACAAAATCTCCTCAAGCGAGTGAAGAAGTTTCTGGTATACCCGCAGGTTCCGTTATGACAGCCGAATGCGAGCTCGATGGTATAAATTTTATGTTTCTAAATGCTGGTCCCGTTGATCAATTTAAATTAAACGGAGCAACGTCTTATATTATTGAATGCGAAACGCAAGAAGAAATTGATTTTTTCTGGGAAAAATTATCTGCAGTTCCGCAAGCCGAGCAGTGTGGATGGTGCACTGATAAATTCGGAATAACCTGGCAGGTTGTACCTAGAATTCTAGATGAAATGATGCGCGATCCTTCAAAAGCAGAAGCGGTAACGGCTGTTTTCATGCCCATGAAAAAACTTAATCTTGAAGCAATTCGAAAAGCTGGAGAATAAATTGATCCCCTGTTCAACGTGAACGTACCAGATAGTTTGCAGACCACATCTTTGTTACAATAAAAACCACTAATTAAGTGTACCGCAAAAAAATATATGAAAGCAGTAATCGCAAATGGCTATGGAGCGCCCGAAGTGTTGAGTGTTCAAAATGTTGAAAAGCCAATACCAAAGAAAGGCGAGATTTTAATTAAAGTTAAAGCGGCTAGTTTGAATTCCGGGGACGTACGGATTCGATCGCTTGACGCTGGTGCAGGGTTAAAAGGTGTTATTGCAAAAACAATTATTCGTTTGCTTGTGGGAATTACAAAACCAAAACGAGTCCCTGGCATGGTGTTAGCTGGTGAAGTTGTAGCACTCGGTGACGGTGTGGATCAGTTTAAAATAGGCGATCAAGTGTTTGCAATGGCAGGATTTAGCTTTGGAGCATTCGGCGAGTATTGTGCTTTGCCTATTAAGCGAGCAATTGCACTAAAGCCAAAAAATGCTAGTTTTGAAGAAGCGAGCGCATTGCCCTTTGGTGGTAATACCGCATTATATTTTTTACGTAAAGCTGGTGCGGGTAAAAATAAGCGCGTATTAATTTATGGATCTACGGGTGCAGTTGGATCATCAGCAGTTCAAGTTGCGAAATACTTGGGCTGTACTGTTACCGCCGTGTGCAGTAAAGATGGAATGAATTTATCAAAAACATTGGGAGCAAGCAAAGTATATGATTACCGAGCGACCGGACTCAATGAGATAGAAGGAACATTCGACTTAGTTTTTGATGCAGTGGGTAAAATTTCTAAAACAAAAGCAAAACATCTAATTTCTGTAAACGGCCAATACATTTCTGTTGAAGGTCTTGATGTTGCTAAGGAAAGTTCTGCGGATTTAGAACAACTTGCGAAAATGTTTGATAGTGGAAAATTAGTCGCGGTGATCGACAAAACATTTAAGTTAGAAGAAATTGTTGAAGCAAATAGATATGTCGACACCGGGCACAAAAAAGGGAACGTAGTTTTAAAAATTTAAAACAACTTTCGAAATTTTTGTAGTATGATTACTGGTACTACTTCATAATGATAAAAATACTTACAATTCTTTTTTTGTTCCTAACTTTTAGCGTTCAATTTACCACATCTGCTTTTGCCCAACAAACTCATGGAAATAGGCCTAATACTACATATTTTGAGGTTCGTGTTCTAAGCGTTAAAGATAAGTCGAATATTTTGTATCAAAATATGGCTGGAATAACTACGGTTGGTCTTGAAGTCGAAATTGATTCGGGAAAATCGAAGGGTAAAAAGATTTCGATTGAACGAACAGACATTCCAAATAGTATGGGAGAGAAGCTAAGAACCGGGGATCATATTATTGTGGCTCGTAATATCGACCCGATAACCGGAAAAGAAATGTATTATATGACCGATTATGTACGTAAGAACCAACTATTTATTTTATTTGCTCTGTTCCTACTTTTTGTAGTTGTTATTGGTCGATTTCAAGGTCTTTTATCAGTCGGTGGAATGATTCTATCTTTTTTAATTATTATGAATCTAATAATTCCCCAAATTATGAATGGTGTTAATCCAGTGGGAGTAACGCTTTTGGGATCTCTTTTCATCATTCCATTAACATTCTATATGGCCCACGGAATTAATAAACACACAACTGTTGCGATAGTTGCTACATTTATCACGCTTGCATTGACCGGTGCTCTTGCTGTATTTTTTGTAGATTTTACTCGTCTTACTGGTTTTGCCATGGAAGAAGCTGTGTTTATTCAGGCCATGAAAGGGAATGCAATTAATATTAAGAATTTACTTCTTGCGGGAATAATTATTGGAGCATTAGGAGTGCTTGACGATATTACTGTTTCGCAAACATCAATAACTGAACGCCTGCATCATGCGAATCCTAAGTACGCCTTTAAGGAGCTGTATAACCAATCAATGAAAGTTGGTCGCGATCATATTGCATCGCTCGTTAATACTCTAATAATAGTCTATGCCGGAGCATCACTTCCATTGTTTTTATTATTTTCAGATCAGAATTTATCATTAATTCCGGTATTAAATCATGAAATAATTGCGACAGAAGTTGTGCGAACACTTGTTTCTAGTATTGGTATTATCTCCGCCGTGCCTATTGCAACGCTTCTTGCATGTATTGTTATAAAAAGAAAATAAAAGTAAATTACCTCTTGATTTAATGCAAACCATTTGCAATAATAGTCTTTATAGCTATGAACAAATTGGATCAACTTGTAAAAAATGGATTTCGAATTACAAAACCACGCCAGGCAATACTTGATGTGCTGGTTTCACACCCTGTAACGGTTCAAGAAATTTATGAATCATTAGAAAAAAAAGGCATTCATATTGATCTTACTTCCGTATATCGTTCACTTGAATTGTTTGTGGAACTTAAACTTGTGCAAGTTATCGAACTTGGAGAAGGTAAAAAACGATACGAATTGCTTAACACCGACAATCATCATCACCATGTGATTTGTAATACTTGCGGAGTTATTGAAGATGTATCTATTGAACAGGAAAAAGAAATCCTTAAACATGTTACAACGAAATCTCATTTTAAGATAGATACCCATACGTTAGAATTTTTTGGACAATGTCAGAATTGTCAGTGATATATATGAAAAAAAACACGGTAATTTCCTTACTTGTAATCGTCGTCATTTCTCTTGTAGTAAGCTTCTTATATATAGGATCTATTAATAAAAAATCGCAATCAAATCTGAAAGAGGAAAGCAATATTAGTGTTGTTGCATCATTTTATCCACTTCATTTCTTTGCTTCTCAAATTGCTGGTAATAAAGCAAATGTAATTAATCTTACTCCCGCAGGGGCCGAACCACATGATTTTGAGCCAAGCACAAAAGATGTGGGAATAATTGAGAACAGTGACCTTGTGCTCATTAATGGCGTAGGTTTTGAACCGTGGGCTGAAAAGATCAAAGGAAACCTGAAAAATAGCTCTGTCATATTTGAGCCAATTGCAGAGGGTTTGGCAAATATGGAAATTGTAGAAGAAGGTGAACTTATTCGGGATCCACATGTCTGGCTTGATCCTGTCCTCGCTAAACAGCAAGTTTTGAAAATAAGTCAGTTGTTCACTGAAATTGATCCTCAGAATGAAGCAATGTATGCGGCGAATAGTAAAAATCTTACGAATCAACTTGATGAACTTAATAGGCAATTTGAACAAGGTTTGTCTCAATGTAGTCAAAAAGAATTTATTACGTCACATAGCGCATTTACGTATCTTGCATCGCGTTATGGAATTAAGCAAGTGTCTATTGCTGGCTTGTCGCCTGATCAAGAACCATCACCCAAGGAATTGGCTGAAGTAACATCGTTTGCAAAAGCAAATAATGTTAAGTATATTT
Source organism: uncultured Gammaproteobacteria bacterium (assembly GCA_964413645.1). Lineage (GTDB taxonomy): Bacteria > Patescibacteriota > Microgenomatia > UBA1406 > HO2-37-13b > 2-01-FULL-39-24. The sequence goes on from CAYPSA010000006.1 coordinate 13,349, forward strand.
TTTTTGAAACATTGGTGAGTCCCCGATTATCTCAAGCAGTTGCTCAAGAAATTGGCGCTCAAACGCTTGTGTTAAATCCTTTGGAAGGAATAGTAGAAGAAGAGCAGAAAGCGGGGCGTAATTACTTTACCGTACAAGAAGAAAACTTAAAAAATTTGAAAATTGCATTACAGTGTAAATAAATGATTATGAACAACAATACGCTCGTTAAAATCAGCAAAGTGAGCTTTACGTATAATGAAGAACGAGTGCTTGACGACATAAACTTAGAAATAAAACGGGGAGATTTCTTAGGACTCATTGGGCCAAACGGAAGTGGTAAAACAACATTGCTAAAAATTATTCTCGGGCTTCTAAAATTGCAAGATGGGAAGATTTCGCTTTTTGATCAGGATATTCAAAGTTTTAACCAATGGAAAAAAATAGGGTACGTTCCCCAAAAAGCGGCAGCGTTTATTTCACAATTTCCAATTACTGTTGAAGAAGTGGTTAGTATGGGGGGAGCAAGCAAAGAATCCGTCAATGAAGCGCTGGCTGCAGTGAGCATGCAAAATCATAATAATAAATTAATAAATCAACTTTCAGGTGGACAGCAACAACGCGTATTTATTGCTCGAGCGCTTGCTTCAAAACCAGAGCTTCTAATTCTAGACGAGCCGACCGTTGGGGTAGATGTTGATTCACAAACAAAGTTTTATCAATTACTCCGAGACTTAAATAAAAACCTTAATCTTACACTCGTATTAGTTTCGCATGATATTGATGTTGTGGCACATGAAGTTAGCACGCTTGCGTGTATAAATAGTAAGCTGATATGTCATGGAAAACCCAAAGATATTATTACAAGTGATTTTATGAAAAAAATATATGGTAAGGATTTACGATTTGTTATACACGCACATTGACTATGTTTGAAATCTTTCAATATAGCTTTATGATTCGAGCGTTCCTTGCAGGAGGAATGATTGCAATTATTGCTCCACTTATTGGTAATTTTTTGGTCATGCGTCGGTTTTCGCTTATTGCCGACACGTTATCGCATGTTGCACTGTCAGGAGTTGCGATAGGACTTCTTACGGGGACGCAACCATTGGTAGCAACGCTTGTAATAACAATTCTTGCTGCTATTGGTATTGAGCATTTGCGGACAAGTAAAAAAATTCCCGGCGATGCAGTGCTTGCAATGTTTCTTCCAGGAGGACTGGCGTTATCAATTGTATTAATAAGTCTTGCTAATGGATTTAATACAAATTTGTTTAGTTATTTATTTGGAAGTATTACTACGGTACAAGAAAATGAACTTTGGCTAATTTTAGTGCTCGGTATTTGTACGGTAGTTATTATTTCTACACTTTATAAAAAGCTGCTCTATGCATCGTTTGATGAAGACAGTGCACGAGTTAGTGGAATTTCGATCGAAAGAATTAATACGATTCTGATTATTTTGACAGCAATAACGGTGTCATTATCAATGCGTGTTGTGGGTATATTATTAATAGGGGCACTTATGGTAATTCCCGTAGTTACAGCAATGCAGGTTGCCAGAAGCTTTCGACAAAGTATATTTATTTCTCTTTTATTTGCCTTACTATCAGTTTTTGGTGGTTTGGTAGCGGCATATTATTTCAATCTTCCAGCGGGTGGGGCGATTGTTCTTTTGTCGCTCGCAATTTTCGGTGTAGTGGTTACGATTAAGAGATAATGTGTCAGGTTCAGATTCTGATAGAATCTATATATGAGCAATCTTCTGAAAATTTTATTACATAGTAACTACCTAAATGTATTTGCTTATTCATTATTTGGTCCATTGTATGCTTTATACGTTGTCCAAGTTGGTGGCTCTGCTTTTCATGTCGGTGCAACATGGAGCATGTATATGTTTATCACAGGAATATCTATGATTTACTTATCTAAAATCGCAGATAAGTCAGATAGAAACAAGAAGGTCATGATAGTATCCGGGTATTTTATTCTTTCAATCGGAGCTTTTATGTTTGCATTTGTGCAAAACACAACACAGATATACTTGGTACAAATGCTTAATGCTTTTGGAGTGGGTTTACTGAATCCTTCATGGAAAGCAATGTATTCCAAGCTTGAAGACAAAGGTAAGGAAGCGCAAGAATGGGCTTCATTCGACGGTGGAAATACCATCCTAACCGCAATGGCTGCTTTAATGGGTGGACTTTTTATTACCTATTTCTCGTTTCAATCATTATTCCTTATTATCAGTGCGATCCAATTATTCGCAGCTCTTATATCTCTGAAAATTCTTCAGAAGTAATCGTAACTTACATCTGGAAAGTAAATTGAAGCGGCTATGTTTTTGCGTTCTCTCAGCATTTTTATATAGTAGTATTTAATATGGCGCAGTCATATAAACTCAACATAAAGCCTATTATCGGGATCGGCACTTTTTTATTAATTGGTATCGTTTCATATCTATATCAAAGACCAGTATCACTTTTTCATAATGAAATCGACGCTATTCAAATGGAAGAAGTTCGTTTTAAAAACATGAAATTGAAACTTCCCCTCGAAAGCGAAAAAATAAACGATGATTACAGATTTGGACTATTCTACACGTTTGGCATTGGTAAAGATCAATTATTGCAGAGCCAGTCGCCTATAGATTTCTCCGTTACTATTGCACAGCGTGATTACGACGACATTACTGATGCTGAATTTCAAGAGTCGACAATGGCGTATATTAATGATGATCACATGTATCATCAGAGTGTATGTGGTACCGATAACGTTAAAGAACTCCTGGAAATTTCTAATGCATCACTGGAAGGCTGGCAGTTTGAAGCTGATTGCTTGGGTGAGGTATATACGTATTATATTAATGGACCAGCACAGCAACTCTATACAATAGCCATGAAAATTGAACCAAAAGCTCAAAAGAAGATGTTATATCGCGATATTATAGATGCAACTATTAAAAGTATTGAGTTTGAATAGATAATAATTCAGATAATCCAATAACGAATAATACGATGTGGCCTCTGCTATACTTTTCTCATGAAAGAAACTTTTGCCATTGTAGCTACGATCTTTGCAATAGTCGGTAATATTTCATATTTTCGTGATGTTCTTTCCAAAAGAGTTAAGCCGCATCCATACACGTGGTTTGTATGGTCAATAGTTTCGGGGGTGACATTCTTCGGACAGCTGGTAAAAGGGGCAGGTATTGGCGCGCTTCCCACCGGCGTTGCTGAATCGTTTACCATAATGATTTTTCTATTTTCTCTGCAATATGGATTTAAACACATAACAAAAACCGATACATACTTTCTTATTTTTGCATTACTTGGCCTAATCCCTTGGATTATGTTGAAGGATCCAACTGTTTCGATTATTATTGTCGTTACGATCGATGTTATCGCCTTTATTCCAACATTACGCAAAACGAAATTGCATCCCTCAACAGAAGCTCCCGCTTTATATAGTATGAATGTTGCTCGGCATATTTTGACGTTATTCTCTTTACAAACATATAATATCGCCACAACACTCCATTCATTTGTCATGATTATTATTAATTCATACATGACTTTCTTAATTGTGCACCGGCCAAAAAGTAGCAGTAAGAAAAAGTAGAATAATAACGTTGTCTACGCTTTTGGTACAATACAAGCATGTCCCTAGAAATTTTTGATGATGCAGGTGATTTTTTTGAAGATTTATATGAAAATCTTTTTGAGCGAAAAAAACTTCGAACTAAAGATCAGGCTACACTCCTTGCTCGAACAAAGCACGCATATCATTACACTGAAAGAGTAGAGGGTGTTTTAAAAATGATCTTCGGATTTTCTATTTTTATTTCTGCGGTTGTTGCTACCGTGTGGGGCTTTTCAAGTGTAGGGGAAATTGTAAAAGCATTGGTTTCGAGTTGGTATGGAAGAGTAGCATTGAGCATGATTGGAATCAGTTATTTCCTTAACGGATTGTGGCGCTACATTCACGCGCGAACTGCCTAGAGTATCTCCGATCTTTTTTGGGCGTATGAACAATTTTGAATAAGTATGATACAAATCCCCTTGACGCATAAATATTTACCCTCTATAATCACGGTATATGAAAGGATTCTTAGAATTTATTCGTGAACAAGGAGTCGTTGGTTTAGCTGTGGGGTTTATTCTTGGCGGAGCCGTTTCAAAGCTCGTAACCGCACTTGTTACCGACATCATTAGCCCGATCTTATCTTTAGGAATGAATAATGTTAAGAATCTTAAAGAAGCATATGTTCAAGTCGGTGCTGCAAAAATTATGTGGGGCGACTTCTTGAATGTTTCAATTGATTTTTTGGTTATCGCTTGCGTAGTGTACTTCGGTGTTAAGCTTCTCAAGTTAGATAAACTTGATAAGAAGAAGTAATAGATCCAACGTAGGATAAATCAACGCTTTAAATAGCATTGGAATGTATTTACTGTTAAGTAATCCGCAACTGTATCCCCTTTACTCTTAGTCACAATTCCTGTATTATAACTAAGTTATAAAGTCTAAAAATTATGAAAAAATTTGATGAACAAGCCAATCAGGAGTCGATCGATAAAGTTGTTGCCAATTTAAAAGCGCACAATATTGATTCAATTGTAGTTGATACTGGAAAAGAAGCGCACGACAAAATTCTTACATTAATCCCAAATGGAGCGTCAGTTATGAACGGTTCATCACGAGCTCTTGAACAAATTGGTTTTATCGATCATTTAAAGTCTGACGATCATCAGTGGAACAATTACCACGCGGCAATTGTTGCAGAGACTGATCCGGTCAAGCAGGCTGCTCTTCGACAGCAAGCACTTCTGTCGGAATTTTACCTAGGAAGCGTGCACGCAATTACCGAAGAAGGAGAATTTGTTGTTGCTTCAAATACCGGAAGTCAATTACCGCATATTGCATATTCATCAGCTAATTTGGTGTTAGTTGTAGGTACTCAGAAAATTGTAGCGAATCTTGATGAGGCCATGAAGCGAATTAATGAATATGTTATTCCTTTGGAGGACGAAAATATGCAGCAAAAATATGGTATGGGAACACAGTTAAATAAAATGCTTATTTTCAAAGGCGAGAATCCAATGTTCGGTCGAAAAATAACGGTGATTTTGGTGAAAGAAAAATTGGGATTTTAAAACGACATTATTTTTCCATATCAAACACTTCATCGACTCGAATTTGCGCAACAAATTCAGGAACGTGGGAGACCATAATCATCATTCCTTTGTACTCGCTTAGCGCTTGCGCAATTACTGGTAGATGACGAAAGTTAATGTGATTTGTCGGTTCATCAAGAATCAACAGTCCTGGTTTTAATAAAACTAATCGTGCAAATGAAACAAGTCCCTTCTGGCCTTCCGACAGCATACCGATTTTAGAGTGAATGTGTTGGGAGGTAATTAAGAAGCCTGCGGCAACAGATCGAATTTCTTGTTCAATAATTTTGCCGTCGGCTGCAAGCATTGCTTTAGTAAAGGTTGCATATACCGTATCATTAAAATCGAGCGATGAAAAATCCTGGGCGTATGAGCCGACTCTAACTCCAGAGGTCATACAGATATCCTCGGCAGTACCATCAACGAGAGATCTAATAAAACTGCTTTTGCCAATGCCATTTGGTCCTTTAATAAGAACGTGTTTTCCTTTTTCTAAAAATATACTTTTCTGTTTCGTAATAATTTGATGATCTTGCATCACTTTAATCGATGAAATTCTAAGTTCTTCGTTTACTAAATTTTCCTGCGGAGGAATGGTAAATGGTCGAATTGTTTTATCTTCTCGACGAATATCTACCTTTGCTTCTTCCATTTCTTCCGCTTTATTTCTCATTTTTTTAGCAACGAGTCGCATGCGGCCTCCTTTATTTGCAAAAAAGTTTGCACTATCTTTATTTTCTTGAATCACGCGTTCCATTTGTGCATTTTGTCTTCGATCGCGTTCTAGTCGAAGTTGAATTTGTTCAAGCACATCATTGTAGTCACCTGCGTATTGTTCGACTTTTTTAGTAAAGTTGTCTAAATATAAAACGCCCTCGGTAAATGCATTTAAAAATTCCGCATCGTGTGAAATTACAATAACGCTTTTGTCGTAATAAATAAGAAATTCAGTTAAATGATCAATTCCCGTGTGATCAAGATTATTCGTAGGTTCATCAAGTAGTAACAAATCAGGGTCTTGAATAAGTGCGGCTGCCAAAAGCAATCTGGCTTGTTGTCCTCCGGAAAACTGGTGGATTATTTTTTCAAGAGGTGCGACTAGATTTACGACCTGTAACACATCGCTAATCTTTTTCAGCAATTCATGCTTTTGCACATTTGGTATATATTGTGAAAAGAAGTCTTGAACAGAAAGATCTTTATTGGCAGGGTCCATTACTTGGTGAGCCGTTGCAACAACCAATCGTTTATCAATAGAAATCGTTCCAGATGTTGGCTGCAATGATCCTACAAGGAGTTTAAACAGAGTACTCTTGCCTGCACCATTTTGGCCCATGAGCGCAATTTTCATGCCTTTTCGCACAGAAAAGCTAGCCTCGTCAATAATGGTCTTATCGTGTCCGAAGTCAAAACAAACTTGCGCGAATCTAATAATAGTTTCCAGAACTACTATTTTACCATATCGGCTATGGCTAAGTAGATTGTTGTATACTATTAATATGCCACTTGTCATAATAATCTCTGGCCCACCTGGAAGCGGAAAAACTACACTTGCTCATAAACTAGCTGAAACGCTACGATTACCTCTGGTTAGTCGCGATGCTATTAAGCAGACTATTGCCGCTACATTTAGTAAATCAAACGCAAGATTTAGTAAACAAATCTCTAAAGAATCATATGAGATATTGCTCTCGAAGTGTGAACAGTTACTTGAGTTGGATAATTCATTTATTGTTGAAAGCAACTTTCAGCCCGCATTTGCAAATGCCACGTTTAAAAAGTTGCAACAAAAACATTATTTTACTGCGGTGCAAATTTACTTTACAGCAGCAGAAGAGATACTCTATGATCGATTCAAGCGAAGAGTAGGCTCTGGCGATCGACACCCAGGTCATAATGATGAAAATGTAACTTTGGAAAAATTTGCACATACTATTCAAAACAAGTTCGGGCCATTAAAAATCAACGGGCGATTGATTCAAATAAATACGAACGATTTCGAAAAGGTCGATATGAACCGTCTTATCACGGATATGCGAGATGCATTAGCTGATGTACAAATTTCGTAATCAGAGAAGAGCTTTGTAATCCGAAAGTACCTATGAAGAAGTAGGGGGCTTGCTTGAAATCAGTTGCTGCCTATATATTGTTATACCACATCCCAAATTCTTGCCAGAAGCTAGAGTCATTGAATGGATTAATTCCCTGCTCTATGCATTCTGCAACCGATTTTCCATCATTAGTCATCGAAACAACCCTCATTGCAGAAAACCCGTTTCCTTGAATGGAGTCTATAAATTGCCCTTCGTAGCTAGCGTTAAAACTGCGCACGTTTTTGGAATCGACATAGCATAATGCTACTGACTTTATAATTGTTTTATTGCTGTAACTTTCCATAAGGTGTAAATAATCTTGTGGCGAAAGCCACTCGTTCATATATTTCATATACGCTCCAGGGAATCCATTGAGAGCTGGAATCGACCAGCCTTCATCAGTTACAAACACCGGAGTACCAAGCATTGCAAATGCTTGTTTCCCTTTATGTAGTGCAATTTCTTCAATAGAGGACGATTGTATTTCTAATAATTCGAGTGCTTTTGTTTTAAATGTAATTCCCAGCGGTTCCAAGCCTTTTTTTGCAAAAAATATTTTATCGTTATTTGCCGTAATGTAAGTAAGCATAACATTAGTTTACCATTATACAGTCGTATTCTTTTGGGATTAATATTCGGCTCTGCTTATCGATGCTATTAACCTGTTCATTCTACATATGCGTTACTGTTGAAAGTTTTTCTTTAACCTTAGTTTGTGATCATAGATGCGTTGAGCCATTTCGTTTGTAAGTCTCGATGCTCGTTCAATGATCTCTTACCATGTAGAGTGACGGGTCAATAACTCAAATTCTCATAAGAGTATTTTACACATGGAGAACTGTTCTATTTAGTGCTGTATAATGATTTTATGAAAAATGCACTTATTTTACATGGAGCGGAAAATAACTCCCAGGGTAATTGGTTTCCATGGCTAAAACAAAAGCTTGAATCTAAAGATTATATTGTATGGTCTCCTGATTTACCCAACGCAGAAGAACCGAAACAAGAGCATTGGTTAGAAACTATTTTCTCAAATAAAGAATGGGAGTTTAATGACGAGTCGGTAATAGTTGGGCACTCTGCTGGAGCAACACTTATTCTAAGGATTCTAGAGAATTTACCTGATGGAGTACAAATTAATATTGCAATTCTTGTTGCGGGTCCGGTAAAGATCGGTGAAAAGAACCCTGAATTTTTTCAATACAAACGTGACTTGACGAAAAATCAATTTATATGGGAAAAGATTAAAAAATCTGCTAAATCATTTTATTTTATATATTCCGATAATGACCCTTACGAGTGTGGACATGAGAATGGCGAGATTATGCAGGAGCACTTAGGAGGAAATTTGATTATTAAGAGCGGAGAGGCACATTTTAATTTAGAAAAGAGTTCGAAGTATAAAGAGTTTCCATTTTTATTAAGTTTAATAAATTAACTATGTCCAAAACGGTAAATGAATTTTATGTTTTAGAATTTCTAAAAAAGAATAATATGGGAATTTTGGCTACGGTAAAGCCTACAGGTGCTCCACATGCTTCTCCAATTTATTTTATTCCGCATGCGTCTTTTGAGATGTTTTTTGTAACACCTTCTCAAACTGAAAAGTACGAAAATATTCAAGTAAATAGCGCGGTTGCATTGACGGTAGTGAGCGAAGACCGTACGGAAACGGTGAGTATTGAAGGACGCGCGGTAGAAACTTCTGAGAAACTTGAGGAAATTATTGGTCAACTTGCTCGTTCTTTAAAATATGGAGAAAACTTTTTAAGTGATTTACCATTATTGCAGTATCATAAACAAAAGAGAGCGGTATTGAAAATTGTTCCAACGTATATCCGATATCGACAGTATGGAGAAAATATATTATTTGAGAAAATAATTAAGCCAGAGGCTTAAATTCTTTTTTAATACGTCGAAATTTTAAAATGTTTTTGATATAATCGATTTGTAAGCGGCTGAAAGACACGCTGGGTACCTGTTAGTATCTGCAAAAAACTGTTTAAGAAACGGTCGTAAGAGTCTGATTATCAAGGTGTGAATTTTAGATGAGTACTATTTTATATGGCAAATACAAAACATCAACACATATATTTGGATGAAAAATATTCCACTGCGATTTGTGGTAATGATATTTTAAGTTCGACATTATATGTAAGTGGTATTGCAATTATTTTTGCGGGAGTATATGCTCCTATCGTATTTATTTTAGTTGCATTGGTATTGTATTTATATAAATCGGTATATACCGAAGTTGTTGAAGCTTTACCAGTTAACGGAGGCGCGTATAACTGCTTGTTAAATGGAACTTCAAAGTCTTTTGCAGCTAATGCTGGGATCATGACACTTCTGTCATATGTCGCGACAGCAGTTATTTCAGCGAAAGTTGCAGTGGAGTATTTACATTCACTTATTCCTGCATTTTCCATAATTCCAACAACAATTTTGTTACTTGGTTTTTTTGCAGTATTAGTAATAGGTGGTTTGAAGGATTCCGCACGCGTTGCGCTTGGAATCTTTATTCTACACATACTCACATTAATTGGTTTTCTTGCTTTGGGCGCTATATACGCGTTTCAAAACACAGGGTTTTTTACTCAGAATATTGCACATACCAATACAATTCTGTTTTCGCATGGCGGTCTGATTAATGCGCTTATCCTTGGATTTTCAGCTTCATTACTTGGTGTTTCTGGCTTTGAAAGTTCTGCCAACTTTGTAGAAGAGCAGCAAAAAGGGGTCTTTAGAAAAACACTTCGCAATATGTTACTTGGAGTAGCTTTTTTTAGCCCACTTATTGCGTTAGTTGTTTTAAATACTATGCCATTTGAAGCAATCGCAAAAGCGAAAGATTTCTTACTTGCTGATGCAGCCAATGCATTAGGAGGTTCAATTTTTAAAACAATTGTTGCCCTTGATGCCGTCGCCGTCTTATCGGGAGCAGTTTTAACTTCTTTTGTTGGAGTAAGTGGACTTATGCAGCGAATGGCTGCAGATGCTTGCCTTCCAAACTACTTTTCTAAGCAAAATAAGAATGGTTCTTTTGGTAGAATTATTGTTTTTTTCTTCTTGCTTTGTGTGTCAATATTACTAATGACACAAGGAGATTTATTATCACTTGCGGGTATGTATACAATTTCATTTTTAGGAGTTATGACACTGTTTGCTCTTGGGAATATTATTTTAAACGAGACTAGAACTGAATTAAAACGTACATTCCATGCTCCTCGAATATATGTGTATATTGCTATGGTTGCAACGGCAGTAGGAATAGTGGGTAACATAATTATTAATGTTCAAAATCTTTTGTTTTTCGCAATGTACTTTTTCCCATTTGCGCTATTAGTATTTACCGTAATGAATCAGGAAGCTATACTAAAGACTGTTTTACAAAAATTCACCTATGATAGCCATTTTAGAAAGTATCTTGAAAAAAAGTTCAAACGAGTTATTTCGGGAAGATACGTAATTTTCCTTAGTAGTATAAATAGATTATTTCCTACCATAGAGTATTTAGTACGTAATGAAAATAATTACAATCTTACCATCGTACATTGCGGTCCCTACAAAAAAGAAGGAGATGACAAGAAATACCTACGTATTAAACAAACAATTCCAATGCTTCAAGCAGCAGGAGTTCATCCATATTTAAGCATCGAAACAATTTATAAGAATGCAGAATTTGGGCCCGATATTATTAATGAAATATCAGAAGAACTAGACATTCCTAAGAATCGTATTTTAATTGGATCAATTCATCATAGCCATGATTTTGACTATGATCAGTTGGGAGGCGTTCGAATAATCTTCTAATACTTGGTCTACCGCTTCACTATTTTTTGCTTGATTGGATTTGGAGTAATTATGTTTCTATCCGCATCTAAGGTACAATCATTTTATGAGATATTTTTTCTACATGCTTCGATGTAGCGATGACTCGTTATATTGCGGAATAACCAATGATGTGGAGCATCGTTTAAATGAGCATAATCATGGTAAAGGATCAAAGTATGTTCGATCGCGAAAGCCAGCCTATCTTGTATATGCAGAAGAGCACGCCGACATTTCAAGAGCACTTAAGCGCGAAGCGGAAGTTAAAAAATGGAGCAAAGCGAAAAAAGAGAAGTTGGTTAGTAATGAACTCGGGTAACTGTATTTGGCTCGCGTGCTATACTATAGTATGTCTGCAAAAAAGATAATAATTATTGGAAGTGGTTTTGGCGGATTGTGCAGTGCAGTACTTTTGGCAAAGCAAGGCCATCATGTTACGGTACTCGAGAAAAATGCACGATTAGGTGGCAGAGCCATGACATTTGATCAAAAGGGATACCATTTCGATATGGGTCCTTCATGGTATTTAATGCCCGAAGTATTTGAAGATTATTTCAAATTATTCGGAAAAGATATTACGCAATATATCAAGTTACATCCCCTTGATCCGATGTATCGAATGTTTTTCTCTCCAAACGATCATGTCGATATTGTGCGAAGTTTAGACAAAAATTTGAAATTGTTTGAATCATTTGAGAAAGGAGCGGGAGCATCGATAAAAGCATACCTTGATGAGTCTAAAGTGCAATATGAAATTGCGATGAAACACTTTTTGTACACTGAATTTCGAACAATCTTTGATTTTCTAAAACCCCAGTTATTCACCGTTGGAAAAAAAGTACCGGTGCTTAAGAATCTTCAAGATCATATCGCTTCATATACTAAAGATCCTCGTTTACAAAAGATTTTAGGTTACACAATGGTCTTTTTGGGAGGTGCGCCGAGTAATACGCCCGCACTTTATTCCCTTATGTCGCACGTAGATTACAATTTGGGGGTATTTTATCCAATGGGTGGATTCGGAGCACTAGTCGATGCATTTGTAAAGCTTGGGAAAGAATATGGTGTTCGCTATATCGCCTCACATCCGGTTATAAAAATTGAAACGGAACGTGGAAAAGCAACTACGGTTAAGACTACAAAAAAGAACTTTTCTGCAGATATTGTTCTTGCGAATGCTGACTATCAACACGTGGAATCTAAACTGCTTGATGAACACGATAGAACATATAACAAATCATATTGGGAATCGAAAACAATGGCGCCATCAGCATTTATTATTCATCTTGGCATGAAGGAGCGAGTTCCAAATCTTCAACATCATAATCTCATATTAACGCAAGATTGGCAGAAACATTTTGATGCAATATTTGACAAGCCTAAGTGGCCTCAAAAACCATCTTATTACGTGTGTTGTCCAACAAAAACAGATACAACTATAGCACCTAAAAATTGTGATGAATTATTTATTCTTGTGCCTGTAGCGGCAGGATTAAAAGACACTCCACTACAACGAAAAAAATACTATGAAAAAATTATGGACGATCTTGAGCTCCACATAAAGTATCCACTTCGTAAACATATTGCTTACAAGAGAATGTATGCTCATAATGATTTTAGTGCAGATTATAATGCATATAAAGGAACCGCTTTAGGTCTTGCACATACACTTTCGCAAACAGCCATTTTACGCCCTGCAATGAAGAGTAAGAAAGTGTCTAATTTATATTATGTAGGACAGTACACACAGCCCGGAATTGGTGTTCCAATTGCTGTTATTTCTGCACAACTCGTTGCAAAGAGAATTTATGAAGACAATTAATTCGACTGAAGAAAAAAGAAAGATTTTTAAACGGTCGAGCACGACTTACTATTATTCAAGTTTATTTTTTACGGGTCAAACAAAAGAAGATGTTTTTACCTTATATGCATTTGTGCGATATGCAGATAATTTAGTCGATGCAATTCCTCCGAAAAAAAATGAGTTCTTTGATTTTTGTAAAAATGTGCAACGCGCATATAAAGGAGAAGTAATTGGAGATCATATTATTGATGATTTTATTGAACTATCGAAAAGAAAGAAGTTTGAGCAAGCTTGGACGTCTGCATTTTTAGATTCTATGAAGGCAGATTTGACCAAGCATACATATCATACATACGAAGAATTGCAGAAATATATGTATGGATCTGCTAATGTGATTGGTTTGTTTATGTGCGCAATTTTTGATACAGGCGCACGTGCATTGCCAAATGCCCAAGCACAAGGAGAAGCAATGCAATTTATAAACTTTATTCGCGATATTGATGAGGATTTCAAATTGGGCCGGCAGTATATTCCTACACACGACGTTAAAAAATTCCATACGCATATTCCACCAAAACCTAGCGAAGAGGAAGCATTTCGTTCACTTGTGCGAAATCAGATTGATAAATATAGAAAAGTTCAGCAGTATGCAAGGAAAGGGCATAAATATATAGATCGCCGTTTTAGGATAATGGTAAAAACTTCAGCCGACATGTATGAATGGACTGCAGACCAAATTTATAAAGATCCCATGGTTGTATTCCAGAAAAAAATAAAACCTGCAAAATGGTATGTGATTGCAACTGTTATAAAGCACGCTCTCTTTTCTTAAGAGTATGTCGATAGACAAACTGCTGTTTATTACCAAAGTTTCTCGTCCACGATTTTGGCTGTATTTGGCAGGACCATATTTACTTGGTTCCGTAGCATTTTCTACATTAGAGCGTTCTCTTGCGGAATGGGTCTTATTATTCTATGGTTTTATTTTCTTTTTAATTCCAGCAAACATTTTTCTATATGGTTTAAATGATTTCTTTGATTTTGATACTGATCAATTTAATAAGAAAAAAACCGATAAGGAATCGTTACTGCGCGGTGCTTCTAATCGAATACTGGTTTCACGACTCGTTGGTTTCAGTTTTATCTTATCATTGCCATTGTTTTATTATTTGGATTTTTATGGAAGGGTTTTGCTTGGATTGTTTTTATTTCTTTCGTTTTCATATAGTGCTCCCCCTTTGCGATTCAAGTCGAAAGTAATCTTCGATAGTCTTTCAAACATCTTGTATATACTTCCCGGATTAATCGCTTATATGTTTACTTCACAACTTTTTCCTTCGATGCAAATTATTCTTGCAGGCTTTCTATGGGCAATAGCAATGCATTTATTTTCTGCAATACCAGACATAGTTCCCGATAAGAAAGCAGGCATTCAAACGAGCGCAGTTTTTTTTGGGAAAGAAAAGTCACTATTTATTTGCTCTGTTTTATGGTCTTTGGTAGGAGTATGTTTGCTCCCAAATATGGTTTTTTTCTTCATTGGACTGTTGTACGCTAGTATTCCGCTAGTTCTTCTAATTCGAGGAGCTTCAAGTTATGAACTGGAAAAAACATATTGGAGATTCCCATATATTAATGGTTTACTAGGCTTTCTTACTTTTATATATATGTTTTACAAAGCATGAAAGTTTCGATCATAATACCAACATTAAATGAGGAGTTGTATATTGGCACGCTCCTTGCATCAATACAAGCACAGTCGTATATGGTCGATGAAGTATTTGTAGTTGATGGAGGATCAGTTGATACAACAAAAAAGATTGTGAGTTCTTTTAAAAACGTCCACTTTGTTATTGCTAATCAACCTGTAGGAAACCAACGTACTGCAGGAGGAAAAAATGCCTCGGGAGATTTACTTATTTTTTTGGATGCAGATGTGAAATTAGAGAAGAACTTTGTGACCGATGTGCTTGCTGAGATGAAAGATAGATCTCTTGACGTGGCTTGTCCGAAATATTTACCTTATCCGGGTAGCGTACTTATTAATGCATTTTACTTTTTGTTCAACTCATTATTTTTACTTGTTCAAAGTTCAGTACATTCTGGTGCAGGATCATGTATTTGTGTAAGAAAGGATTTGTTTAGACGAATAGGCGGCTTCGACGCAAATATGCATTTTGATGACATAGTATTTATCCGTAAAGCAGGAAAACTTGGTAAGTATGGAATTTTATCTTCGGCCGTAAATGTTTCTGATAGGCGATTTCGTAAATATGGAATTCTTCAAACATGTTTGACGTATGTTTTATTGTCTATTCTATTTACATTTGGATTATATCGATACGCGAATTCTATTCCTTATGTGTTTGGTGCATTTAACGTATTTAACAAAAAAAAGGTATAATCTAACAATGAAAAATCTACTATTGTATAGTACTCAAAAAAAAGAACTGCTCAAATCGTTTATGCAGTTATTTTTCCAAGAACAAAAGAAGTATTCGTCTGGTGAACAATCAAGAAAAGCACTTGAACGTTTAGAAGAATTTGCTCTTCAAGGAAAAATGCTTCGTGGCACGTTCGTACTTCTTTCCAATGAAATGTATGGTGGTGAAGTTTCACAAGATGCTTTGTCGATAGCAAGTGCTGTGGAATTGACTCATGCCATACTTCTTATTCATGACGATATTATGGATAATGATGAAAAGCGCAGAAATGCTCCTTCAATGTTCGCTCAATACGCTTCAGATGCTCGAATACAAAAGCTTACAAGTCCAGATGTATATGGAAAATCTGTTGCTATGATAGTCGGTGACGTAGGTCTTTTACTGGCTTTTGAGCTTTTATCTAATCTTAACGCAACTCAAAATGTTTCAAATAAAATTCGTCAAAGTTTTTCACAGGAAATGGTGCAAGTTGCATATGGACAATTGATGGATTTTGATTTTGGTCAGATAGCCGAGATGAGAAGTGAAAAAGACATTGAGAATATGTATAAACTTAAAACAGGGGGCTATACTTTTACTCTCCCTTTCAAATTCGGCGCGTTACTTTCGAATGTAACTGATGAAGAGCAAATGAAACTTGATAAATTAACTCAGCTATTGGGAATAACATTTCAGCTTAAGGATGACGAGTTGGGGATAATGGGAGAGAGTGATGTTACAGGGAAAAGTATTGGCTCAGATGTTCGAGAAGGTAAAAAGACATTATTGTGGGTACGGCTCTATGCCGCGTGTACTGATAGTGAAAAGAACCTATTGAGTTCATATTTAGGAGAAGAAATAAATACTGAGCAAATCAATGAAATACGATCGCTGTTACAGAAATATAAGGTACTAGTAAGAATCCAAGATGAAATAAATGACGCTTCTATTCGTGCGAATTCAATCGTTGACTTATTATCGGTAGATGTTAAATATAAAGTGATTCTGAAGGAATTGATAGAGTACAACGCACATCGCAACTCGTAAGTGTCTCGGAATGGAAATGTCACATTGTTTTTAAATAACCATATGCAAATTGAATTTGAAGCAACGTTCACAAACATCGATAAGGATGTAATGCGAAAAAAACTTTCTTTAGTTGGAGCTACTCTGGTGAGAGCAGAATATTTACAAAAGAGAATTGTTTTTGAACTTCCACCAGGTCATGAAATTCCCGGAGGGTGGTTGAGAGTACGTGATGAAGGTGACAAGATTACTATGAGTTTGAAAGTGGTGAGTGGAAACAGGATTGAAGATCAAAAAGAAGTATGCTTAACCGTCGACAATTTTGATGAAGCAGTATTATTCTTGAAATCAATTGGTTGTGTCCAAAAAGCGTACCAAGAAAGTAGGCGCGAATTATGGGTGCTTGATGATGTGGAAATTACGATCGATGAGTGGCCATTTTTGGAACCGTTCGTTGAGGTAGAAGGGAAGTCGAAAGAAGTGGTTAAAAGTGTTTCACAAAAGCTTGGATTTGATTACTCAAAAGCACTTTTTTGCGCTGTAACGAAGTTATATAGCGACAAATATGGAATTCCCATGAACGTAATAAATGATCATACTGAGAAGATTGTTTTTGGAGGAGAAAACCCATTTAAGATTTGATCTATTATTTACGGTCGGGGAGCAACTCTACGTATATCGTCACTAATACATCGAGGATCATTCGTTGGATTTTTTGGGTCGCAGCACATAAAATAGCTACCGCCTGAAAGTCGTACTACGTGTTTGCATTCCACTCCATAGCCACATGCAACTGCTACAGAAGCGTCGGGTAATCTTCTGTTAGCCCGTACCGTTGATCGTTGGTCACAGTAATCAAATTCTTTTGCTTGACCCAAAGGAACTACACAATCTCGCTTTGCTTTTTCACCGATTATGCAATTGGTACCATATCCGCAAAGACAAAGTCCTTTTTTATCAGTTGACTTGGTTTTCGTACATGTTGTTCCTGTAGCACAGTCTTTGTCGGAAGAACAGCTTAGGTTGCATCCATTGGCAGTTTTTTTTGCAGCCGATGATGGAAGCGTAACTTGTGAAGTTAATACAGCTGATGAAACTAAGTAAGCAAGAATAAGAAGGACTCCAATGGTTAATACAGGTAAAATCATTGGATTAAATCTACTTCGATAGGTGTATGTCTTTAGTTTCGATCGTGATTTACTCATATATAGTTTGATTATACGAGGATTCGAAATTAAATGTCAAGCATTATCTTCGACCTTATTTATAGTAACAACTTGCAAATTGATGGAGTGAAGATTAGAATAACCCCATGAGCGAAAAAGAATCAGATTCATCTAAAAGCGTATCAACGTTCCAACGTCTTCGTGCAAGCCACAATTTCCGTTTAGGTCTAATTTTGGTCCTCATGGCGATCACGGCGATTCTGTTTTACTTCTGGGAAAAGGGTCGTATACTACTAGTTGTGGCGTTTATAGCTCTTTTGGCTGCCTTTGGACTTGAAGTAGGAAAAACGGATTATGATTTAGGAAAACTGTGGGATACAAAATCGTTGCAAGAATCTAAAGTTTCTCGTGATGAATCTGGAAATATTCTATTTGATAAGCTTGGAAATATTACCACCGATAGCTCTAAAGGTAAAGCTGCCGATGAGTATAATTGCGCTGATTTTGAAACACGTCCGGAAGCACAATCTTTCTACTTGAAAGTCGGGGGTTCAAAAAATGATGTAAATCGACTCGATGGTAATAAAGATGGACAAGCCTGCGAAAGTCTTCCCCAGGGATCAAAAAATTAATTAGCTTCAGGAAAAGGAACTTGGAGATTAGATGTATAATAAGATATGTCAGAAAAAGATAAATCAAAGTTTCTATGGGTTGAAAAGGATACGTGGAAAAAAGTAGGAATCGGAGCGCTTGCTATTGGCGTGCTTGGAATGGTCTTACTTTAAGGAAAGAAACTGCAATGATATACTCTTAGTATGACGGGTCGAACACATGATTTATTTGCTTTTACTGCGCTATCGGTACTTGTTGCTACAAATCCTGTTCCTAGCATGACGCTTGCTACGGCAATAACTGCACTTTCGGCTTGTTTTATTGGTGGACTTGCACCCGATATTGATCAGCCAACGGCTGATTTGTGGGGACGGTTACCTGCTGGTAATGTTATTGGGCGTGTTTTTACACCTTTTTTAGGAGGACATCGGTGGATTTCACATTCACTAATAGGGGTTGGACTATTTGCAATTATCACGAAAATGCTTCTAAATTTATTAGGAACATTTGTATTAGTTGATATGCACATTGTTTGGCAGGCGTTTATGATAGGCTTCATTTCTCATTTACTAATCGATATGATTACAAAAGAAGGTATTGCATGGCTTTTTCCGCTACCTATTCATTTCGGCTTTCCTCCGTTGCGGTTTATGCGAATTCAGTCGAGTGGAATGGTTGAAAAAACAATTATTTTCCCCGGTCTACTGTTTTTTAATGTATTCTGGTATTCGAGTCATTATAAATCGTTTTACGCAATTGTCCGATCGTTTGTGAAGTAATGTGGCAACCTAAGAGGTTGACCGTGCCTGTCCAACCTAAGAGGTTGACCGTGCCTGGTCGTTTTCTACACATCTATCGGCTTAAATCTGATATAATTGGTACTTCTTTGTAATATTATGAATATTCGAAACATAGCCATTATTGCGCACGTCGATCACGGCAAAACCACGTTGGTGGATGCACTTCTAAAGCAAACACACACATTCCGCGATAATCAAAAGGAAATGGATCAAACTTTGATCATGGACTCTAATGATTTGGAACGTGAAAAGGGAATTACCATTCTTGCAAAAAACACGAGTGTTTTTTATAAGGGTGAAAAAATTAACATTATCGACACCCCTGGCCACGCTGATTTTGGTGGAGAAGTTGAGCGAACGATTAATATGGCAAGTGGCGCAATTCTTTTAGTTGATGCTGCAGAAGGTCCATTACCGCAAACTCGATTTGTTCTAAAAAAAGCGCTTGAAGCAAAACTTAAAATTATTTTAGTTATTAATAAGATCGATAAGAAAGACGAGCGGTCAGATGAAGTTATTCACGAAGTTGAAAACCTCTTTTTAGAATTAGCTCACGACGAAGAAGCCCTTCATTTCACTACGCTTTTTGCTGTAGGTCGTGATGGAAAAATGTTTTTTGAAAAACCAGAAAGTTATTCTTCCGAAACTCCTGGCGACCTTACCCCTCTTTTTGACACAATCCTTGAACAGGTACCAAACGCTGCAATTAACGAAGATAAGCCATTCCAAATGCTAATTTCTACACTCGATCATGATTTGTATGTTGGTAAATTATGTATTGGAAAAGTGAATCAAGGTAAATTAACCAAAGGCTCAAAAATAGTTGTGGTCAACGAATCAGGAGTTTTGGGAAACTACACAGCTTCTAAACTTTACACGAGCGAAGGGCTTGCAAAGGTCGAAGTAAACGAAATTACTGCCGGCGACATTGTAGCACTTGCTGGAATTTCTGAACTTACCATTGGTCAAACGGTTGCGGATCCGGCAAATCCAGTGGCACTTCCAACTATTGAAATTGAAGAACCAACTATTAAAGTAACAATTGCTCCAAATACATCGCCACTCGGAGGTAAGGAGGGGCAATTTACAACATCTCGACAAATTCGTGAACGGTTAATGAAAGAAATGCAAACAAATTTAGGTCTTCGATTTGAAGATGATCCAGAACGCGGAGGATTCATGGTAAGCGGTCGAGGTGAACTTCATCTTGCTATTCTTATTGAAACCATGCGACGTGAAGGATTTGAACTTGAAGTTTCTCGACCTCAAGTTATTTACAAAAAAATCGATGGGGAAACGTGTGAACCATATGAAGAAGTAACCATTGATGTTCATAAAGATCATATGGGCGCTGTAAGTGAGGAACTTGGAAAGCGAAAAGCAAGCATGATCGATCTTATAACCGATCGAAGCGAACATGTTCGAATGATTTACAAGATTTCGAGCCAAAATTTAATTGGAATCCGAAGTTCACTTCTTACCAAAACTCGAGGAACGCTGGTTATGAGTTCATACTTATTGGGATACGAGAAAAAAGGAAGCGCTATGGAATCAATTCGAAATGGAGCGCTTATTGCAACGCAATTAGGACCATCAATGACTTATGGACTTATTAACGCCCAAGAACGAGGAACATTGTTTATTGGTCCAACAGTGCAAGTATATCAGGGAATGGTTGTTGGTTTGGCTTCAAAAGATGATGATGTTGAAGTTAATGTATGTCGAGAAAAGAAATTGACAAATAATCGTTCTTCGGGAGAAGGAGTTTCAGTGGCACTTATTCCACCAACAATTCTTTCGCTTGAACAATGTTTGGATTTTATCGGTGACGATGAACTTTTGGAAGTAACTCCAGTGAATTTGCGCATCCGCAAACGATATCTTACTCAAAGCGCACGAAAAGTAGCGGAACGCAGATAATTTTTGTACTAGCCCCATTGACATCTTCATAATTATTTTCTATCATCGTTGTAATGGAAGACCTTTTGCAGGTAAAAAAGCATGTTGCTGGTCAGCGATTGATCATTTGGCTTCTTGTTGGATTCATACTATTTTTTGTAGCCTTACTTGTAATTTCCACAAAATCTCTACAAGAACAAGCGATAGGCTTATCTACGCAGGCTGCTCAAATTAAATCTAAAGTACCCGAAGCCACGGTGGATAGTGTCGACGGATCTGCAAATTGCATAGCTCAAATTAAGGATCTTGCATTTAAACAAGCCATTGGCGGTGAGGCATGTTATTCTCGTGCAAGCTTTACATGTGTAGGAGGTCCAAATAACGGGAAAAAAATGTCACAAGATGCTCCGGCCCAAAGCGGCGGATGTTTATCGCAAGAAAAATGGGTAGAACTTGCAGATCGGAGTTGCGGATGCGGAGGACAGGAAGGGAATTGTAAATATAAGAAAATTGATTATAGATCGATTGGTATTAATCGTGAAAGTATTTCTTGTAATAAAGCAAGTACGAGTTCGTGTAATTATGAAGCAGTAATTACCTGTGCAGATGATAAAGAATATAAAGCTTTCAGACCAACGTGTATGGGTGCTAGAGTTAATAGAGATAAGAGTCCCGATACGTGGGATTTTTACGCAAATATGATTTGTTGTTACAACATTGGAAAGCCTGCGTGTCGTGAATTTACGCTAAATGACTATGGTATTTGCAATGCATACTGTTCAGCACGAAATTCCAAGTGTGTTCCGGGTGGTGACTTAGGACTTCATTGTGCCAATCAAACCTGTCTTTAAAACGAGCATTTATTCCATAAACCTCGCTTATTTTCCTGTGCAGATTTTTGTGCGAGCGCTAACGCATCTTTGAATTTCACATCGGGTGGGTACGCGTGTGCAAATGCAAAACCTGAATCCACGAGATGATGATTGACGAAAATGTTATCGATATAAACGTATCTCAACAGCCTACCGAATCGATCAGTTTCTGAACGATCTTTTTCCATACGAATTCTTTTATTCAATATTAGATCGCTTAATTTTTGCGTAGCTTGAATCCCAAAACATTCAGGCTCACGGGCATTTGCTTTATTAAGTTCAGGAGTGTCAATACCAATGAGTCGAACTTTTTGTTTTGTTTCAATTTCAAAAGTATCGCCATCGATAATGCGCGTAACGACATATTGTTCACTGTTTGCTCCTTTGACTGCAGTATTAGTTACTGCGAGAATCTTGCTTGCATTAGGAGTTGGTGTTGTGAGGTTCGTGGAGAATGACGACGATTGGCAACCTAAGAGGTTGTCACGCACGTTCCACCTAAGAGGTTGACAGATTAGGTATGAAGAAATGATTCCAATTATTAAAATAGCGAATATTGAGACAATGAGGATGGTGCTGACTTTTTGTTTTAACGGCATGTTCAGGCAATAGTATACACCTGGTTTTTGAAAGTTATCATTCCTTCTTTTTCTAGCCCCGCGAGAATTTCGGCAATTTCCAATTCTTCTCGATTAATTAGTGAGAATAAGTCCTTCTTCGAGAGTATTTTTCTCTCTAAGAGCAGTCGAATAATCTCTCCTCGAACTTGTCTTCGCGACCCATCAAATTTACTCTGCTTAGAGTATGAACTACTTTTCCGAGACGGATTTTTAAAACTTTTTTTCAAATAAACACCATAATCCATAAGCGCATAATACCAGTCGCGCGGATCAATATTATCATTTTCGGCGTAGTCTGTTGGCAGGTAGGGCGCTTGTAAAACTTTCTCAATTATTGGGAGTATGTCTTTGTCATTTACAGACTCTTTATCAGTAAAAAAGCGATGAATAAAAACGGTTCGAATATTTGTTTCGATAAAAACAACGGGTTTATTAAATGCAAAAGCAACAATTGCACATGCGGTGTTGTACCCAATTCCAGGAAGTTTTTGCAGATCCTCTACATTAGTAGGCACTATCCCTTCATATTCAGAAACTATTTTTTCCGCAGATTTTTTCAGAAAGATACCACGACGATTGTATCCTAACCCCTGCCAAACCCTTAGAACCTCTTCATTAGATGCTTTTGCAAGTGTGTTTATTGTCGGAAACTCAGTAATAAATTCATTGAATTTTTCAATCACCCGAGGAGCTTGCGTTTGCTGCAGCATTATTTCGGAAACTAAAATAAAATATGGATTTTCAATATCTCTCCAGGGAAAATGTCTTTTATGAAAATGATAAAAGTCGATAACTGTTTTTTTGAAATCTACCAGTGAATTGTTTGAAGGAGAGTTCGGTCCAATTTTCTTCATTTCTTATATACAATAACCGACTTGGTTTCTGAATTCGGCAAAAATATTGCATTTCCTTTTGAGTCTTTCAGTTCAGTGGTTCGAAGATTTATTTTTTGTACAACACCTTTCGTATCATTAATTTTTACGTCATCTCCAATATTATATTGATTTTCTACAATAATAATAAACCCAGAAATTAAATCGCGGACAATTGTCTGTGCGCCAAATGAAATTGCCAATCCAATGATTCCAGCACCAGTAATAATAGGGGTTACATCGAGTCCAATCTTACGCATTGAAATTAAAAGGGCCATGCTTAAAACCACAAACATAACTGTGTTATTTATTAAGCTCTCCATTGTATTTATTCGAGAAATATATGAGGTCAATCGCGATCTGTTTTTTAAACCACCAAAAAATAATCTAACAGCTCGTTGAATGAGTAAGATAATCGTTAAGCTCGCAATAAAAATTACTGTTATCTGAATGGCTTTTTCTATTGAAGCGGGGGATAGTTTTAGAACAATTCTGTTGTAGTAATCCATGGATTATGAAACCCGTTCAACGTATTCGCCAGTTTCGGGGTTTACTACGATTGTATCACCTTTTTTTATGAAAAGGGGAACTTTCACCGTAATGCCAGTTTCAAGCGTTACATCCTTTTTTGCGCTTGTTGCAGTATCGCCTTTTGCTGCGTCATCGGCTTGGGTAACCACGAGTCGTACACTTTGTGGAGGGCGAACGCTAAAGGGCTCATCGTTGTACATAAGAATATACAAAAGATCACCTTCTTTAATAAAATCAGCCAAGTTATCTGTTTTTTTACTTTCAACCTCAATCTGCTCGTAGGTTATCGGATTCATGAAATACAACTTCGTTGCATCCTTATATAAATATTGCCCTTGCACTTGTTCAATATCGGGAATTTCATACTCGAAATTTGACTTGGTGCCGTTTTCAATTGTTGTCCCTTTTAACACGTTTCGGATCCGTGCAGATACGTTTGCAGAGCCGCGCCCTTGGTAATTAAATTCGGTTTTTTGAACTTGCCAAATTTCTCCGTTATGAAGAATGTAGTCGCCTTTTTTTAATGCACTTGCTTCTTTTTTCATAATATCTAATTGTTTAATTATTAACTTCGCTCGATATCCTGCTTCTCAACCAGGGTGAGACCGCCTCAATTATAGAACAATTAAAGTAGCGCTCTCAACTGGTCTCGAATCAGATATCTCGCGCCGCTAAATTTGATGAACATTAGATATTATACTACAGAGGGGCTTTTTTACGCATCTAATTCTTCAATCAGCTCTTTCTGGCGGCCTGTTAGTCGTTCGGGAATTTTGATTTTGAATATTACATATTGATCTCCATGTCGATTTGAGTTGGGATAGGCGAGTCCTTTTCCAGCAAGTCGAACTGCTGAATTTGGCTGAGTTCCGGTGCGAACTTTCAATGTAATTCCTTTTTTATCGAGTGATGGAACGGTAACTTCTCCTCCTAAGATAGCGATCTTTAGAGATAGCGGAAATTCGATATATACATCTTGTCCTTCGCGTTTAAAATCTTTGCTATTTCCAACTTGTACAGAAATATCGAAATCTGAAAATCGGATGCGTGAACCTGAATCTACCCCAGCAGGAATTTTTATTGTTTTGCGTTCTCTATTAATCTCGAATGTTTTTGTAACTCCGGTAACTGCCTCTTCAAATGTAATATTGACTTGATACACGGGGTGCGCTTGTCGTCGACCTTGTTGAGCGCCAAAACCAAAAAATTGTTCGAAAATATCAAAGGGGTCAGATCCTCCAAATCCTTCGAATGGATTACTTCCGGAAGATGTATATGTGTACGTAAACGGTCCTCCTTGTTGGCCGCCAAATGGATTTCCACCACTTGCTGAATTTCCTCCGCGCGCATTAAACCCTTCATGACCTACTTGGTCATACATTTGTTTCTTTTTGGAGTCGGAAAGTACTTCGTACGCTTGATTTATTTCTTTGAATTTGCTTTCAGCTCCTGGTTCCTTATTACGATCTGGGTGCCATTTCAATGCTAATTTACGATACGCAGACTTTATCTGTGCACCAGTAGCATTTTTTGAAACACCCAGAACATCGTAATAACTTGCCATAAAACTTAAGAGACGACTTCTCCTTCTTCAACATTAGCTTTTTTCTCGTCACCAACGGTTTCGCTGTCAGATGTCGCTCCAGGAGCTTCACCTGCAGTAGTATTGGATGGAGCACTCTCCGCACCTTGCTTACTCATGTGTTCTCCAATCTTTTGAAGCGAGGTTGAAAGCTCACTTGACTTGGATTCAATTTCTTCTTTAGAACCTGATTCCAAGACATCTTTTACTGCTTTTATTTTATCTTCGATTTCGGTTTTAAGTTCTGCTGGAACTTTGTCGCCGGCATCTTTAAGCGACTTTTGAGCAGTAAAGATAAGATTATCTGCCATATTTCGTGCAGTAATTTTTTCAACTTCTGCTTTATCTTCATCAGCATGCTTTTCAGCCTCTTCCTTCATTCTTTCGATTTCGTCTTTAGTAAGGCCTGTTGAACCAGTAATTTTAATACTTTGTTCTTTACTAGTAGCCTTATCTTTAGCTGTTACTGTAAGAATTCCGTTGGCATCAAGATCAAAGGTAACTTCGACTTGAGGAATTCCTCGTGGTGCAGGTGGAATGCCTTCCAAAACGAATCGACCAAGCGACTTATTATCGCGGGCCAATGGTCGTTCACCTTGTAAAACATGGATTTCAACCTGCGTTTGATTGTCCGCAGCAGTTGAAAATACTTCAGATTTTGAAGTAGGCACTGATGTGTTCTTGTTAATAAGTGGAGTAGTTACTCCGCCTAATGTTTCAAGACCTAAAGTTAAAGGAGTTACGTCCAAAAGGACAACGTCTTTAACTTCTCCACCAATAATTCCAGCTTGAATTGCTGCTCCAATAGCAACGGCTTCATCAGGATTTACTGATTTATTAGGTTCTTTGCCGAAGAATTCCTTTACCTTTGTTTGAATCAACGGCATTCGGGTCATTC
This sequence comes from uncultured Gammaproteobacteria bacterium, assembly GCA_964413645.1. Classification (GTDB taxonomy): domain Bacteria; phylum Patescibacteriota; class Microgenomatia; order UBA1406; family HO2-37-13b; genus 2-01-FULL-39-24. Next base: position 39,534 of record CAYPSA010000006.1, read on the forward strand.
CTCCGACCAAAATGACTTCTTGAATATCTTTTTTGTCGATCTTTGAATCTTTCAAGGCTTCTTTTACTGGTTCAAATGATTTTTCTACCAGTGCGCCTGCAATTGATTCAAATTTAGCACGTGTAATTTTGGTTACAAAGTGCAAGGGTTGACCATCTTTTACCGTTACGAATGGTAAATTGATTTCACTTTCCATTGAGCTTGAAAGCTCAATTTTTGCTTTTTCCGCTGCGTCACGTAGACGTTGTAGCGCTTGCACATCTTTGGAAAGATCAATGCCGTTTTCGTTTTTGAATTCGCTTACTAAATAGTCAACGAGTTCTTTGTCGAAATCATCTCCACCTAAATGGGTGTCTCCATTAGTTGATTTGACTTCAAAAACTCCATCTCCAAGTTCGAGAATTGTAATATCAAACGTGCCACCACCAAAATCGTAGACGGCAATATTGTGCGCGTCTTTTCGATCAAGACCATATGCGAGTGCTGCTGCAGTTGGTTCGTTTACGATACGAATTACATCTAATCCTGCAACTTCACCGGCTTGTTTGGTAGCTTGTCGTTGAGCATCGTCAAAATATGCAGGTACGGTAATAACTGCTTTATCGACGGTTTCACCTAAATAATCTTCAGCATCTTTTTTGGCTTTTGCCAAAATCATCGATGAAAGTTCTTGAGGTGTATACTCCTTGCCTTCAACAGATACAACCGCCATGCCATCACGTCCTTCTTTAACGGTGTACGGAAGCCATTTCATGTCTTTTTGAACAGAGGCATCGTTGAATTTTCGTCCAACGAGCCGTTTAATTGAGAAAATAACTTCTTTTGGTTTCATTACCATTTGACGTTTTGCAACGTCACCAACGACGCGGCTTTTTGGATCCACGACCGATGGAATGGTATTTCGACCTTCTTTTGAATGAATAATTTTTGGTTTGCCGGCTTCCATTACGGCAACGACTGAATTTGTTGTCCCTAAATCAATACCTATTGTTTTTGCCATATATTTGATTGAAATTTATAATTGTGTCATTTCGACACTTTAACTTGTGCATGACGCAGTACTTCGTCATACAATGTATATCCATTTTTAACTACTTCTGAAACAGTGTCAGGTTTGTCGCCGGCCACCATCTCAATGACTTCTGCAACATAAGGATCGTATGGTTTTCCAGCCAAATCCATTTGCTTAACGCCTTCGTTTGCAAGAAGTTTTGAAAATTCATCTTTTACTAATTTTAAGCCAGCGTCTTTAACAAACACCTCGGCTTGATCGATAACATCTAAAATGTCGATTAATTTGAGCAAAATCTTTTTATTTGCTCGTTTATATATATCTGCTGTCTGATTTTCAGTCCTTCTTTCTAAATTTTCGTAATCGGCTAGTGCGCGTAAATATTTATTTTTCCAAACCATCGCTTCGTCTTCAACGTTCTGTGCGGCTGTCGTTTGCTCAACCTCTTCATCAGGAGTAATTGGAGGGTTGACTGCATCATTTACATTATTTTGTTGTTTTTTCATAATCCTTCTTGTTCTACAATTGTATTAATTAAATTAGTAAAGTATCGAACGCTGGGAACAACAACGTCGTATCGCATACGACGAGGCCCCATGACTCCGATTGCTCCACTTACATGTTTGCCTTTAAATTCGCCAAATACCGAAGCACTAATGCTTTTAGTATCTTGTTCTTCAAACATGAAAAGCAGTTCATTTTCAATTCGTGCTAATTCTTGCAAAACCGACGAGCAAAATGCGCCTTCATCAAACCGGCTAAAAATTAATCGAGCTTCTGCAATATCTTGAAATTCTCGATTTGCAAGTAAATTATTGACCCCAAAATAGTAAATATCGCCTCGATCGGTGGTTGTTACTGCTAGCAAGCCGGTTCGACGAGCTAAAACGCGTGTTGCGGTTTGCAACAGTTCGCTAAGGTCGTGTTTATGATCCCACACGTCATTTTTATACGATACTTCATCAGTTGTCGAAAGTTCTTTTTCCTGCATTATATTGTTAATATAAAACCGAAAGGCCTTGGCTGTTGGAACTCGGCCCGATGAGAAGTGCTCCTTTTTGAGATACCCCTTTTTAGAGAGTTCCACCATCTCGTTGCGAATAGTCGCTGGCGAGACGCCCAAATTGTACTTTTTATCTAGAATTTCCGAGCCAACAGCCTCGCCTTTATCGGTATATTGAGCAATAATTGTCTTTAAAATCTCGGTCTGCCTAGGCGTTAGATCATCCATAATTAGCACTATTCTATACCTTCTGCTAATGTTTGTCAAGAGGAAATTTGTAGTAAAAACAAGCTTCCAGGTACCTGCTTTTTTTCAAGAGAAGCTCAACTCCCATTTAATTCACTACCATAATGTATGTATTGGTATTTATGAGTACTGCATAGGTTACTTGTTGCATAAAATGCCCTGTTCCAGTATAATTTGATCAATTATGGCAGATAAAAAGGTAAAAAAAACAACCGCTAAGGCTCCCGCCAAAGCTCCAAAAGTAGTTAAAGCTCCTAAGAAAGCTGTTGAAATAGCTGAAGAATTGGTCGAAACCGTTGCAAAGGAAACCAAAGTTCCTGCAGGTGCAAAATCTCCTGAATGGATTGCTGGTGCTTCCAAGCAAGACTTAATTGTTGAATTTGCTACTAAAGGTGGCGATACCGGATCCCCTGAAGTTCAAGTTGCATTAGCTACCCATAAAATTTTGAATTTGACGATGCATTTGGAACAAAATCCAAAAGATAATCATTCACGACGAGGATTATTAAAAGTCATTTCTAAACGACGAAGAATTTTGAACTACTTAAACGAAAAAGATAATGCACGATACAAAGACTTGATCAAAAAAGTCAACCTTTCGAAATAAGCTTTATTATTAATTTACGATCCAAGAGAAAGCTGAAGAAAAGAAATCGTGTGGAAGTTGAAATTTGAGAGCCATCCAACGCATGCTGGATTGAGTTCGAATCTCAATCTCCACATACTCTTCACAATTCTTATACGGTCTAGCTTACTACAATTATATGAACATGATTGAAGAATCAATCGTCATTGACGATAAAAAACTTACGTTACAATTTGGAAAACTTGCCCAAGCGGTAGACTCATCAGTTTACGCTACACTCGGTGACACTGCAGTATTAGTTACTGTAGCTGTTGGTGCTGAAAACCCAAATATTGATTATTTTCCACTTTCAGTAGAATATGCTGAAAAACTGTATGCTGGTGGAGTAATTAAGGGCTCACGATGGGTAAAACGCGAAGGACGACCTTCGGATGAAGCTGTGTTGACCGGACGACTTATTGATCGTTCAATTCGTCCATTGTTTCCAAAAAATTACAAAAACCAAGTACAGGTTGTTATTACCTTACTTTCAGTCGATGGAGAAAACTCTCCTGAAATCCTTTCAGCAATTGCTGTTTCTGCTGCTTTGCATGTTTCAAGTGTTCCATGGGCCGGTCCTATTAGTACTATGCGAGTTGGATACGTGCAATCAGCAATTGAAGGTGCTGATGCTGGGTTAATTTTGAATCCAACCGATTTAGAACAACAGCATTCAATTTTAGATCTTGTCGTCTCATCTACCAGCGATAAAGTACTTATGATCGAAACAGAAGCCAAGATGGTTTCTGAAAGTATTATTAAGCAGGGAATCGAGATGGCAAAAGCTGAAAACAAAAAAATCATCGATTTTATTAGTGGATTAACTGCAAAAGTTGGAAAAGAAAAGCAAGTTACCAAAGAAGCTCCAACCTATGATGAGGTTATATCTCTCATAAAGAGCGATTATGTAGATGTGCTTGATAAAGCTATTAAGAGCGCCGCAGTTACGGCAGGCTCTGATAGCGAATTGCTTAACGAGGTCGTAGACGCCATTTATGAAAAATTAGAAGAAAAATACGACAAAAAGCAGATTCTTTCTGCAGTAACGTATTATAACTACGCGAATATTAAAGAAAATATCCTAACGAACAAAAAACGACCCGATGGACGAGGGCTTGATGAAGTTCGATCAATCATGGTTGAGACATCATTGCTACCACGAACCCACGGTTCAGCATTGTTTCAACGTGGTCAAACTCAGGTTCTTTCAACTGTAACACTCGGATCATCAACACTCGAGCAAACAATTGAAGGTCCTGATGGTATGGAAACCAAACGATATATGCATCATTATTCCGATGGTCCTTACTCATATGGAACCGTTGGTCGTATGATGAGTCCAAGTCGACGAGCAATTGGGCACGGTGCTTTGGCTGAAAAAGCCTTGGAACCTGTATTACCTAGTGTCGACGAGTTTCCATATGCTATGCGAGTTGTTTCTGAAATCTTAGCCGAAAACGGATCGTCATCGATGGGATCTGTTTGTGGATCATCACTTGCGTTAATGGATGCTGGTGTAAAGATTAAAGAAGCAGTCGCTGGTGTTGCTATGGGAATTGTAACCAGATCTGATGATGATTATGCCATTTTAACTGACATTGTTGGTTTGGAAGACTTTTCAGGTGAAATGGATTTCAAGATCGCTGGAACAAAAACAGGAATCACTGCAATCCAACTTGATGTAAAGAATAAAGGATTGACTGAAAAAATGATAGATCAAATTCTTGATCAAGGTAAAGCGGCCCGATTACATATCCTTGAAAAAATGGAGAGTGTAATTAGTGCTCCAAAAGCTGATGTTTCACCATTTGCTCCAAAAGTGATCGTATTGACCCCTCCGGAAGATAAGATCGGTGAAATTATCGGACCAGGTGGCAAGAATATTAAACGTGTTATTGCCCAAACCCAAACTGAAATTAACATTACTGATGACGGTAAAGTAAGTATTTCAGGTGTTGACCGAAAAATGGTCGATATGGCAGCAGAACTCGTCCAAAATGTGTATCGTCAAGTTCAACCTGGCGAAGAATTCGATGGCGAAGTGAAACGAATTTTACAATTCGGAGCATTCGTTGAATTCTTGCCTGGTAAAGAAGGATTGGTACACGTTTCAAAAATGGGCCGAGGATTTGTGAAAGATCCGCACGATGTCGTTCAAATTGGCGACAAAGTACGGGTTAAAGTTGAACAAATCGACCAAATGGGACGCGTGAACTTGATCATGTTGCCTACCGATGCGCAATAAGAATTGCTTTGACATGTGAGCCGTATATAGCGTACAATGATGCTTGTATATGGCTCGCACAAAGAAATTTTTTAAAATTCGCTTACCCTTTTTAAAGCTAAAAATTAATCAGCGGACGTTTTTTACGATTCTTGGATTAATTACAGTGGGCGTATCACTTCTTTTATTTCTCTCATTCCTGCAACAGGGAAGCGTTCTTATTGAGATTAATAATCGCTTAGCAACCCAATTTGGCTTTGTGTCTTTATTTGTGCCTGTGTTAATTCTTCTTTTTGGATCGCATTTTTTTAATTCTAAAAAACTGAAAATAGTGAAGTTCAACCTGTCGATTGGCCTTTTACTACTGTTTATTGCAGTGCTTGGACTTCTCCGATCCGGAGAATTTGGCAAACTTGTTTTTAACAATCTCGTAGAAGATTTTTCCATGTTTGGCGCACTAATAATCCTTCTGACAACATTTATTGTGGGGCTCATTGTTTTCTTAAACACGTCTATTGACTCATTGCTCGCATTTGTAGTCGGTATGATTAAAAATGCGTTTTCAGGTGTAGGTGAAGTGGCAGGGTCTTTTTCGAAGCGTACTGCTGAATCACGCAATGATAATGATCAGAATTTTATTCAAGATAAGAAAAAGTTACCTTTGGTTATTCCTACCCATGCAACGGTAGCGAGTCAGGGTGAAGTTTCTATGAAGCCACTTTCAAAGTCGCAAGCTCCGTGGGTTTTTCCTCCTCTTGCTTTGCTTTCTGATATTACACAAACCGAAGCTGATCGAGGTGATGTAAAAAAGAACTCGGAAACGATTGAACAAACACTCGATAGTTTTGGTATTCGGGCTAGGGTAGTTGAGATTAATAAGGGGCCAACTGTAACACAATATGCGCTTGAGATCGTGATGGGAACGAAATTGTCAAAGATCACTGCACTTTCAAACGACTTGGCTTTAGCAATTGCCGCAACGACAGGACAAGTCCGTATTGAAGCGCCGATCCCTGGTAGATCACTCGTAGGTATTGAAATTCCAAATAAAAAAGGTGAGGTTGTCGCATTAAAGCGCATGCTCTCTGTTGACGTAATGACAAAAAATCCAAATCCACTCCTTGTTCCGTTGGGACTTGATGTTTCAGGAATTCCTCAGGTAGCTGATGTCGGAAAAATGCCTCATGTGCTTATTGCGGGTACGACTGGAGCCGGAAAGTCGGTTATTTTGAATGCGTGGATTTGTGCATTCTTATTCCGAACAAAACCTGAAGATTTGCGACTCATTTTAGTTGATCCAAAACGTGTGGAGCTAGGTCTTTATAACGGAATTCCACATTTAATGACCGAAGTTATTGTGGAGCCTGAAAAAATTATTTCAGCACTAAAATGGACCGTCGCAGAAATGGAAAATCGATATAAAAAATTTGCAACAGTTGGAGCTCGAAATATTGAAGGGTATAACTCCTTACCTGACGTGGAGAAATATCCATACATTGTATTCATAATCGATGAGCTTGCCGATCTTATGATGTTTGCAGCTCGTGATGCTGAAGAGTTGATAACTCGAATTGCTCAAATGGCTCGCGCAACGGGAATTCATTTGATTTTGGCCACGCAGCGACCGTCGGTTGATGTTATTACCGGGCTTATGAAAGCTAACATTCCTTCTCGAATTGCGTTTAACGTAGCGAGCATGATTGATTCACGAGTTGTTTTGGATACTCCAGGCGCAGAAAAACTTTTAGGAAAAGGAGACATGCTCTTTTTACCTCCTGATCAAGCAAAACCTCGACGAATTCAAAGTCCATTCCTTTCAGAAAAAGATGCTGCCGCTGTGGTAGCGTTCATAAAGAAGAATGCCCCAGCCGTTCACTATACGGAAGAAGTAGTGAGTCAGGAAGTGGCTGTGCGTGGTCAAGGAGGTCGTTCGGTCGGTGGGGGAGGTGAGGGTAAGGATCCACTCTTTGGACAGGCTATAGAGGTTGTGAGCTCGTTTGGGAAGGCATCGTCATCACTCCTACAGCGTAAACTCTCGGTAGGCTACGCGCGAGCTGCTAAACTCCTTGATCAGCTTGAAGAAGCGGGATTTGTGAGTGCCGCAGAAGGTTCAAAGCCTCGTGAGGTACTACGACGACAAAGTGCAGTGGATGGTGGAGTTGAACCCGATGCGGTGAGTTAATTCAAATACTTTTCAATATTTTTATTATGTTCTTCAAGCGTTCGTCCGTAATGCATGGTTGATCCGTCACGTGATGAAATATAGAACCAATATGGTGTGTTAGGATCAGCCTGCAATACCGCATTGATAGAATCTAGTCCAGGATTACAGATTGCAGTAGGTGGAAGCCCTTTATTTTTATATGTATTGTAAGGTGAGGCTGCGCTTAAGTCGCTGTTGACGACTACTTTTTTCCACCACGTTTTTTTAATAGGGTCATATCCAAGTGCGTATTGAACTGTCGCATCAAGTTCTAGTGGCCAATCACGTTTATATCGTTTCAGAATAATCGATGCTACTTTTACTTTATTTTCAAAGCTACGAGCTTCTTTTTCAACTAATGAAGCTAGAATTATGACTTCTTCATCGGTCAACCCTTTTTGCGCAGCAATACTTTGCATATCGGGAGTGTATTTTTTATTGAAATTGTTTTGCAAAATTGAAAGCACCGTTTCAGACGTGGATTGTTTAGGAATCAGGTAAGTATCGGGAAACAGATATCCTTCTTGCGCCATTTGACTAAATTCTTCTTGATCAATACCTACTTTTTCATTCAATATCTGAGCAATCTCTTCTTTTCGCAATCCTTCAATAATTGTGACCCATTGATCTAAACTTCCTTTAGTTAGCGATTGAGCAATTTGAGGGGCAGACATTGATGGGCTTAATCTAAAGTCGCCTGCTTGGATTTTGTTTTCAAGGCCTTTTAGGCGTACTACAAAATAGAAAACTAATTTGCTTCGAATTAAATTCTCTTTGTGCAGATCCGCAGCAATTTGATTTACTCCAGAACCTGGTTCGATTACAAATATTTTTGTTGTGTCGTCTGAGTTATCTACAGGTAAGCTACCTTCCTTATATACCAAAAACGCAGTGAGTCCGACAATGAGAAGAACAGAAAATAAAATGTACCTTTTTTTTAATTTCATTTGATAATACGTATTATACTAAACTCTCTTACTCTATAGTATACACTGGAATATGTTTATACGTATCCAGTGCTTCTTTCAATCGGTACTTTTCAGTTGAATGGAATTCCAGTAGCGGCTCACCTTTATCGATCATTTCATCAATTCGTTTTAGTAAATATACTCCAGCTTTCTTATCAACAGGCGCCCCAAGTACCTTAGCTAGCGTATTCAAGTTGATATTATTTACTTCGGTAATTTTTCCTTTTTTGGGTGATTCGATATGCGCGATATGTGAAGCAAGTCTCAGGGAACGCGATGAAACGTGTTCGTTTCCATCTTGTGCTTTAATTATTTCCTTAAACTTTTCCAGTGCTTTTCCAGATTGTAGAATATTGCGTGCTTCTTCTTCACCCTGCTTGTCAATTTTAGCTTTTTTAAAACAGCTATCAAGTAATTTACCAGCCAATCGCAGAGCTTTTTCTTCAAGTTTTAGCGGGCGCTGAGGGTCTTGTTCAAGCACGCGTAGCACATCACGCGCCTCAAGGATTGGCCCTACTCCTCGCCCAGCCGGTTCATGAGTTTCATTAATATCTACTATAATCTCAATATCGAATCGCTTTGCAAGACGTTTAAATTTAGTTGCAACTTTTTCTGCATCTTCAAAATTGTGAACTTTCATGGTTGGTCCAACTGGAATATCTAAAATTAAATGATTGGCTGAGACTGCAATTTTTTTGGCCATAATTGAGATTATGACTTTATCGTATGATTCAAAATTAAGCGGTTCTTCGATTTTAATGATAATATCGTCAGCAGGAGCAATGCCCATGTCACCATTCCATACAATGCATCCCCCAACTTTTTCTACAATATGGTGAACTTTATCTACGGTTAAAGTAACATCGGCAAGTGTTTCCATAGTGTCAGCAGTCCCAGAAGGGGAAGTGATTGCTCGTGAAGATAATTTTGGAATTTTAAAACCGGCCGCAGCAATAATTGGAACCACAAGCATGGTTGTTCGTGTTCCTGAAATTCCACCAATACAATGTTTGTCTGCAACGATGCCGGTGAATTTTATTTTTTTTCCAGTTTCAACCATGGCTTTGGTTAGGAAATATAGCTCTTCATCTGAAAATCCTTCTCTAAACGAAGAGGCGACGAAATAGGTGGTTAAAACATCACTCATGTGATGATGTGAAATTTCATCCATTAAATTAAAAATCTCGGAGTACGTGATTTTTTTACCAAGGAGTTGTTTTTGAATTGTCTCAATAGCATCTCTGGTCTTTTGATCGTGGTTTTGCATAGTATTAGCGAGCGTCGGTGTACATTTCACCAAGCATTTTTCTAAAAGCCCGCATTTTGATAAGCAGGTTTCCTAAAAAGTACATTTCTTCGATATTCAATAGCCAACAAATAAAGAAGTACAGAGAAGTATAAAGCATGCCGGTAGATATAAGCAAGATTAACAGGTTTATTGTGCGCGATGTATCAATAATAAGACCATCAAGAAGTTTCATAATAGGAAATGTGATTGCTGCACATGCAAGTGCCACAAGGTAGATTTTGCTGGTATTCGTAATAAGTTTAATCACATCAAATCCTCGTATTTCTTTGTGGAATGAATAAAGAAGCAAAGCGATATTGATAATAATAGTAATAGAAAACGATAGTCCTAGATACCATATAGGCAGTTTTAATTGAATAATAAAAAATGCACTGAGCAGTGAATTTAGGAGCGTTGCGGCGAAATTAATTTTAAATGGTGTTTTTGTATTGTGTATGGCATAAAACGAACGAGTAATGAAATAAAATACTGTATGAAATGGAATTGTTACTGCAAAATAAGATAAAACTCGCGCTGTTTGAACGGTACCTTCCCAATCAAACATTTGTCCTCCAACAAAGAATCGAACAATTGGCGTTCTTGCAAATACAAAAAATAATGAAAGAGGAATAGACAAAAAGAAAAGCTGTAAAATTGAGTTCACAAATATTTTTCTAATTTCATCAATACGATCTTCTTTGAACAAGTCACTTAAATAGGGAAGCGAAGCCTGTCCATAAGCTAGCCCAAGAAATGTAACGGGAGCAAACTGGATCCGTTGAGCAAACAAATAAATAGTAATACCCGTAGGTCCAAATAGTGAAGCAAGCGCGAAATCAATTGTAAATTCAATTTGAGTCGTTAGAACTGACAGAAAACGGGGGGTAAAAATGGTTACGAACTCACGTAATACATTTCGTTTAAATGAAAGAAGTGCATATTTGAATTTAACAATAAACATTACCGGTAGCTGTGTTAATAGAAATAAGAGACTTCCGATAACTGCTCCCGCTATAGGAGCGTAAACTCCCAATGAATCATGTAGAAATATGGTTCCCAGGATAATGCCGATGTTATATAAAACTGGAGCAACCGCAGAAACAAAAAAGATCTTGTTTGCTTGTGCAATTCCAGAAACCATATTTCCAATAACTAAAAAAGGCAATTGGCATAACACAAGTATTTGGGTAAATATTACTACTTGAGCTTGTTTTGAGCTGTCGAACCCTGGAGTAACAATTTGGACAAGGTATGGGGCGGTAATGGTTATTACAACAATCAAAACCAAAAGAGTAATTGAAATGAAGTTGATTATTGTGGAAATATTTTCAGAAAGCTTACCATCATCGTTACGATATTTACTGTATAACGGTATTAGGGCACTACTTAGCGCGCCAGTAATAAGAATTTCAAAAGTAAAGTCGGGAATACGAAATGCGGCAAGAAATATTCCCAATTCTTCGGTTGGAAAGAAAGTTGCAAAGGTATGGAGTCGTACAAATCCAAAGACTGCTGAGAGTAACGTCATAAGTGAAATGATAATTGCGCCCGAAAGAATATCCTTTTGTTTATGAAAAATGATCTTTTTTGTATTATTTAGCAGTGTATCCATAACCAATTCCAGTATACCAGAGTGAGCCACAGTCTGATATACTCAACTTGTATATTTGTTAGTAATTATTTACACTGTAAAAGGAGGTGAACCGTATGCCAATTATCAAATCAGCCAAAAAAAAATTAAAGCAAGACAAAAAACGAACTGCAGAAAATCTTACGTACAAGAAGAAGTATAAGCTTGCCGTAAAAATCGCTAAAAAGAGCGTCGCAGCAAAAGGAGCAAAAACGATGAGCTTAGTTTCTAAAGCAATTTCATTGATCGACAAAGCCGCCAAAAAAGGGGTTATGCATAAGAACAAAGCCGCTCGATTAAAATCCCGAGTTACGAAATCTGCTAATAAGAAAAAATGAGCAAGCACGTAATAAATCTCTTGCCTGAGAAGGACAAGGGCTTTACCGAAAAGATTCTATATTTTGCACTGCATTATTTGCGGTATATCGTTGTTATTACCCAAATCGTGGTTATTTCTGTTTTCTTCTTTCGGTTTACCATTGATCAACAAATCGTCGATCTAAAAGAGCGCGTAAACCAGAAGCAGGAAATTATCAAACTTACTCGGCCAATTGAAGTTGAAGCAGTAGAAGTTTCAGAAAAGATGGAGTATGTAAAAAAACAGCTGACCATGCAAAGTGCTTTTCAGGAGCGTTTAGATGTAATTTTCTCAATTGTTCCAAAGGAGATAATACTTTTTGATTTTAACGTGGTTGAAAAGAATATTTCTTTCAAAGGACGTTCAACAACTATTGATGCGATTAAATATCTAAACTCTACTTTGCAGAAAAAGAAAATCTTTAAGGCCGTGCGTATTGATACGGTAGTAAAAGGCAAAGACGGATTTGTATTTTCAATGGTAATTGATTTATGAACACTAAAGAATTGATAGAAAAGTTAACGCAAGATACTAAGGTAAAGGACTATTCCTACGCGATTTTATTTTTTATGATATCGTCATTTTTTGCATGGTTTGTTATTAAACCGGTATTGGGAATTGCGTTTTCTCTTGATCGTCAAAAAAAAGATCTTGTAGTTATTGACTCTGTGTACGAAAAGAGTTTGAATGAACTTATTGATACTCAATCAAAACTCGAACTTATTCGCGATCGGGTAGATTTATTAGACCAAGCGTTGCCAGCCGGACCCCACACGCAAACGGTACTACTTTCAATTCAAAATGCAGCTGCAAAAACAGGCGTGAGTATGAGTAAGGTAAATATTGCTCGAATTAATTTGAAAACGAACGGAAAAACACCCGAAACATTTAGTGTGAACACCCAGATTGATGGATCGTTTGGTCAAGCGCAGGCATTTGTGCGGGAATTATTAAAACAAAGAAGGATTAAAACGATTAAAAATTTACATATGGTAAGCGTTAACGCTATGGCCGAGACTTCATCGGCAGTTCGAATTGATATTGTTGTTGAAGTTGCATATTTATAAAAGTATGAGACAAAAAGAATTATTAATAATTTCGGTTACAGTGTTTTTTACGATTATCACGTGGATAATTGCTGATATTTATCACGTAAGTACGACTCAAAATATTACGCCACTTGAAACGCCGTCGACAACAAATAAAACAAAAACAATTGATACATCCGTGTTAGACGTTTTACAGTCAAAAATAGATGAGTGATTATTATAACTACTATCGAAGTGAACGAAAAGTGCCAGGAATTCTGGTGCTTATTTTGGTTGGTATAATTTTTTCTATACCATTTTTCTTTATTAAGAATCAAACTCCTTCAACGAAAAGTCTTGGAGCATCAAGAGAGCGGCCATTTGAGGTAACTCATCTTAATGTTACTGCAACAAGTGCTGATTTATTTTGGAAAACTACTGTGCCGTCGATTGATTCAATGACTGTTTGGGACAGTAATAATAAAACATTTACTGTATCTGATATTCATGATATTGATTCAAATAAGCAGCCTCGAAAATTACATTATTTTTCACTTCGAAATTTACAGGCGAACACGAAGTATTTTATTTCTATAAGGCAAGGAGAAACTCTATTGGGCGATTCTTCAAATCCATATTTCTCTTTTACCACGCTTGCTTCTTCGTCAATTACCACATCGCTTCCACCAATTTATGGAAAGATTGTAAATGAGGCTGGTAAGGCGCAGGCGAACATGCTTCTTGTTGCTAAAATTGGTGAGGCAAATATGCTTGGAGGATTTACAAAGCCCGACGGAAGTTTTTTGGTCTCACTGTGTTGTTTGTATGACAAAAGTAACGGTACTCCTTTGAATCCCGCTCGAGATCAAGTAGTCTCACTGCATTTTGAAAATGAAGAAGGAAAAAAAGCCAAGGTCTCTGCGCCGATTTCAAAAACAAGTCCGTTCCAAGAAGCTATTGTGTTAGGACGTGATAGTAATTTAACGAATGACACTCTGGAAGAAAAACCAGTTCTTGGATCTACTACAGAAACAAATAAAGCGACAGTGCAAAACGACGAGTTAAGAATACTGTATCCAAAAGAAAGTGCAACAATCCCAGGTAAGCGACCATTGGTAAAAGGTACCGCAATTGGTGGGAGTATCGTGAAAATAAGTTTTCCATTGCAGAAACGATCGTTTGAAGTTACTGCGAATGAAAGCGGGGTTTTTGAATTAAGTACTCCTTTCGATTTGAAAGGTGGAACGCAAACGGTCGTAGCTCAAAGCAAAAATAACAGAGGTAAATTAATTTCGGTATCGCAAACATTTACGATTCCAAAAAGTGGGGAAACAGTGCTGGGTGAAGCAACGCCTTCCGGTTCTCTTATTACGCCAACCGTTACTGTAGTTCCCACAGAGGTAATCACACCTGAACCAACAGATGTTCTAATACCGACCTCGGCGACCACTCCTGCACCAACATTAATACCAGCCGGAATTGATTTTAGCATCTTCAGCATGATGAGTGCGATGCTTATATTATTTGGCGTTGGTTTAATTTTGATTTTTTAATATGGATATAGGAAATTTTTTGTCGTCTATTAGTACTGTAGCGATACTTGCTTTAGTTGCAACTGTATTAATTCTTTTGTTTGAGCTGCGACATCTGTTTTTTCATAAAAAAGCAGCGGCAAACCCTGAAATTCCCGACTTTGACGGTAATATTCATATGGCACCTGAACACGCAACGCTTATTGACGTAGACAAGATCGAAAATGGCGTTAATAAAAAGCTCATATTTCTATTGCTAATAATCATGGCGATATTGGTCGTAATTGTAATAGGAGGATTTTTGTATGGAAAAAAGAAAGCGACTCCAAGAAGACAAGTAATGCCAGAGCCCACTGTTATACCAACTGAGATTATTGAAATTGACCGTATTTCACCAACTTCGCCTTTTGGTGAAGTCGTCGAAATTCCTTTTGATTTATCGGGGACACCAAAGCAGGTTACAAATACACCAAAAGTAAATCCAACACAGAGTTCTATCGTTTCTGAAGATATTGTGAATACGGCAATTTCTCCTACAACACCTATTGGAGTGAGTACGATCGCCCTTGCCACGATTGCTTCGACTCAATCAGCTCGTGCTACTAATGTTGATGCAAATCCATCACTCCCGGCAAGTGGAGGATTTTCATATTTTGCGCTCATTGCATTGGTCCCGTTTCTACTCGTAGCACTTGCGATCATATTGTAATTCAACAGCTCTTCTCGTTCATCTTGCATTCAATATATTTATGAAGAGTAGGGAAGTTGTTATCTTTTGGAATTAAAACATACTTTCCAAAATAGTCATCAACCGGAGGGATTTCAAATAAGTCTTCTGAAAGCGGAATGTTAATGAGTTCTACATTTCGTGAAAGTACATATTTTTTTGCCAAAAATGCTGCAGACTCATTTTCAATGTCTCGTTCAATTGCGCTATCGAGTTCTGTATAGAGTGCTTCAAGTTTTTTTACACTTCCGCCTTTTACAACTCCTAGAATTTTTTCGGCAAGTGCGCCAATAATTAATTGCTGTCGTTGTCCACGAGCAAAATCGGTTCCTTGTTCACCCTTAGCATTGCGTGAACGTGCGTATTTTAACGCTGTTTTACCATCCATGTATTGTTCACCTTTTTCAAATTGAATCGTTTCATATCTGCATTTGTATTCAGGATCCCCATTGCAAGTGTCATTTTCTTTTCCTTCTATTGGATATTCATTGTCGGTAAAAGCATGCTGTACGTTAATAGAAAGTCCTCCTAATAAATCGATTGTTTCGCTGAATTTATCAAAATCAACAACTACAGCATAGTGAATAGGCAAATCAACGATCGCTCCTACTTCTGATTTCGCCAAAATCATGCCCCCACCTTTTCTTTTAGCTTCTCCAAATGCGTATGCGGCATTTATTTTTTCCTCAAGTGTAGTGCTCCAAACATCTCGAGGAATTGAAATAAGAAAAAGTTTATTTTTACTTAAATCGTACGACGCTACGATAATGGAATCGGTTAAATTTGGTCCATCATGAATTGCGTCACCCTTTCCTAGCAGTAGAATGTTTACCTTGTTATCGGTAGTTTTGAATCGATTGTTTAAAAAGATTAATCGAAGTGGAGATTTGCCGGTAATTTTTCCTGCCAATGAATAAAATGGAATGAAGAAATATAGTAATGCCCCCAGGAAAATTAACACCAGTGTTAAGATCTTGATTCGATTTTTTTTCATAGAAGCGCAGCTTTAATAGTAGCATAAAATTCCTGCTGGTTTAAAGAAGCGGTTCCAATGCAAACTCCCATAATTGAGTCTTGCGATATGTACTCGGAAATATTGTCTGCATTAACGGAGCCACCATATAAAAATGCAAATTTATTTTGCCGATCAATTTCCCGTTGCATTTTTAAAACAAAATCAATAGGTTGATTGTTGCCGTTTCCAATTGATGAAAGATCTTCATACACAATTATTTTCGTTTGATTTGGAATTGAATCATCATCTGAACGAACGAGGATAATTGGTTCAATCCCAAATGTTTTTGCCCATTTTGTTTTTTGATGAACAGCTTCGTTTGACTCTGCAAAGAGTTTGCGTCGTTCACTATGGCCGATGAGAACGTATTCCGCAAGTCCATACAACATTTGAGCAGAAACTTCTCCTGTGTATGACCCAGTCTCAAAACGCGATACATCTTGAGCGGCAACATTCATAAATGTATACTGATCGGTAACCCGCTTAACACTTTCAAGTGCATGGAAAGGTGCTGCAATAATAATTTTAAATTGGTCTTTGATTTCAGAAAAGTCATTTTTCACGAATTCCGACATCCATTCATTGGCATCGCCGATAGTTTTGTGCGCTTTCCAATTAGCAATAATGTATTTCATGGTATGATTATAGCACTTACAACGATCGTACAGATCTCACTAACCTGTCTATATGCCTAAATTTACATTCAATGAACTTAATGATCAACAACGAGAAGCCGTTGAAGCGGTAAAGGGACCTTCGATTATTCTCGCAGGTGCGGGATCAGGGAAGACTCGTGTGCTAACAAGTAAAGTAAAAAATTTGATTCAAAATTATAACGTAGATCCATTACATATCATGATGGTTACCTTCACCAATAAGGCTGCTGCAGAAATGAAGGAGCGGGTTGGAGAGAAACTTGGTTTTATTGGAACATTTCATTCATTTGGAGTTCGAGTATTACGTCGTTTCGCTCCGCTTGCACATCTTGATCCAGAATTCATTATTTACGACCGTGACGATCAAGAGTCGCTAATAAAAGAAGTATTAGTAGAGCTTGAGATAGACAAAAAATATACACCTGCATTTTTCTTAGGTAGAATTTCTAGTGCCAAAGATGAGCTGATTTCTCCGGCAAAATATCAAGAAATGTTTAAAGATTTCTTGGGTAAAATGGTTGGACCTGTTTATGCTTTATATCAAAAAAAGTTGGAACGAAATAATGCAGTCGATTTTGACGACTTAATTTACAAAGTCGTTAATCTTCTTAAATCCAATGAATCCGTGTTGGATTTTTATCAAAAGCAATTTCAATATATTCTTGTTGATGAGTTTCAAGATACAAATTTTGCTCAATATTTACTTACGAAACTTCTTGGTCGAGCGGATCAGAATGTAACGATTGTTGGGGACTTTTCGCAAAGTATCTACTCGTGGCGAGGCGCGCAAATTAAGAATCTTGAGAAATTTAAAACAGACTTTGAAGATGCACAGACTTTTTATTTGGAGGAAAATTATCGATCAACTCAAAAAATTTTGGATTTTGCATATGACATAATTTCTCAGAATGAAACGCATCCAATTTTAAAAGTGTTTACACAACAAGGTGGTGGGGAAGAGGTGGTAATTGAGGAGCTTGAAAATGAAGAATATGAGGCTCTGTATGTTGCGGCTCAGATTGAGAATGCAGTGTCGCAAGGCGATCGTGAGTATGATTCATTTGCTGTTTTGTATCGCATCAATGCGCAATCGCGAGCAATCGAAGAAGCATTTTTACATATGGGAATTCCATATGTTCTTATTGGCGGAACACGGTTTTATGAGCGAAAGGAAGTAAAAGATGTTTTGTCGTATTTGCGATTGTTGGCTAACGAACGAGATTCTGTTTCACAGGCGCGTGTAGAAAAAATTGGAAAAAGGCGATTTGATAGTTTCAAGATTTTGTACGAAGTGATGCGCGACAAACTTCAAACAACTCCCACACTTGAAATCATCGATGCCATTCTTGAGAGGACGAGATATACCGAACTATACAATGGAGATCAGGAAGATGACATCGCACGACTCGAAAACATTAAGGAACTTCGTTCGGTTGCGCTGAATTTTCCATCGCTACACGATTTCTTGGAACAAGTTGCATTAGTTGAATCTGAGTATTCTCAGAATGAGAAGAATAATCGTGAGAAAAAAGGAGTTCGTTTAATGACACTTCACCAGGCTAAGGGTTTGGAGTTTCCTTTTGTATTTATTGTAGGACTTGAAGAAGGGATTCTTCCACATAGTAGAGCAGTTGATGATTTATATGAGCTTGAAGAGGAGCGAAGACTCTTTTATGTGGGTATTACTCGAGCTCGTGAAAAGCTCCATATAACCCATTCTCGTAAACGATTTATGTTTGGACGAAGAAATTACAGTCAAAAATCGCGCTTTTTAGATGATACAATTACAGCATCTGCAGATCCAATTACTGATTGGGACTAACATATGAAAATAGAAATATTACCCGATGATTTTAATCAGGAATTATACAATTCTGTCGCTATTCATCCGCTACAATCATGGCAATGGGGAGAAGCTCGAAAGAAAATGGGAATTCGGGTTATGAGAGTTGGGGTATTTGTTGGCGAAGAGTTAAGAAATGTTTTTCAAGTTACATTTCACTCCATACCAAAAACTCCTTTTACCATTGGATATTTACCAAGAAGTACATTTCCCAATAAAGACGTTTTACATTTTTTGCAGAAAGAAGGAAAGAAGCGAAACTGCATTTTTATCAAAGTAGAGCCATATGTTTCTAAAGGGCAGCCGAGCCAACTTTTTCATCCGGATTTAGTAAAGTCGCCTCATCCACTCTTTCCAAAGTTTACACAAATACTTGACCTTACCCTTTCTGAAAGTGAGCTATTAAAGCGTCTTAAGTCAAAAACTCGATACAACATTGGTATTGCGCAAAAGAGGGGAGTCGAAATTAGAGAAATGACCAGTGATGAGGGATTTTCAATTTTTTCCGGATTATTTTTTGACACAGCAAGTCGGCAAAAATACTACGGTCACAATAGGGAATACCACAAAGTTATTTTTGACTCATTAAAAGGGAGTATGGCACATATTTTGATTGCTTTATATCGAGCGCATGGGAAGCTTACTCCCCTAGCCGCTTACGAACTCTTCATATTTAACGACGTTATGTATTATCCATATGGTGGTTCATCTGTTGATTATCGTAATGTAATGGCTCCTAATTTACTTATGTGGGAAGCGATTTTATTTGCAAAAAACCATGGTTGTAAAAAATTCGACATGTGGGGATCATTACCGCCCGACTATGACCCGAATGATTCATGGAGTGGTTTTACGCGGTTCAAGCAGGGATACGGAACGGAATTTATTGAATTTGTAAGCGGGAGAGATTTGATAATATCGCAGCCGCTGTACCATTTATATAATCTTGCTCATACAATTCGAAAAAAAGTCTTACGAATGGGGTAACCCGCATGCCGGCAGGCAGATTATTGCCACGCTTCACAGTTTATTTTAAAAGGGCACCAGCTACACCAAGGCCCAGTATGTGCGTCAAACTTCCCTACTTTAATTTTAGAAACCACATCTTCAATAGTACCGATAACAACATCTAAATCTTTCTGAGTCTTTGTAAATGAAACCTTCTTGTTTTCTTGAAAGTAAATGTAGCTTACTGTAATTTTATCTAATGGTTTTCCAAACAAGCTCGGGTCAGTTGCTGCACGGGCGTACAACGAAAGTTGCATTTCCTTTTTAAAATCTGCATCGCTTGGAACTTTGCCCGTTTTATAATCGATGATTTCGATAGTTCCATTTTGCAAATAATCAATTCGATCAATTTTTCCAGAAATATATATTCCTTCTTCAATTTTTATTTTGAACGACTGTTCAAGTCCTGCGATCTTAATTTCTTTTGAGTGGTATGTATTGTAGAATTCACGTAAAATCCGTTCTCCTTCCTGTTTCATTTCTTGCTCATATTTTTTTGAACCATATCCAATAGGAACCCAATTCGTTTTATATAAATCTAAGAGCGTGGTAAGTGTTGGTTGTAGATTTTGCATGTGTTGTTGGTAAAAGAATTGCAGCGCAGCATGAATTGAAGTTCCAAAAGATGCAGCAGATCCGGCAGCAGTTGGAATTTTTAAAATATATTGGTATTTGTATTTGAGCGGACAAGTAAGATATGTTTGTATCTGTGAAAAAGAAAAAGCACGGGGGATATGTTTTACTTTTATTTCTTTAGTTGGTTTTTTATCTTCTGTTAATTTTCCAAATGAATTTCGTAAGCTTGGCAAATCAAAAATTGCAAGTTGCCCTTTGGAATCCTGTGCTGATACGAGCGCTTTTTGAATACCGTTTTCCCCAACTGCTTCAAAAACATACGGAGAAATTTTGTGTTCACGCTTCCCTTCTCCGTAAAAACTTGAGCCCGACATAAATAATCTTTTTTTTGCACGAGTCATTCCTACGTAAAATAATCGACGTTCTTCTTGCAAGTGTGCATTTCCTACAGGTAAAACTTCTTTGATTAAATCATCGGGTAACGGAATTTGTTCTTTACGATCGTATGTAGGAAATCGACCCGATGTAAGATTTATCATAAAAACCGTATCAAACTCTAAGCCCTTAGCAGCATGAATAGTTGAGATAACTACTGCATTTTGACTTTCAAAATCATCTTCATCCACTGGAGTGCTGTCGCCCAGCTCCATACTTAAATTTATAAAATCTACAACCGCAATGACCGAAGCATCTTCTTCTTGCAATTCGTACGCTTTTAATTTGTTAAAAAACTTAGAAATATTTTTGGCTCGGTCTTCTTCCTTTTCAGTTGTGAAGTGGGAAATTTTCGCAAGGTATCCACTGTTTTCAAGAAAGTAAAAAAGTAATTGACCCGCAGTATCTTTTTTCATGCGAGCAATACTCTGATTAATGAGCGTAACAAGTTTATAAAGGTGCTCTTTTGAATCCTTTCGCATTGAAAAGATGTAGGGTTTGTAATGAATGTTTTCCTCACTTGAAAGATCACTATACGAAAAGCCAAGATATATAAGTGCGCTTTCGAATAAAGATAGTCCAATTTTTCGACTGAATGAAACTAGCCGAGCCAAGTCAATTTCATGAATATTGAAAACTTCCATTTGCGTAATCCGATAAAACGCTGCAGAATTATTGATGTCATATAAAACTTCCAAGTATGCAATGAGCTCTTTTATTTCCGGCTGGCGAAGAAGCATTCCCGGACCAGGAAGTTGAAATGGAATCCCCTTTTTTAACAATGCTCGAATAAATGGCTCACTGTGGCTATTTGCACGGGTAAGAATTGCAAAGTCGCTGTAGGTGAGTGTTGAGTTTTCTTTTTTCGTTTTAATTATTGTCTTTACTACTTGTTCAGCCTCAGATGTCACAAAAGGATGGATTTGGAATTGGGGACTTGTTTCGCTTGTACCGATTTTAGAAATAAGATTCTTGGAAATTTTAAGGCGAGCTTCCAACGTATCGTGATCGTTGTTTTTGATTAGCTTATACGATGTGTCTAAAATAGACTGCGTACTTCTAAAGTTTTCAGTTAATACAATTTGTTTTGATTTTTTATAATCTTTGGTGAATGTGAGAATGTTGGAAATAGACGCCCCGCGGAACTTATAAATGCTTTGATTATCGTCACCAATGACAGTGAGATTTGGTTTATTTTTTGTAGGAGCAAGAAGTTTAATAAGCTCGTACTGTGCTATATTAGTATCCTGAAATTCATCGACTAGAATATATTTAAATTTCTTTTGATACTGCGCAAGAATGTTCTTTCTCTTTCTGAATAATGTTAGAGTGTATGAGATTAAATCGGCAAAATCCATGATATTGTGAGTGCGTTTCAATTCCTCGAAAGCAGCGTATGCTTGAGCAAGTTCCACATATTTTTCTTTGTCTTCTTTTTGTTTTGCAGCAAACACTCTATAAGCAGCAGGAGATACGTCTTCGTCAGCAAGTCGTGAGAAATGCTGAAGCAGCCCAAATAAAAATTTATTTGGATTAGAAAGAGGTTTGAAATATTTTAAATTTAAATTCCCAATATTCCGGCGCAAAAACATAATTGCCTGAGCTTGTGTGTGGAGCTTATACGCCGGCGACATTCCAATATGAATAATTTCATCGCGCAGGATTTTATCTGCAAATGCATGAAACGTACTAATGTTTGTTTGAAAAAAGCCAATGGGCAAGGCCTTATCTACCCGATCTTCCATTTCTTTAGCAGCCTTTTCGGTGAAGGTAAGCGCAAGAATTTCATCGGGCTTCGCGAGTTTTTTTTCAATTAAGTGTTTTATTTTTTCAACCAATACTGTCGTCTTTCCAGTTCCTGCTCCGGCGATAAGGAGTAGTGGGCCTTTAGTGTGTTTGACTGCCTTAATTTGTGTGGGAGTAAGTTGCATGGTACCCCATTATATGCTATAATACGTGCCTATTGGAAGGAAATTAAAGATAAAATAAATATGGAAGGATCTCTTAGAATAATTAGACCAAATGCGTTTTCAAGCTGTATGGATTGTCCAGTCGCCGCGAAAGCTATTGACGCAGCAGCTCCATGTGTCGAAGGCGGTACGCTTACGGAAGTCGCACTTCGTTGTGAACAGTCAGGGGGAGTCATTTTTATGGGAGTTCAAACTACAGAGGTTGTAGACAATTACATGAAACTAGGAATGAGAATTGTAACTCATAGAGAACCTGGCGCTTTAGTAGAATGCCCCGGTCTTCAGTCAAATCAATAACATGCGCGTAGAAAATATATCCGTAGAGCCAAGAAAAAAGTTTTCAGACTGTGCTACCTGTCCCCAAGCTCAAGACGTTGCTTTAAAAGTAATTCGTGAAGTAAGAGTGCGTCCGACTGATCTGATACAGATTTCTGGTTATGTCTACAAAGGTGATCAACCAACCAGTTTAGCGATAGCATGTGAGCGCATTCCGGGTAATACATGTCAAATGGTTATGGGAGGTAGTATTCAAGTGGTAAATGAGCGAGATGGGGTACCGCAAGAAATGGCGATATATGACCGGGCAGTTATTTGTCCTGCACTTTCTACTCCACAAAATCCTTAAGTTTTCGTGCGCGGGTGGGGTGACGCAATTTTCGAATTGCTTTTGCTTCAATTTGTCGAATACGTTCACGGGTTACATTAAATTCTTTTCCAACATCTTCAAGCGTTTTGCTTTTTCCATCATCTAATCCAAATCGCATAATAAGTACTTTTCTCTCGCGCTCGGACAACGTATCAAGAACCTCATTTAAGTAATCACGCAAAAATTCTTTAGAAACAGTGTCATATAATGTTGGCTGATCAGTATCTGCAACAAATTGCTCAAGCGTCGTTTCCTTATCATCTCCAATAGGAGTAGAAAGTGATTTTGGATGCTGGGAAATTTTGATTAAATTCTCAACTTCTTTTACAGAAATTTCCATTTCTTTGGCAACTTCTTCATTTGAAGGATCGCGGCCAAGTTTTTGAATAAGTTTTCGTTGAATTTTGTAGTATCGATTAATATTATCGACCATATGAACTGGAATACGAATGGTCCGTGATTGATCGGCAATAGCACGTGTAATAGCTTGTCGAATCCACCAGGTGGCATATGTAGAGAATTTGTATCCTCGGCGCCAGTCATATTTTTCTACACCTTTAATAAGTCCCTGATTACCTTCTTGAATCAAATCCAAAAATGATAAGCGACGACCTAAGTATTTTTTTGCAATAGAAACAACCAAACGTAAGTTTGATTTAATGAGTTTTTCACGAGCATCAAGGTCTTTCTTTTCGTATGCTTTAGCAAGTTTAATTTCATCTTCGAATTGAAGAAGTGGGTATTGACCAATTTCTTTCAAATACATCTTGATAGGATCTAGCGATTCACCGTGACGAATAGTAACGAGCTGTTTCAGCTCTCGCTCTAGCTCCTCAATGGTTTTTTTTGCATCTTCTTCATCGCGAGTAGAAACATTTTCAAAAATATCGATCTTTTTTTTCATTGACTTATCAAATAAGTCATCAATTTCTTCGATATGGTGTTCAGGGTCGGGGTAAACAAAGAAGATATCATCAAGAACCAAAAAGCCGTTTTCTTCTCCCTGCTTAAGAAGTTCTTTGATTGATTTAGGAATTTTTTGCAAAGACATATACTTTGGCCAAAATTAATTAATAATTCTGGTAGAGCGGTGACTGAGATCCTTCGGTCGCTCTGCTCCCTCAGGATGACAGAAAGCGTTCCGGATCACAGAAACTTACTCAACAGGTGTTATTTTACAGTACTAGAAGCTTTTTTTCCACTGCAGATAATTCATCGGTAAGTTTTTGAATCAATGAATTATCGGAATCGGTATTTTCTGAACTTGTTTCGGGTGTATTAATAAGCTCTTTTAGACGACGCTTGAGCGCAATTCTCTTAAATTCGTGCAAAAATCTGTCAAAATCGCCAGCTACCGTTGCTACGGTGTCACTTTCGAAAAGAAATAGACTATTGTAAGAACTAATCAATTCGTTGGGTAATAGACGGCTAAATTCCTGTGGATCAATTGTATCCCCGGTGTATTCCAATAACTTTTCATAAATTTTACGATACGATCCGATTGAAAAATCTTCAGGAAGAATAAATCCTTCAAGTCGCCCTAAAACTTCACGTGGTTTTTCATTTTGAAAAACCATTGATAAAATATATTGCTCAATAATCTCATGTCTTTTTTTGGCGCCGCCCAGAGGGCTCTGCCCGGCGGGCTTTTCTTCAACAAACCGCTTGTTGGTTTTGGATATTTGACCTTTCAAAAAATCGCGTAAACTCGAGTCGACCGATGCTTCATCGACTTCTAAAATCTGGCTTAACCGACGGATGTAATGTGACTTAATTATTGGATTTTCTATGTGTGCAACAAATGGAATAATGACATCGGCAATTTCACGTTTAGCAAATGCATCAATTTTAGGATAGCGAGACAATGTGTTTTCGATAATAAAATCGTAAATATTTATTGGGTTATGCAAAACTTTTTTGTAACCAATTGGATTATTTTTAAAAGCCTCATCGGGGTCTTTTCCATCTTTTGAAACTGCAACTTCAATTTTAAAGTCAAGTGCTTGCGCATCTTTAATGGCTCGTTTTATTGTTTCACTTCCCGAAAAATCACTATCGAGGGCAAGGATAATATGTTTACATAAACGACTCAGGAGAATTAACTGATCCTTTGTTACAGCAGAACCTTTAATGGCGACAGCATTTTCAATACCATTAGCAAAGCACGAAATCATGTCGAATTCTCCTTCAACCAATACAACTGATTCAGTTTTTCGAATTGCATCGCGACTAATATCAATGCCAAATAGAGTTTCCCGTTTATGATAAATGTGAGTTTCGGGGGTATTTACGTATTTAGCTCCCTCTACGTCACCCATTGCCCGACCCGAAAAACCTAAAATATTTCCTCGCGCGTCTTTTAATGGAAAAACAATTCGCCCTCGAAAACGATCATAATAAGAACCTTTACTGCCTTTTAATGCAAGTCCAACTGCTTCCAAATCTTGTGCAGAATATTTTTTCTTTGCCATAAAAGTTAACAAAGAATCCCACGAATTTGGAGCGTACCCGAGCGAGAATGTTTTGATTAATTTATCTGAAACTTTTCGCTCTGTTAAATATTCCCGCGCTCCTGCGGCAACCGCATGATTTTCAAGTAAATAGTTGTAGTACTTTGCTGCAAGGGCATTAATGGTAAATAATCTCTCTTTTTGTTTCCATGCATTGTCTTCAATTGCCGTTGTTACGAGTTTTGTATTTGTCTTTAAGGCAAGTTCCTTGAGCGCTTCGTAAAACGTAATATTTTCCCATTTCATGAAAAACGTAATCACGTCTCCCCCATCTTGACACGCGCCAAAACAATGCCAAATTTGCCGATCGGGGGAAATTACAAAAGAGGGAGTTTTTTCGTTGTGGAAAGGGCAGTTGGCTTTATAATTTCGCCCTGCCTTTTTGAGCGTAATGAATGTGCTTAGGAATTCTACGATATCGAGCTTTGATTTGATTTCTGCAATTGCGCCATCCATGGTGAGAAAGAGTATAGCACATGTTTCTACTTGAGCATAGAAAGAGTAATTGATAGTATTTAAATACATGAACAACGAGCAGAAGATATATGATGTAGTAATTGTAGGTGCTGGATATGCTGGTTTGTACTTAGCTCAGCTACTTTCGCAACAATATTCAGTATGTCTAGTAGAGAAAAAGAAGGACTTGGTAGGAGAGCTTAACACAACGGGTTCTACTCTTTTTAACCAGAAAGATGATATTTTTACTCTCTTTAACATTCCAGAAGAGCTTATATTGACAAAGTATAGCTCGATAAGTATCCAGTCTAAGATAAATAAGGTTACAACTGAAAAGAATATGTTTCCATGGGTATTACTAGATATCCCTGCTTTAAAAAAGTATCTCGTGAATAATATTCACAAGTCTGCCTACATTATGAAAGGGAGTGAGGTAATAGATATCATTAAGCATAAAGACTCTTATGAAGGGGTTACGGTTCAAAATATTGATACTAGAGAAGAAGTTCAAATAAAGGGGAAAATGATCGTGGATGCTTCGGGTTCAAGTGATGCTTTGGCGACTAAAACACATATGAGGATACCTCGATTTAAATCGCAATGTTATCAGGTTGATGCAGATATAGATATTGATTTTGATGATTCACATGTGCAAACATTTATGGGGCACCCTTTTTGTGAAAAAGGCTATGCATACATTTTCCCCATAAGTAAGAAGCGCGTTCGGATTGGTACCAACTCTATTTACAGTCTGACGGGAAATAAGGCTGGTATTGAAGATCTTTTCGCAGACTTTCTACGATATTTGAATGCCACCCCTACCAACATTGATAATGAGGTAAAGATAGAAGTTTACACGGGAGGTGTAAATATAAACAATTCAAAAAATAATTTATTAATAATTGGAGACGCTGCGGGATATATATCACCATTTGTTGGTGAAGGAATTCGTTTTGCATTCCATTCAGCGGACATTGCTTCTAAACTAGTTGCTTCGTATTTAGAATCTGGGAATAAGAGTTCACTAGAACAATTCTATAGTCAGTGGGAAAAACGCTTTGGGCGCACGTTTAAGTTATCGTATTATTTGCAGTATATTTTATTGCATATTAATGATAATCTTATAGATAGTTTCGTGTATAAATTACAGAAAGTATCGAGAAAACACCCTTTGTTGTTGTTTAAATTTATTGCTACTAAGAATACTTTCATCGATTTTGTACGAATCATAGTATGAGTAAACCGATGTTGCTTTTTTTATATTTATGCATGATAGTGATAAGCTTGTCTTTGGATGTTCTTGTGGAAAAAGTGTTTTTGAGGTATTCAAAGAAGAAGTATAAAAAACACCATATACCGCTGAGTCGTTATGTAATGGCATTTATTTTACCTTTAATAGTAATTCTGCTTTTGGCTTTTCACGTAGATTTCTCATATCTAAGTATCTTTATTTTAGTAGCTATTTTAGGAACTCTTTTGGAATTATTTGCAGGGTGGTGGTCTCATGCGATATTGGGTAAAAAGTTATGGACGTATCATCAATATAAGATCACGACTTACACGAGTTTTCTTTCAGTTCCTATGTGGGGGGTTTGCGGTGTGCTGATAAGCTTGTTGTACAATGTTATAAATTCTTAAGACTCCAGAAAATTTGCGACGCTTAATAACTTCACGTTAATTATCTTTTCACGTTAACTAATCTTATTAGCTCCCCGATCTTTTTATGCTCCTCAGTTTCTTCTCCTTTTACTAGCTTGGCATATAAATGCTCAATTCCCCATAACCGTAAAGTGGTTGGTTTAGATGTGTCTACAAAGGGGAATGATCGTAATACTGCAAAGCGTAATGATTGAGCACTATTTCCAGGTTGCGTGCGGTTTCCCCATGGTTCTGCTTGCAGCTCAGTAACTTCGGTACGAATGCCGCTGGTTGTCATGTCTGCTACGTAGTCGTGCAAAACATGTTCTGTGCGTGACGATAGTAATGCCATTTGGGTGTCAACTTGCAGTCCATCGGAAAATGGAACGGTCATGCTATGTGGTGTTTCAGGGTATACATCAACTCCGGTAATTACGTGAGTTCCCGGACGTGCTGCTACGATTGATTTTGCAAGCTGCGCTGTATACTCAAGTGTTGATAAGTGAGGAATGGGACTTTTAGATTGTTTTACTGCGGGACTATTAAGCAAAATAGGGCTATTGGGAAAATGATCTAGGATTGTTCCAACGACAGCAAATAAATGGTCGTTACTCGCAACCCATTCATGTTCTCCAAAGGGTGTTTGCGCTTCGTTTTCAGGTTGAATGCTTACAGTGTGGTCGCCAGTGAGTTTTTTAAGTTCGGGGAGCATGGCATTAAGATATTCAAGGCCTTCACGGGCTAATGGATCAGCTGGTTGTATAAGAGCTCCTTTTTTAGGAAGAGTCCCCGCTTGTTCATGACGAGCCCTGACGGTTTCTGGTACATGATCTTCGGGCCAGCGGAACACCTTGACTGGACCGACATTAAGACATAGATTCATACCCCGTTTCAAACTCTGCTCAATCCAGGGAGCGTAATATGACAAATCTACTTCTCCATTTTTATTGACACTGCGATTCCAGCGAAGACCTAAGCGAACTTCATTAATACCATTTTCTTGCAAAAAATCTAAAACCTGCTCAGGGGAGTCGTGTATACCAAGCCACTCAAGTTGTTCGGGTGAAAGTGAACAGCCCAAGCGGATATTCTTAAGTTCGTCTTTATGTTCTTCTATAAATTGCGCATTTTCTGCGCTAGCAGTTTCCCAATCAGCTTTGAGTTGTAGTGCGGGTTGTAGAAGACGATCGTTTGCCTCATTCAATATATTTGTTGTACCGCCTGCAAAAAGACCAGCTCCAAGAGCGCCTGCACGTTTTAATAACGTACGTCGGGTTATTGGGTCTATTGATTCAGAATTTTGAGAAGGTAGTGTTTCATCGGACATAGTTGCGAGGGCGGTGGGGGCGAGATTCGAACTCGCGGTAACATTGCTGCTACACTGGTTTTCGAAACCAGCTCATTCGACCACTCTGACACCCCACCAGTGGGTATATTGTATAACGCTTAGGCCGACATATCAATTACAAGGTGGGGGAGTTTGCCGAGCTTAATTTTTTCTTCATTCGTTTTGGTAATAATCGTTTGATACTTCCCTATTAGGTCAATTACGTATTCCCTATTAATATCATCAAGTTCTGAGAAAATGTCATCAAGAAGTAATAATGGACGAATAGTAAAAGTCTCTTCGTAGAGCTTGAGCTCGTTAACGATAATCCAAAAAAGTGCAAGTCGTTGCTCGGACCGACTTCCGAATTGATGCACATTCTTTTTTTCCGGATTTTTTTGGAGTAAGTTTTTTTGAATAATTTCGTATGAATCTCGTTGCGGTCCAACTCGAGTGGATTTAAGTAAATATTGTTTTTCAAATGTTTCTTCGAGAGTTTTTTTTGACATTTCTTTTTTTGAATATTCCAGTTTAAATTCATGATTAGTAACCTGAACTCCAGTATTGAGTTTTTCTACAAACCATTCGCGTTTTGCACAAATATAGTTTGCCTGTTCGATTAAGTAATCATCCCAAAACGACAACTCATCACGAAGTTTATTTACATCATGCACTTTTTCTAAAATTTTATTTCTCTTACGAAGTGCAGTTTCATAATTGTGTAATCTTTTTTTATATTCAATATCTAATTTTGAAAGAATGCGATCAATGAATTTTCTGCGACTTGCCGGATCGCCATCAATTATATGTACAAGTTTCGGAGTAAAGAAAACGGAGGGGATTGTTTGCTTGGAATATTCAAAAAGGCGTTTTTGTGTTTTGTTAATACTAAAGACTTTTTTAACAGCGACTCCCCTTTCCAAATAAATTCGAAAAAGTGTTCCGGCATCTTCTTGAATGATTTCTCCCTCAATAGTCGAGACGATTTGCCCAAGTGAAATTAGCTCGTCTTGTTTTTCATCTTTAATTCCACTTCCCGTCATTAGTAAATAAATTGATTCAAGGATATTTGTTTTTCCAACAGAATTGGGACCGGTAATAATGGTGACATTTTTATGGAGCTCATTCTGCTTTTGAGAGATGTTGCGGAAGTTAAGTAATGAGATTTTTGTTAGAAGCATTTATGTATTATACAGGAGAGTATCTATTTACGAGCTCCGGGGGCTCGTAATGGAGTTGGAGATTACAGTGCCGGTGAATGGTTTGTTATTAATGATATTACTTACGTTCTCTAAATTCTTTCCGTTACAAATGACTACTTTTAAATTTAGTCGATTGGCAAGTTTTGAAGCGATTGGGTCAAACGGCGTATTTGCTCCGGGGGTCCAACTGGTTCCAACAATATTTTGAAAATCAGGCCAGTTTATACTCTCAATTCTCTTTGCATCTGTATGCGCTTTGGGGTCTTTATCGTACGCATAGTCAATATTTGAAAGATTAATAATTAGATTTGCGCCGTAATCACGAGCTAAAATAACTGCATCATAATCTGTCGACCAGCCTGGTTTCCATCCGGCTCCTATTACTAACGGTTCAGGATGAGTTGAGAGCTTATGTTCATAATTTTCAATAATGCGTGGGTGAGCAATGTCTTTAAAAATTGTTCGGAGTAAATGCGCATTTAAACGTGTGGAATGAACACCGAGCCAATCTAAATCAATATCGGTAACTTTTCCAATAGTTTGCCGTCCAGCATCGCGATAGTCGCGACAGAGCGTTCCTCCTCCAACAACAATAAAAAACTTTACTCCATTTTCTATATGTTCACGCACGAAAAGATTAAAGGCCTTCAAATAGTCGACATCAATTCCTGAAGGTGTAGAAACGATACTACCTCCGAGTGAAAGGACAACGTGCTTCATGCTAAAAAATGCCTCCTCCGAGTTTGAATACGAAGCTAACGAGTCGGACAATTAGCAGTGACATAATGAGGATAAAAAAACCTACAATTGCTGCACGAATTCTATCTTTTCCGGCTTGAATTTTTTCGGGTTCACCGTCGGAAAGTAAAAAGTTGAATCCTCCCCAAACCAGGTAAAAGAAAAGTAAAACGCCCGCCATAGGAACGACGAAAGACATAATTGCACTAATTACATCAGCTAATGTGTTTATTTTGACCAAAGGTCCTCGAATTTCTTGGCCATTTATGCTGATTTTTTGCGCTAAAACCGGATTCATATTTTTAAGAAAATTGCTGTGACAGCGTATACACCCATATTAATGAGCAATGCGATTGATAGATGATAATTCATTTGAGAAATAAACTCAAGCACGTATTGGTTACCTAAGGGGTTGTATTGAAAAATATAAAAGAGGAATCCAAATAGTAAAAGTAGTGGAATCATAAAAATTCCGTCGCGAAGATCTTGTTTGGAAGAAACCATGGTGGAAGCAACGACGAAAGCTCCATATCCTACTACGATGCGCCCAAGTATGCTAATGCCAAATTCTGCAAATAATGAAGGGAGAAAATAAAAGAAAAGCACCCCGAAAAAAATAGGAGCAATTCCTACTAAAAAACCCCGTAGTGGATCGCGTTGAATGTATGTAACTGACCCGAGTTTTATTCCATATCCGCCCTGCGTGCGCTCTACAACGGGAAAAATGGTAAAACGAGTAACTTTTAGAAAAAGGGCAACTCCGGTAAGTAAATGAGCGACTTCATGTAAGAATGTTCCTGGGAGATAAAAGAAGCAAATAAAATATAGAGCCAATTTTTCTGAACGAACTGCTCGATACATTAATGTAAATAATTGGGACGTTGTTTTGTGAGCAAAAAATGCGATGAGTAAAATAAGCAGCAGGGTGATAAGCGGTGAGATTTGATCAATAGACATAGAGTAGCTTACTCTGCTAAATCAGCACAAGCGCACTGTGTGCAAATTGCTGTTGCTTGCGAATGAGTGCTTGTTTGAAACGATGTATGACACGCTTTACAGCGGAATGTACGGCTTGGATTAAGCGCATCAACAATGGCAAATTGAAATCCCTGATCGCCCGAATCAATAAACATCGCATTCCCTTCTAACGCGACATGGGCAATGGGGCTGATAAGAAGTCGTTTGTGCGTAAAATCGTCTTTCGATTCGCTCTCTTTAAGCTCTGCAACAGGGTGATCGGTTACATGCCAAACAGTATCAGTCGGATACATTCGATAAAATACCAATCCTTGTGATACTATAACCTCGCTGCCTTTTTCGGTGAAAAAATGTTGGTCAAAACTAGCTATGGGAAATGAAACAGCATCGTGTTTTTCTTCCTCGGCATTAAGGGTATTCCCTGTAAAATACTCAGCAATTTCTTGGTGCGACCATGTGCTACTCCCCTGTTTTTTTACAAAAAGATTTGCTCCTATGGTTACAATTTCATCTCCTACCAGCGAAATAGTGTGCGTAAATGCAAATTGATTTTTTGTTGGTAGCGAAAGAGATGCCATATATTGATAATAGCATATTGTTATTTACGAGTGTGTTCCATATAATAAACTCATTATCATTTCATAACAATCTAATGACTGATACTGTAAAAGTTGAAGATGCAAAAAAAGTTCTTACGTACGACCTTTCAGGCAATGAAAACGGTTTTTTAGTTGAGTTGTTCCGTGAAGATCGATTTACACTTTCGTATTTAACCTGTGCCAAGCCGGGGGCATTTAAAGGATATCATTTACATAGGGTTCGAGCGGCTCGATATATGTGCGTAAAAGGCACAATGAAGATTATCTTATACGTTAAAGGTGTTCGTGAAGAACATATTCTGTCAGCAGAAAATTTAAAACGACTTTATATTCCAAAAGATGTTCCTACCGGTCTTGAGAATATTGGAACCGAGGATGCGTGGCTGGTAAATCTTCCTGATCCTGCCTATGACCCTGATTTGAAAGACGAACAAGTCGACTTTACACAAGAAGAGCTTGATAGCGGAGATTATTTGACTAAACTATAATATGAAATTGCTTGTTACAGGAGGAGCTGGTTTTATAGGTGGAAATTTTATTCTGTACTGGATGAAGAATCATCCCAATGATTCAATCATAAACCTCGATAAGCTTACGTATGCAGGAAACCTTTCTACGCTTGATTCAGTTAAAGATAATCCTAATTATGAGTTTGTTAAGGGTGATATTTGCGATCGGGCGACTGTTGATTCTGTAATGAGTAAAGTGGATACGGTTGTTCATTTTGCAGCAGAAACACATGTGGATCGTTCGATTGAAGACGCTGCTCCGTTTATTCAAACAAATGTCGTCGGAACGTATACTCTCCTTGAATCTGCATTGAAGAATAAAATTACCCGTTTTCATCATATTTCGACCGATGAAGTATGTGGGGCGCTTCCATTGGGTACAAAAGATAAATTCAACGAGAATACTCCCTACGATCCACATAGTCCGTATGCCGCGTCAAAAGCCGCTTCAGATCATTTAGTTCGCGCGTATCACGATACGTACCAATTACCTATTACGATCTCGAATTGTGCAAATAATTATGGTCCCTTTCATTTTCCTGAGAAATTAATCCCTCTGGCGATTACTAACTTGATGGAAGGTAAAAAAGTGCCGGTATATGGCGACGGACTGTATGTCCGAGATTGGCTTCATGTTGAAGATCATGCTCGGGCCATTGAAGCTATTTTAGAAAAAGGAAAAATTGGAGAAACATACTTTATTGGTGGGCTACTTGAGGATATTTCTAATCTTGAAGTAATAAAGCGAATTATTGCATTAATGGGGAAAGATGAGTCGGTAATTGAATATGTAAAAGATCGACCCGGGCACGATAGGCGCTATGCTATGGATTGGACGAAAATTAATGGGGAACTAGGCTGGAAACCGCAGTTTGAATTTGAACAAGGACTTGCGCAAACGATTGAATGGTATAGGAATAATGAGGAATGGTGGAGAAATGCCAAAGAGAAGGCGCATTTTGAGTATTACTAAGATCCTTCGCTCCCTGCCTGCCGGCAGGCAGGCGCTCAGGATGACCTGGGTGCCATGTCATTCTGAACCCCTTTTGGGGTGAAGAATCTAGGTGTTAAACTTTCTATTTAAGTCTTCCCAATAAGGATTCTTCGATTCAATCAATCGTATCTTTCTAATCCGAGTCCATCCCTTAATCTTTTTCTCCGCTGCAATTGCCTCTATGCTGTGTGAAAAGCTTTCGATGTAGACCAACTTGTTAATGCTATACTTCGCTGTGAACCCATTTGAAGTCTTATTAGTATGCTCAAAGAGACGGCGATCGAGATTATTGGTAACTCCAGTGTAGAGAGTTGTACAAAACTTATTCGTGAGAATATATACGAAGTACGACATAAAATTTTCTTAACACCTAGATTCTTCGGTCGCTACGCTCTCTCAGAATGACAGGCTGAGATCCTTCGCTCCCGCTCAAGATGACCCTTCGACCTGTTCGGCCCGTTCGGCAGGCTCAGGGCAAGCAGGCTGAGATCCTCCGCTCCCGCTCGGGATGACAAAGGTAATTATCTCTTATAAAACGTTCTCGTAATTGTGGTCTTTCTTCCGTTCGCTCCTGTTACCTCAATACGTACGATATTTTCTTTTAGAACGAGGGGAATGAATGTTTTAAAGATTTGATTTTCGTTTATGTAAATTCTTTCTCCATTTACAGTAACCGATGCTTCTTTTTCTGTTTTTCCCACAAGTTCAATTTTTTGCTCATTCTTATACGAAGTTTTTGTAGGGGAAATTATAGTGACTTCTGGGGGAGTTAAGTACAATTTTACTTGATAGGCAAAGTATGCTCCAAAACAGAGCAGGACAATTGCGATAATAAATCCAAATACTCTTTTTCGATTCGACGTAAGTTCTTGTTTACCAACTCGTTGCTTGAAATGGGATTCGTCGGTTCGTTCGTATTCCCGTCGGAAAAATGCTGCTAATTTTACTGCGTCCAAATTAAGAAAATCACCATAAGAACGGATAATTCCCAACACGTAGGTTTTAGAAGCGAATTTCTTAAAATCACCGTTTTCAATATTGATCAGGCTTTTTTTACGAATCTTAGTCGCCTTTTCGACTTGTTCAAGCGTTAATCCTAATTGTTCACGTTCTTTTTTTAGAATTTGGCCAGTTGTAAGCATTTAGTAGCCGCCCATTCCGCCCATGCCTTCCATACCGCCTGGCATTCCGCCGGCAGGTGAAGCATCTTTCTTTTCAGGTAGGTCGGTTACTAAGGCTTCGGTTGTTAGAATCATAACAGCTACCGATGCGGCATTTTCAAGACCCGTTCGGACTACTTTTGCAGGGTCAACAATGCCTTGTTTAAGCATCGATCCAAACTCTAATGTGACAGAATTAAATCCGTGATCAGAGTCTTTTGATTCTTCAACCGTTCGCAATACCCATCCGGCATCTACGCCAGAATTTTGGGCAATCATTTTAATAGGTTCAGCAAGCGCGTTATATACAATATCTACACCAGCTTTTTCTTCGACACTATCGAGTGATGCTTTAAGTGCAATTAAGCCTTTTCGAGCTTTAAGAAGTGTGGTTCCTCCGCCGGCAACAATACCTTCTTCCAAAGCAGCTTTGGTTGCTGCGACAGCATCGGTCACACGTTCTTTCTTTTCTTTAAGTTCGATTTCGGTAGCAGCTCCAACGTTAATTACAGCAACTCCACCGGTAAGTTTAGCTAATCGTTCGGCAAACTTTTCTCGGTCGAATTCTGAAGTGGATGCTTCAATTTCTTTTCGAAGCTGTGAAACACGAGCTTTTAGCATAGCTGCATTTCCTTTTCCACCAATAATTCGGGTGTTATCTTTGTCGGCCCATACTTTGTCAGCTTTACCTAATACATCGACATCGATATTCTCTAACTTAAGCCCTAAGTCTTCAGAAACGACTTGTCCACCTGTTAAAATGGCAATGTCTTCAAGCATTGCTTTTCGACGATCACCAAAACCAGGGGCTTTAACAATTAATGTGTTAAATGTTCCACGGAGTTTGTTTACAACGAGTGTTGCGAGTGCTTCACCTTCAACATCGTCGGCAACAATTACCAAATTCTTAGAAACTTTTACGAATTTTTCCAAGAAAGGAAGAAGATCTGCGATTGCAGTAATCTTTTTATCGGTAATAAGAATGTGTGCATCATCAACTTCAGCGGTCATTTTTTCTGGATTTGTGACAAAATATGCAGAAGCATATCCTCGATCAAATTCCATACCGTCTTTGTATTCGATTTCGACTTGCAAGCCCTTGCCTTCTTCAACCGTTACAACACCATCTTTACCAACTTTGGTAATAGCGTCAGCAATCATTGAGCCAATTCCTTCGTCGGCTGCAGAAAGGGTAGCGACTTGAGCAACAGCAGCTTTATCATTTAAAGGAATCTTTTTAGCCATTTTAATAATATCTAAAACGGTTGTTTCAACTGCTTTTTCAATTCCTCGTTTTACAATCATTGGATTTGATCCTGCGGTGATTGTTTTCATACCTTGATTTACAATTGCTTGTGCAAGAAGTGTAGACGTGGTTGTTCCGTCTCCGGCAATATCGTTTGTTTTTGAAGCAGCTTCTTTAACCAGCTGAGCTCCCATGTTTTCAAATGGATCTTCAAGTTCAATTTCTTTAGCTACCGAAACTCCGTCATGAAGTACGTTAGGAGCGCCCCATTTTTTGTCGAGAGCTACGTTGCGTCCTCGTGGACCAAGTGTTGTTACGACTGCTCGAGCTAAAATGTTAACACCTTTTGAAAGTGATGCACGTGCATCTTCGCCGAATTTGAGTTGTTTTGCCATATATGTTTATAAAATTTTAATTTATGTCGTTCTGAGTGAAACGAGGAATCTCAGTGCTTTCTAAACACCTAGATCCTTCACTTCGTTCAGGATGACTTTGCTACAATTGCCATTATGTCTTTTTGTTCCACAAGCAACCATTCTTCATATTCCACTTTAATTTCATTTCCTCCCCATTTTTTGTATAAAACGTGTTGACCGACTTTTACATCCATGGGAATTCTTTTTTCACCGTCTTCATCGAATTTTCCTGGTCCAACTGCCATAATTTCACCCATTTGAGGTTTTTCTTTCACGCTGTCAGGCAGAATGATTCCTGAAGGAGTTTTGGAATCGGCTTGCAATGGACGAATAAGTACAAAATCGAACAGGGGTTGAATCGTAGATGTCTTTGCCATATAGTTACTAGTAGTACCTAAATTTTTAAATGGTACGGGGTATTTATACACAAAAATTCAACTTTTGTCAAGTGTCTCAATAGAGTGCTAATTATGAATTATACAAACATTAATATACCAGTTCCGAGCTCCCTGCCTGCCGGCAGGCAGGGCGGGGGCTCTCCATTAGAGCAATTGAAAGCCGTAGGCGTGCCGGGAGATCTGTTTACTAAGCTCTCAGATCAGTTAGCTCGCGTAACGCCCGATCGACCAAACGAAATCCTTTCAAAATATGTTGAGTGGATAGTACGTTTACCGTGGGAAAAGCGAACAACAGACACACTCGAGATTAATAAGGCAGCAGAAGTGCTCGAGAAAGAGCATTATGGACTAACAGATCTAAAACACCGCGTGCTCGAATATATTTCTGTACTCATGCTCCAGCGACAGCAAAAAACGATGTCGCCCATTCACTCCCCTATACTTTTTTTTGTTGGGCTTGCAGGAACAGGAAAAACAACATTTGCAAAATCAGTTGCCACTGCTTTAGGTAGGGAATTTGTTCGTATTCCATTTGGCGGGTTATCGAGCGTATATGATTTGCGGGGACTTTCAAAGACTGCTCCTCAAGCAGAACCAGGATTGATTATGAAAGCGCTTGTACAATGTAAAAGCAAAAATCCGGTAATTCTCCTCGACGAACTTGATCGGGTAACCCCCGAAGCTCGGGCAGGAATCATGGGAGTGCTCATTGAGCTTTTAGACCCCGAACAAAATGCTCATTTTACGGATCATTATATCGATTACCCATTCGACCTTTCTGAGGTTATTTTTATTGCAACCGCAAATAATTCTACGACGATCTCCACAGCCGTACTGGATCGACTCGAGGTTATTCAAATGCCTTCTTATAGCGATGAAGAGAAAATTACGATTGGAAAAAAGTTTTTATTACCAAATTTATTGCAGAATTCGGGTTTAGCTCTCTTAGCGGTGACTGTATCGGATGACGTGTGGACGGCTATTGCCCGCGCGAGCGGCTACGACCCAGGAATTCGAAGTGTTGAACGAAAGGTAGAAGCGATCGTTCGAAAAGCCGCATTTAAAATAGTCAGCGGACAGGGAAAATCGTTTGCGATTAATGAGGGGAATATGAAGGAGTGGGTGGGGTAGGATTATGTTTTAAAGTCGATGTATGTATCTTTGAGAAATTATTTGTCCAAGACGTCCTAATGCACGATGCTGCAGAGATTTAATTGCACTTTCGGTCTTTCTCAGAATATCACCAACAGTTTTGTTTGAATATCCGGTAAAATATTTCAATATTAGCACCTGTCTTTGTACTCCAGAATCTATTCGAAGAATCGCACTCCGAATAATGCGTGCTCGTTCACGATCTGATCCCATAAGATCAGCAAGCACATCGGGTAGATCATCATCTTCAATGAGTCTTTCTTCTAAGCTTAATTCTTCAAAAGGAGGTTTTTTGCGGCTGATATTCACAGCCTCATTTAATGCTACTCTTCTACACCACCCCTGTAGCATATAGCTGTTTGGAAAATCGAGCTTATCAAAATGTTGAACAGCTCTCATGAGAACTATTTGAGCAATGTCTTCTTCAGTTGTCGATTGAATTCCTGCGTCAGGTGAAAAGCCAAAATTTATTTCCAATGCAAAATACATATTTGGTCTAATGAATTTATCAAAATAATCAAGAAACGGACGCCAATCACCGTCTTTAGCTCGATCAATGGCCTGATTAAACCAATTATCCCTATCTACTTCTCCAGTTGAAAATCTATCGGGAAAGTCGAGCTGAGGAGGTAAAAATTTCATTGTAGGACGTGGGCTATTTGCACTTGTAGAAGTAAAGGTATGAACTGTAGATATTAAGTCTAATTGGCGAACTACATGTTGTGGATCGGCTTGAATTCTTCCTTGCTCTATGGCGGTGTCAATAAGACTAATGGTTCTGTGGATTTCCTCTTCCCAGGGGTCAGTTTTTTGTGCTTCAGAATCTAGAAATTCTTCGATAGCCAAACGCATAGAAGTAATAGGCTCTGTAATAGTGGTTGGAGGTGGGGCATAATCTATCTTTCCAGCTACAAATACTGATTGATCTGCTTCATTTCTGTTCATGGCTTAGTATATCACATTTTAGACTGTTGTAGTAGGGCAGAAGAAAGTTTTTTCAAAACTCAAAAATAGATATTATAGAGCAACTTCTTGAAATGCGTTTTCAGCAAGTGGTGAAGTATTCTTATAGTCCGCGTATCGAATCCAATCGGGTTTTACTTCGAATATTACGATATCACCTTTTTCGATATTCGAAATCGGAGGAGCCCAGTTGAATAAATTCCCTTTTTCGATAATATCTTGATTTCGATACACGTCGGTGAACATTTTGAAAATTACTTTGATTTTATCAATACCTGAAAGTTGCACAGCAGTCCCCTGTACTTGGGCTGTTGTAAATGAACGACGATCGCTAATAACTATGGAAACTTTTGAACCACGGGCAATATTTTCAACTTTTTTAGTGTGCGAGCGAGTTATAAAATAGAAGTTTAAATCTGTATCGACTACATAAAAAAGAGTACTAAGATGTGGTTCGTTTTCATTTGAAACAGTTCCAAAAACCCCTAGGGGAATTTTACTGAGGAAATCGTATGCGTCTTGCTTTGATAATAAAACACCTTGACTCATGCGCTAATAGTAATGAAAATATTTGGATTTTTCAATGCTATTTTACCATTCTACCTAATCGTGGTTTCGCAATACTTTTAGTCCCAGTACGAATACCGCAATCATTATTAATTGACAACTGATGCAAACCGGGCATATTACACGCATTTGGACTAACTCAATGTATCCTATTGAAAGACAAAAGATCAATCCAAATGTTGCCATACCTACAAGCAGCTTTCTCTTTTTTAAGAAAGCGGCAAGTAAGATAACGACGTAGCCAACAAGGCCATATAAAGGAGTGGAAATTCCAAAGGTTTTTGCAACAGGTCCTGAAATAACCGCGTCGCAATTAATATAACTATTTACATAACATGGTTGAAATGCGGGGCGGAAGAATTGTTGCCACAATAAATAGATAGCTAAAGCAATTCCAATCACTGAAAGTATTTTAATAGCTAAATACATTTTTGATTGTTTCATGGTTGTTAGAAAAAATTATAACTAAATTAAAATGTTTCGAACGACATAATTTCTGAAATAGAATGCCGTTCAACAGGTTTGTTGCTAGGCGAGTCTTTTTTGTAACCAATAGCCAAACTTCCTACAATTTGATGAGTGTTGGGTATTGCAAGAATATCTTTGGTAACGTCTTTATTAAGTGTCACCCAGCAACCAGCAAGCTGTAAATCTGCCAAAGAAAGCCACATGTTTTCCATAGCGCACACGGCGCTAAAGTTGTATATATTTGGTTCGTGTTGGTAAAGCCATTCGTCGGCAGTGTTTCCGTTGAGTGCGGTACCAACAATAATGACAGGTGCTTCAGCTGCAAACGTACCATGCTTTGCAGCACTCATAATTTTTTTGATTGTATCTTTATTTTTAATAACAACAAAATGCCATGGTTGAACGTTTAGCGGACTTGGAGCAAAGCGTGCAGCATCAAGAACTTGATTGACAACTTCATTGTCGACTTCCTTGGATTCCCATTCTCGAGCAGCACGTCGAGATTTGATTATTGCAAGTGTATTCATGATATTGTCCATCCTCCATCAATAACGAGCGTTTGTCCAGCCACAAAGTTCGACTCATCACTTGCTAAGTACACTGCTCCATAAGCAATATCTTCTGGAGTACCAACTCGGCCAACGGGCGTTTTACTTAAGAATCCCTGCTTTGCCTGTTCATTACTTAAAAAAGCCTTTGTCATGTCGGTGTCAATTACTCCTGGGGCTATGGCATTTACACAAATTCCTTTTGGCGCATAATCTAAGGCCATTTCACGAGTCAAATTAACAACTGCTCCTTTGGCAGCGCAGTATGCTGCAGATTTTTCAAAACCAATAAGTCCTGCAATCGAAGCGATATTGACTATTTTTCCGGCACCTTTTTTAATCATGTCGGGAAGTACTGCTTTTGACATTAGATAAACGCCTTTAGCATCAGTATCCATTACCCGATCCCACTCTTGCTCGCTTGTTGAAGTAACATCATCGGGAATAAAAACTCCTGCATTGTTAACGAGAATGTCAATGGTACCGAATTTCATCGTTACCGTTTCGATCATTTCTTGAATTTGTTCTTGCGATGATATGTCGGCTATACAATAAATAGCTTCTCCGCCATTTTGATCTATTTCATCAACGACTTTCTTAAGTGGATCTTCACGTCGACCACACACCACCACTTGCGCGC
Source organism: uncultured Gammaproteobacteria bacterium (assembly GCA_964413645.1). Taxonomy (GTDB): domain Bacteria; phylum Patescibacteriota; class Microgenomatia; order UBA1406; family HO2-37-13b; genus 2-01-FULL-39-24. The sequence goes on from CAYPSA010000006.1 coordinate 81,036, forward strand.
CTTCACGGGCAAACATGTGGGCAATTCCTGCTCCTATTCCAGTCCCTCCTCCGGTTATTAACGCAACTTTATTTTGTAGTCTCATTTTTAGAATCTCTTTCAACTGATATCGTGCATTCTCCAACAAGTGCAGCAATTGCTCCAATTGCCGCTAGTATTGGAGCAAGGACGGCTCCAACGACTCCAATTGTTAGAGGGAATGTCATGATTTCTTTATCATTCTTATCTTTAATAGTAATTTTTCGAACGTTTCCTTCGCTAATAAGCTCTTTTACTTTTTTAAGTAAATTTTCTCCATCTACTTTAAACGATTCTTCTTTTTTTGTTTTTTTCATATGTTTACTTATGACCCTCTGCTTCTTGAGCATCGGCTTTTGTAACATGAATAGTGCCATCAGCATGTTCGGGTGGGGAGTACACGGTAAAAAGTTTTAAGTCCTCGTCGCCCGTGTTTTTAAAATTGTGCAAAGATCCTGCAGGAACAAACACTATGTCATGCTTTTCAACCGAACGAACTTCTCCATTAATAGTTGCTTCACATGTGCCTTTGACAAAATATAAAATTTGGTCAACGTCTGCATGTGTTTCTTCTCCAATATCTTCTCTAACAAGTAAGCTCATGGCTACAATTTGTGCATAAGTACCGGTATATAACACTTTCCGAAAATTTGTATTTTCCTTGGTCAATTCTTTTATATCTTGTGCGAACATATATGCAGTTGAGTATTGATAACACCTCTAGTATGGTGCAGCGAATAATTAAAAACAATGATATAGATCATTATTTTTCAGAAATTCTATAATCCCATGTATGACGTAGTGGAAAATATGGCGAAGGTGGTAGCTATGATGAGTTTGCAAGAAGTTCCTCTTCGAGATTTTGAATGTTTTTTATAACGATAAGGTGATTTTTGTTCTCAATGAGTCCACGTTTTTGTAATTTCATTGATTCTCGACTGATCGTTTCTTTCGTTAATCCGGAAAACGCTGCTATTTCTTTATGGGTTGTATGAAGTATTACGCCATTTGATTTACCATTTTTTTCCCCGAATCTGTATGCAGTATTAAGAATTGTAAAGATAACTTTGTGATATGCACTACCATTCATAAAATATTCAATTCTTGAAAGTAATCCGCTCATACCGCTATAAAGTCGACCAAGAAGGTTGTACAGTATTTCAGGCTCCTTTTTAATAAATGTTACTACTGCATCTTTTGGCGCCTTCCAAACTTCAACCTCGTTGAGCGCTTCAAAATAGTTGCTAATTTTAGTGTTATTAATCGCCCACATCATTGGGAAGAATGACATTGGTTTATAAATAGTTAAAATTTGCTCTACTCCATCGGATGAAATTGAGTATTGCTTTACTGTTCCTTTTGCAAGATAGAAGATTCCAGATGGAAGACTGTTTGCGTGAATTAATATTTCCCCTTTTTTGCATGTATGATATTCGTACTGTGAAAAGAACAGTTCGAGTTTTTTCTTAACAGATGGCTCCATAGTTGTTATTATACTTGAACTGATTGACTGTGTATAATTATTTAATGCATCGAAATAATTCTCCATGGATAAAAGAACTTGCGCGTACCAGATCTTCGGTTCCGGTGCAGAAAAATCTTCATGCTGATGTGGTAATTGTTGGCGGGGGAATTGCAGGTGTGGTGACCGCATATTTCGTATTAACACAAACTGATAAGTCGGTTATTTTATTGGAAGCTGATAAAGTTGCCCATGGCGCGACAGGGCATAATGCCGGCCAGATTACGAGTTATTTTGAGCGTCCATTACCTGACATAGCTCGAGAATTTGGTGTTGATATGGCAGTAGATGGGCAGCGAAATGTTGAAGATGCGTGGGGGTTACTTGAAAAAATTATTAAAGATACTGGGCTTAATATTGCACACTATGTTTTTACCGGATACGCTGGGGTTACTACTTTAGATCAATTAATTCCACATTTAGAAAGTAGTCGATTGCGAGTTGATAATAAATTGTTTCAAGAGACAATCCTTGTTGCGCAAGAATGGGCTGGGAAAGCAAAAATTCCTGAGAAATTCAAAGATCTATATTCTATTGTTGATCAATCAAAGATTCTTTCGCAGCTTGAGTCGCATAATAAAGATTTTATCGCATCACTTTCGTATAAAAAAGGTTGCATGAATAGTGCTGTTTTTACCGAAAAATTGGTGCAATATTTAGTTAGGAAATTTCCACGACGGTTTTCTTTTTATGAGCAGAGTCCGATGAATGTATTGAATTTGTATAAAATCGATGCAGTTTTGGAAGTAAATGAATATAGAATACGAGTAAAACGAGTTGTATTATGTACAAACGGTTTTGAGCACTTCAAAATTTATAACGAAGCAGGCGCGCAAATAAATACACAATTCCATCATTCAATTGAAGGTCTTGTTGGATATATGTCGGCGTATGTGCAATCATCAAAACATGATCCGATTGCCATAAGTTATTTTCCTAAAGAAGCTATTAATAAAAAGACCGTGTTAAATGATAGCTATTTTTATATAACACGACGCCCTTTTGAACACGAAGCAAACAAGGTACATAATTTAATTAGTATTGGAGGACCCGATAACGAATTGCCCGAATCCAAGAAATTTGTTTTTGATCATGAACAGGTTGATAAGGTGAATGAAGCAATCGATATATTTATGAAGTCGAGCTATAACAAATATCCTTCAGAAGATGTTGAATTTGTGTATTCTTGGCAGGGGCTTATGGGGTATACGCCAAATGGAATTCGTCGAATTGGGCAAGAACCATGTAATCCGGTATTGCTCTACAATCTAGGGTGTAATGGGGTGGGAATTTTACCTTCAATTTTTGGTGGTAAACGAATTGCGCAATTGTTGAATAATGAAAAAATAGCTCCGTCAATCTTCGATCCGCATGATCAGCGGTAGCGGAGACAGCGTATCAAAAACGGTTGGTAAAACACTGTCTTTCGCTTGTAATGGTAGCA
>CAYPSA010000007.1:0-70098 GCA_964413645.1 uncultured Gammaproteobacteria bacterium
GATTGTTGTACCAACCTATTTCTGAAGAAAAACAACCATTTTTGTTACGCTACTACTTCTGTCCAGGGAGGAGGATTCGAACCTCCGTAGGCTTGCGCCGACAGATTTACAGTCTGTTCCGATTGGCCACTCCGGCATCCCTGGTATGTACGTAATTATATCAGCTTCCTGGCTGGTTTTCGTTAGGAAATGCGCTTTAGACTTATTAGACTCAGAATCCTCTTGTCATTTGATTTTTTAGAATGTATCATGAATTTACAGCTATGATCTATTTATTTATCAGTTCAAATAAAATTGAGCTCGTTTCTCTATCTAAAACACTTCTAGGACAATATAATTTATCGACTTTTGAAAAAACGCATACCGTTGACCTGCTTACGAATGGTCAGGTTGGGAGTGTGGATGTTTTGGCGAGTGCTATTAAGGAAGCTATTACCGGAGCAACTCCTGCAGAAATTAAAGATCATGATGTTTATTTGATTCTGCCTCAGGAACTTTTTGCATTTGCCCGTTACAGTGTTCCGGCTGATATTCAAGAAAATGCCATTATTCCGTTTATTAAAGATAAAGCTCGTTCAAGCTTACCGTTTGACCTAGACTCATCTTTTTACAATTACCTCGTTTTACGCATGCAAAATGAATCGGCGGTGCAATTTTTTGCCGTTCAAAAAGAAACGTTTGCTAAATTCCAAGAAGTGTTTGCGCTTTTGGGATTGACAATCAAATCTGTTGTTCCTGAAACGGTTGGCTACTTTAAATTATTCGAAAAAACACTTAAAAAAGATAAAAAAGAACGCATCATTTATGCGTCATACGATGAAAAAAAATCATTTGCATTTCATTATGACTCGCTCGGATTATTGGAAGACACCCGAATGGATTTGAGTACTGATATTGAAGAAACGCTCAAAAAAAAGGCTGATGAACTAAAGGAAAAAGTTCAAAAGGTTGATCGATTAGTACTGTCTGGTGAAAAATCAAAAACAGTTCGTCAAGACTTATTCACTAAAAAAGTGGGAATCTGGACGAATCCTCTTGAAAAAATCGTCGTCAATTTTTATCAGGACTATTTGAAACTTTTAGTTACTCCCGATAAAGGAGAATTACCATTCTTAAAATTCGATGCTCCGCTAGGAGGATTTATTTTAGCCACGGAAAATCCCCAATTTTCAATTCTTGGTGATGGAAATTTTAAACCAATGAAAATGGGTGGTAATGGCGGACACAAACGACTATCATTACCTACCGTATCAGTTCGAGCGCGCGATATGTTCATGTTTATAACCTCATTTTTGCTGTCATTTGTACTTATTTTCTTTGGACCTCGAGTCTGGAAAATGTTTACCAGTCAAAGCGATACTTCAAAACCAATTGTTTTGGCGCCAACAGAAGCTCCAAAAGGATCACCAACACCAAGTGCGGCTCCTTCCCCGGCATTCAAAAAAGAGGATGTTCGTATTAAAATTCTGAACGGTTCCGGAACGGTAGGAAAGGCCAGTGAGGTAAAAGATATTCTTAAAAAAGCTGGATACGTAGATATTCTTACCGGGAATGCCGATAAATTTGACTATGAAACAACCGAAGTTCAGGTAAAAAAGAGCGTAACTGGATTATTTGAACAGCTTACAAAAGATGTCGCTGAAAATGTAAAACTAACTAAGAGCACAGTACTCGATGAAGACGATGCGGCAGACGCCATAATCATTATCGGTACAGATTTTGAGTAACAAAAACCCAAGACTGGCAACCTCTTAGGTTGACAGTGCGGAGTCAACCTCTTAGGTTGTCAAATCAGGTATAATACTTGGCATGGATAAAACCCAACTAGAAGAGCGTGTTAACGCGCTTATTGCAAAAGTCAATCTTTCAGAAAAAAAAGCACATTTGGCTGAACTTGAGAAACAAACATATGATGCGGCTTTTTGGAGCAATCCCGAAGAGTCTGGTAAGGTAATGAAAGAAATTACCGCGCTCAAAAAACAAGTCGACGATATTGAACTGATGCAACTAATGCTCGGTGAAGATGATACGACTGACTTAGAAAAAATGCTTGACGAATACGAAATTCTCCTATTCCTATCGGGTCCATATGATTCTGGTGACGCTATTTTTGCTATCCACGCCGGTCAAGGTGGCACGGAAGCTATGGATTGGTCTGAAATTCTGTACCGTATGTATATGCGCTTCTTTGAAAAAAAAGGCTATAAAATTGAAATTGTCGATTACATTCAGGGCGAAGAGGCGGGAATTAAAAGCGTTGTTCTTAATATTGAAGGTCCATATGCATACGGATATTTGCACGCTGAAGCCGGAGTTCATAGACTTGTTCGTCAATCTCCATTTAACGCCAATGACCTTCGTCAAACATCATTCGCCCTTGTGGAGGTTCTGCCGATTATTCAAGAGCGCGAGGTAGAGATTAAAGATGAAGACATTGAATGGCAATTTTATCGCGCAGGTGGACACGGTGGACAAAACGTCAATAAAGTTTCAACTGCCGTCCGATTAATTCATAAACCAACCGGCATTATTGTTACTTGTCAGCAAGAACGTCGGCAAGAACAAAATCGTGAAAACGCCCTTAAACTCCTTCGTGCTAAACTGTGGCAAATAGAAGAAGATTCTAAAAATAAACATTTAGAATCACTCCGCGGTGCAAAAATGGCATCATGGGGAATGCAAATTCGAAACTACGTATTACATCCGTATAAACTTATTAAAGACACACGCACTGGATATGAAGAAACAAATGTAGAAAGTGTTCTAGGAGGGAATATAGACAAATTCATCGAAACATACCTCAAGCAATAATTACCCTCAGTATTTTACGAGCCCCCGGAGCTCGTTAAAAGCAGAGACGAAACCTATTTGAAACATTGATATTGTTTTTTAAATTTGGTACCATAGCTACATGGATGACGTAATTCCGGTCCACAAAATGGACGACACCAATACTGGAACTATGAACACTCAATCACCTGATCTTTCTACGCAAAAATTAATAGGTATTTTCGTTGGTTTAATTCTACTAGGAACTATTACCGGCTTTGGAATTAGTAAAATACAATCCGCCATGCGATCAAAATCTCTCACTTCAAACACTGCCTCCGATGCTAAAAAAAACCCTCCAAAAGAAACCGCTGGAATACAAGATAAAGAAACGTTTAAAGATTCAGCAACAGGAATTCTAAAAGAAGGCGGATTTGAAGGTGAAGGAAGTCATCGTTTGGAACGCCCCGGTGGTAAATCTCAAAATGTATACATTACTTCAAGCACCGTAGATCTTTCGGAATACGAAGGTCAAAAAGTTACCGTGTGGGGTCAAACATTTGCTGCAGAAAAAGCTGGATGGCTCATGGACGTTGGACTAGTTGAGGTTTTGAACTAATATCCATTAGTCATTGCGCGAGTTCCACCATTCGCCCATAAGCGAATTAGACGACAGAAGCGTCTCAAAAAATATGATTACATTCAATTCCGTATCCAAAAATTATTCTTACGGGAGCGGTGGGCTTACCGATATTTCCTTCGAGGTAGAAGATAACGACTTTATTTTCTTAGTTGGTCCGTCAGGGGCCGGAAAAACAACCATCCTAAAACTTATCATGAAACAGCTCATGCCGACGACTGGTTCCATTATAGTCGATGGTCAAGACATTACCGACAAAAAATTCAACGATATGGTAAAACTCCGTCGGAAAATTGGAATGGTGTTTCAGGATTTTAAGGTGCTAACAAATCATAATGTTTTTGAAAATATTGCACTTGGCTTAAAAGTAACCGGAGTTTCTGATAAAAAAATAAAAGAGAGCGTCGATGAGTTACTAAATCTTGTAGGAATCGAAGAAAAAAAATTCATGTTCCCCCTTCAGCTGTCTGCCGGAGAATTACAACGCGTCGCAATAGCTCGATCAATAATTGGAGATCGTACAATTTTGCTTGCCGATGAACCTACTGGAAACTTAGATCCAAAAACAACATGGGATATTATGAAACTATTTAAAAAGCTTGAAAAAAAGCGAACCATTATTATCGCCACACACAATGCAGAAATTGTTAATAGCTTCAAAAAACGTGTCATCACCCTTACTGATGGAAAGATTATTAAAGACCAACGCGGAGGAGGATATCATTTATGAACTCATTCATACAATCAATTAAACGAACCCCCTACCAGTCGCTTGCCTCATTCATGATTTTATTCTTTACCTTATTTATGGCGCTATTTTTTTTCACACTTACATCATTCTTCTCGAGTTTATTAAGCTACGTCGAAACTCGTCCACAAGTAACGGTATATTTCGAATCAACAACACAGATTGATCAAATTAATCGATTAAAAGAAGCAATTATGCAATCGCAAAAAGCAGATTCAATCAAATATGTTTCACGCGAAGAAGCCTTGAAAATTTATCGAAGTTCCATAAGTCGAGATGAACCACAATTACAGGAACTTGTATCGGCAGAAACACTTCCTGCTTCACTTGAAATTAGTGCAAAAAAACCTGAGTATTTGAAAGAGATTGCAACATTCTTACAAAAGCAGCCAGGCGTTGACGAAGTCGTCTTCCAAAAAAATATCGTCGATCGATTACATACACTTACAAATGTATTAAGAGGAGTTTCGAGTGGTATTTTTGGATTCTTAATGTTTACGTCAATTATCGTTTTAATTACAACAACAGCATTTAAAATTGCACTTAAAAAAGATGAAATTGAATTGCTTGATCTTTTGGGAGCTTCTAAATTCTACATTCGAAAACCATTTTTAAAAGAAGGTGTCTTTTTTGGACTCATTAGTGGAACACTGGCATTCGCAACCTTTTTTGGAACTTTTTTCGCACTCAAACCATTCTTGAGCTCATACCTAGGTAGTATTCCCAACTTGTCATTTTATGGACTAACGCATTTACAACTTACCGTATGGCCACCAAGCCTATTTTTCATTATCCTTTCATACATATTGACCGTAGCATTCGGCATGATCATTGGACTCGTTGGAAACTACTTCGCCACGAGTAAATATATTTAAAAACCCCAAGCTAAAATCCAACCTAAAATCCAACCTCTTAGGTTGCCAGTGCGTAATGAATCCCGCAGGTTGCTAAATATTTGCTATAATGCTTTTTTTAGACTTATAGGAAGCTCTAAACTGCTCATTTAGGGACTTATAGACCGTAGACATTCCAACCTACTTATGCCATAGTACGCGCATGTCGTACAACCAACGTGAATTTATAACAGGTAAGTATTATCACGTTTTCAATAAAACCGCCGATAATAAAACTCCTTTTCTTGATAATACAAAATGTAGTATGTTTCTACTAACTTCTTATTATTACCGCGCGTCTGACTTAAAAACGAGTTTTTCAAAATGGAAGCAATTTAATAATTCACAGAAAAACAAAATCAAAGAGCAACTTCAAAATTCTAATAACTTCAGAGTCGATATTATTTCTTATTGTCTTATGCCAAATCACTTTCATTTTGTCCTTAAGCAAATCAGCGACCATGGAATTCATGATTTTATTTCGAATGTTACCAATTCGTTTAAGCGCGCCTACAACATTGAAAATAATCGATTAGGAGCCCTTTTTCTACATCGTTTTCACGATGTCCCAATTATTTCTAGCGAACAACTTCTCACCGTTTCCCGATATGTTCATCGAAATCCAATAGCTCACAAAGTCAATTTCTCCGAATCCTTTCGCTCGTATCCATGGAGCTCATATAAAGATTACTTGGAAATTAGCCCCGATCCGCTCAATCTAACAAATACCAAGCCAGTATTGAGTTATTTTAATAGCTCAAAAAGTTATCAAAAATTTGTCGAAGATGATTTTATATATGACGAATAGTCAACCTAAGAGGTTGCCCCCGCACTGTCAACCTAAGAGGTTGAACTTTTTATTTCTTTTCCTCCTACTCTTTCTTTTCCCTAACCCCGCTCATGCTGTCACAACGACCATTATCCAGACACCCGCATCCATTTCAAATACACTTTTTTCAATATCTGTAACAATTACCGGAGCTAAAGCAGGAAAAAATTACCTGAGAGCAGACATATTTAAAGAAGGATCCACCGAGTATGCCGGAGAAACCCACAACGGACAAGAATGGTACAGTGACGAAGATGGTACCAAATACGCACCAATCGATATTATAAGCTCAGAAACGCAACTCGCCACACTATCTGCTCGACTCACAACCATTCCAACAACCTGGAGCTCAGAAAATTCCTTTTTCCTCCGCATTCGTCGCTATACCGCTTCTGGTAGCTATACAAGCTCCGAAGCAGATGCAAGTGCAATACCAATATCAATACAATTCCCTACTAATACACCTAGTCCGCCTCCGACAAATACCCCCTCACCAATTCCCACACCTACGACAGAAGTAATAATTGACAATATTTTCATTACCGAAGCATTTACCACGCCAGAATCGGGTCAACAAGAATGGGTGGAACTCTACAATAATAACGACTTCGCCGTTACGCTCGATTCATGGCTGATTGACGATACGCAAAACGCAGGAAGCAATCCGCAAACTTTCTCACTCTCAATCAATGCAAAATCGTACGCTACAATCGACATGCAATCCACTATCTTCAATAATGAAGGTGACTCAGTACGACTTCTTGATGATAAAAAACAACAAAAAGATCATTTCACCTATTCCCAAACACAACAGGGAAAAAGTATTTCGCGAAACGCACTCAATTCACACGATGTCTGTATCACACAAACGACTAAGAACGAATCTAATACCCCATGCATTCCTCTTTCCTCAAGCACAATAAACACCATTAGTCCCACACCATATGAATTAGTCTATGAAAGTGGGAATGACGACGCGAACGTTTTAGGCATTAAATCAGAAATTACAGAAAACCTGAATAAAATCAGTCCAACCGCATCCATTACTTCCTTTCAAGGAATCGGACATGATTACAATAATATCCAACCGTCAGACTATCAAGACGAGCCAATCCGATCCGCACAATTTCAACCCACCATATTCCAGCGACCTATATGGACTGGTCTTATCAGAACCGGAACAGCCAGTGCGGCAGGTATTTCCATACTGAATATTATGTTTATTTTATATAGAATGAATTTATGGCGTCCTCATTTTCGATCAAAAATATTTTCCTTTACTGGCTTCCCCTAGTCGCCTGGATGAGTGCGATTTTCTATTTCTCTTCACATCCTCACTTTACACTTGTTCAACAATCCACCTTTGATTTTATGCTTTTTAAGAGCCTCCATATGATCGAATATGCATTTTTATATTATCTCTGGTTTCGTGCACTTTATAAAACAAACGCCATTCCAAAAACTCACATATTTCAAGTTGCTATACTTTTAACACTTCTCTATGCTATTTCTGACGAGTATCATCAAACACTTGTTCCTACGAGGGAAGGTAAATTACGTGATGTTCTTATCGATTTTGCAGGGATTCTATTAATCTGGTACTATATAAAAAGTAACGTTCGTTTTGTTACTAAATACCTGTTATGAAATCATTTTTACATCGCTTTTTTGTACCTTCACATCATAATAATTTTCGGGCACACGGACTACATATCAGTTCATTGACGGTATATCTTATTGGAGCAGTTGTTTTATCATTTTCATACTCCAGCAATGCGTTCCTTCCGGCCGGCTCCGTTTTAGGTATTGCAAATGACATTAATGTTGGCGCGCTCTATTCATTAACAAATCAACAGCGAACAAACAGTGGACTTCCCGCACTAAACTTGAATGACCAGCTCTCGTCCGCCGCTGCTGGTAAATGTAGCAAAATGCTTGCAGATAATTTTTGGGCGCATTATGCCCCCGATGGAACTACTCCATGGTTTTTCATAGGACAATCCGGCTACAAATATGAAACAGCCGGTGAGAATTTAGCAAAAGATTTTAACGATTCAAATAGCGTTGTAAACGCTTGGATGGCATCCCCTACGCACGCTGCAAATATTTTAAATGGAAAATATCAAGATGTCGGATTTGCGACTTGTAACGGTTCACTTACTGGCTCAGAAACAACTATTGTCGTTCAAATGTTTGCAAAACCATCAGGAAGCACCGTCGCGACTTCATTCACGACTGCAGCGAGTGCCCAAGAACCTGCTCCGACCCGTCGTCCTGCTTTACCTACCGTACAACCAACGACAGAGCCTACTCCTGAGTCGACTGTAGTCGCTCAAGAAGAGTCCATCTCTCCTTCCCCCGCCACAATTGTTTCTGGTTTACAAGCATCAACTACCGCCAAACCAGGACTCGTTGCCGGCCTCATGCGTTCGCTGCCTAAAGCCGCAACATTCACACTCTTTGGAATGCTCCTTGCGACACTGTTACTCGACTTTTATTATGGTTACAAGCTTAAGACCTATCGAGTTGTCGGTAAACATCTGGCTCACTTTATTTTCGTCGCATTTATTCTGCTCAGCTTGCTAATCGCAGCAAATGGAGTAATATTATAAAAATGTTGTCATTTTTGTCATTTCGAAGGAGTGTTAGCGACTGAGAAATCTCAGCTATCCGAGATTTCTCGCCTAAAGGCTCGAAATGACATAGTAAACATGAAAAAACAAGAACATCACGCCTGGTATTTGGTACTTGCGAGCATAGCAGCTCTCTTGCTTAGCACGCTCTACGTTACCCGTGGAAACAATCAAGTGCAGTTCTACATTATTTCTCTTTTTGTGACTATTTACATTATTTGGGGAATCCTACACCACATTATCGATAACAGCTTGCGTTTATCGGTGGTATTAGAGTATATTTTACTCAGCGCAACTGCGCTGTTTTTATTGAAAACAGTGTTATTAAAGTAGTATAATCAACATATGAAAGGCGTAATACTTGCGGGCGGACTTGCAACACGACTCTACCCATTAACCCATGCTACCAATAAGCACCTACTCCCTATTTACGACAAACCTATGGTGTTTTACCCTATCCAAACACTGGTAAATGCAGGAATCACCGAAATTCTTATTCTCACTTCAGGTCCATATGCCGGCCATTTTATACGCGTACTTGAAAATGGAAAAGAATTGGGAATCACCCATTTGGAATATGCATTTCAAGGAAATCCAAAAGGGGGAATTTGTGACGCTATTATGTACGCCGAAGATTTTGCAAAGGACGAACCAATAACGGTCATTCTTGGTGATAACACAACCGACGCCGATATTTCTGGAGCTGTCAAAAACTTCCAATCCGGAGCTATGATGTTTCTTAAAGAAGTATCTGATCCACAACGCTTTGGAGTACCTGTTTTTGACCCAACAGACCCTAAAAAAATCATTAAAGTCGAAGAAAAACCGGCAAATCCAAAATCTAATTACGCAAGCACGGGTCTATATATTTTCGACAATCGCTGCTTTGACTTTATCCGAACGCTTAAACCTTCAGACAGAGGTGAGCTGGAAGTCCCCGATCTTCAAAACAAGTACATTGAACGTGGGGAAATGAAATGGGCAGAACTTGATGGATTTTGGTCCGACGCCGGCACTTTTGAAAGCTTGTTTAGATCAAGCGCCTACTGGGCAAAAAAAGCAGGCGTGACAGGATGAGAAGATTATTCTTCAAATACACATTCGGGCCATTTATTATTAATATATTTATCGTTTTATTGCTCGTATTCCCCAGTCACACTTTTGCCTTGGAAGATGATAGAAATGATGATAAGTTCTATAAAGTCGTCCCAAAACTAATTTGTGAAATTCTCGAGCTACAAAACTGCAATATTAGTCAGCCTGATCAAAACCAAAATAATCCCACTCCGTATCCCACCGGTGGACAACCTTTTCCCACATCTAATCCCCAAATTACACCCCCTTCTGGAAAATGTATGCCGCCCGGAGGAATAATTACCTGTGGAACAGAATTCGTTCCTATTAGAAATTGCGCGCATTGTTCTGTAAAACAATATCCCCCAGGATTTAGAAAGCGATTTTGTACTCCTGGCAGTGGAAACGCGGAAGCCATTGACATTGCCCACAAGCCTCTTGATAGTGTACCGCTACCTTATATTAACGGACATACAATATTATGGACTCATACAATCGACAAATTTTATTCCGATGGAAGCGATCCATATGCCGCATATCAAGAATATGTAGGACTAGATCTAATAGATAAGATACAATATAGAGTAAGATATATTCATACCTTAAAAGGTTCCGGACCCCCGTTAGGGAAGCAAGCCGAATCTGGAACTGAAGGTGCAAAGGTATGCCAAAAATGGGTAACATATTCAAGTGGAACAGCTAAAGTTGCTACATGCAATCATGTGCATATACAAATATTTAATGGGTTACTTGGTAAGTGGGTTCCTGCTACAGATTATTATTGTCGCCAGTAATTATGATTGAAAGAAAAAAACTTATTTTAATTGTTCTATTTGCAGCTATTGGATTACTATTCTTCATACTCGTCATTATTTCGGCATTTTCACACCCTGAAAATATTATCGATGAATCAAGAGTTACACCGACCGCAGGTCAACTAGTTATTCCCACTTCATCTTCTATTTCTATCCCAACTGCACTTCCAGAAGCAGAAGGTATCCAACTCATCACGACAAATCCTCCTGATCAGTCGCAAGATATTGACCCAATTATGCAAATATCTTTCTCGTTCTCAAGCCCTATGAATGAAAAGCGATTTTTCTATAAAACCACTCCAGCAACTCCCACATTTATTCATACAAAAGAAAACGCTGTGGTTATTACACCTCAAACCACATGGTCCATAGGAGAAAATACCATTACTGTTTACGAGGCTTCTGAATCAACTGAGGGTACAAAATTAAGCACGCCATTTCAATTTACATTTCAAGTTTCAGAACCCCCTGAACCAATTCCGGGTACTGAATAATACATTTGACACCATCTTCACGATTGTTCTACAATGAACTTACCATGTGGATCTATTTACGCGCAGCAGCTTCTCATTATTACAAATACTTCATCCAGATAACACTTGTCGTTTCAGTGTTATTTATCGCTATAAGTTTATTATTGCGCTGGGGCTTCCCGCCAAAACAAAGTACAATTTCCTCGTCGCAAATCATTCAGACACGCCAAGCAAAGTTATTGAAACTTTTTGAACAACCAGTATATAAAACAAAAGAAGGTAAGCAATTAGTAGCATTTCAAAAAAGAATTCATTGTAGCCTCAGCGGGTCTCTTTGTACAGATAATTCTGCAGATCATACAAAAAACTTCCCAAATAGCTTTTTTGGCTATACATCCAAACTCTTAGTCTTACCATTAGTCAAGCCTCCTGCTTCAGGGATAGCATATACGCATCAGTCTATACAAGACTCAGGTCTTGTAACTCAAGCACATGCAGCACAAGGAGTGGGATTTGCAAGCTTAAATCCTTTTTTGGGAGTTTGGAAAGCATTTCGTACATTCTCCTATATCATCCTTGTAATTACTGTTATCATCCTTGGTTTCATGATCATGTTTCAATATAAAATCGATTCGCATTCCATCATATCCGTGCAGAATGCCCTTCCACGCATAGTTATAGTACTACTCACCATTACATTCTCATATGCTATTGTCGGTTTATTAATCGACTTTATGTATGTCTTGATTTTACTTATGTTCCAGATCTTCTCGAAATCAAATTTACCAGCAATGGACCCTGGTATTTTGCAAGATCGATATTTGACCGCTAATCTATTAAGTATTGGAGACGTCACGGATCCGGCCATGGGAGCTGGAGGATTCATAAAATTCTCCTTTCATCTTTATAATAGGGTCCTAAATAGCATTTTACTTTTACTTCCAACCAGTATGCAGCTCGTTATTTCTGGTGTTCTAACTGTTGTCACATACTTTTTAGGAATCAGACTTGCAAGTCAAAATATTCCGATTGCAAAAGCGCTTTTTGGAGATGTTACTCCATCTGCAGGCGCACCTGCGATTGCGGGAATTTCAGCAAATATTAGTAGTATTATTACGGCAATTCTCCAGCTTGCAATTGCATTTAATATAGCGCATATTGTGCTCATGCTCTTTTTTTTAATAGTTGCTGTTATTGGAGTATTATTCCTCTATTTTAGAATTCTTTTCTTATTAATTGGAGCATATATTCAAATTGTAATTAATGTTATTTTTGCTCCAATTTTTTTACTTACAGAGGTTATACCTGGACAAGAAAGCTTTATAGGATGGGTAAAAAAGATTGTAGGTAATCTACTTATTTTCCCTACTGTTATAGCATTGTTATTGGTAGTGCAAATTATTCAAGGAATAGGATTTGTTGGGACAGGTAATGCATTTTCCATGCCCCTTTTGTATGATTTTCCAACAGATGTACTAGCTTTGATTATTTCTGGAGCTATGCTTTTTGTAATTCCAGACATTGTAAAAACAATGGTGAAGCGAATTGCCGGAGACCCAGCAATACAAGCAGGTCCCGCAACTTTATTCGGTGCTGCTGGAATTATAGGAGGTTCCGCTATGGGTGTAGTATCGCAAATCCATACGCTTCAAAAAATGACTGGAGGTGAGGCCTCTGTACCAGGTCTAGAAAAACTATTAAGCGCACTTGGACTTGTTAAACCAAAAGGGACGAAGCCGGCTGATCATTAATAGATATCACAATTAACTCGTTAGTATGGACTCCTGTTTTGGAAAAGTTATGAATATCTCCGCATTCAAAATACAAAGCATCAAATACTTACTTAAAACTATTAGCTAAAACCTGGAATCTGAAGAATATCTACTCCGATGATTCTGAGAATCAATATTGAGAACATGATCATTAATAAACCAAATATACATGCTTTAATTTGGTCTTGCGATTGACTAATCTTTTCAGCATTTCCCTGAGAAGTTTGAATCATAATAGCTGAGTAAATTATGCACCCTAACGAGAATAACCCAGCAAAACCAATTCCCAGAGTAAGGAGAAAGCCAGTTATGAAGCCTTCTATGTCTGTAGGTATACAACCTAAACCCGTCATAAATGCATTACGCTTCGAACATTCCAAGCAGGCACCATGTTCTTTATCATCTGTAATATATTTATCACAGATTTTAACCATTGCCGTATCGGGTGGTGCTTGAACAACAGACTTCTGAAAAGCTGCGCTTGAGCAAAAACAAGGACCATCTTCAAATTCGCCAGTCGTTGGATTCTTTACTTGTGTTATCTCAGGTATTCCTGTATAGCAATCTATTTGTAATTTCCTTGAAATGGGGTCTATTTCATAAATTAAACCGATTGTGTCAACTATATCGTCAGCAATAAAATCAAATAGAGCTCCTCGAAGAATGCTCCTTGCAGGAGTTAATACTTTTTTCTCCATATCTACCTTAGGGCAACACTTATTTGAATCTGGAGTATCTGCAAAACCACATGCTGGTCTAAATACTTCTGGAACGATTGTTGGATTCGGCGTTGGAATAGGCGAGGGAGTTGCAGCAAAAACAGATTTTCCACTCAATAAAGCTAGGAAAAAAAACGCAAATACGGCAATCTTTAAATATCTCATATAACCATTATAAACATATATGATCCCGATTCGAGTAGTTAATGATGTCCTCCATGACCGCCTTTACCGCCTCCACCTCCCCCTCCACCCGATGTGTTCATATCTTTACTACCTTCTTTCGCGGCAAGCACTCCTAATGTTACTAATAACGCCATTAGCGCGGGTAAATAATGATATATAGCCAACTTCCCATATCCAGAATCACTCCATTCGAATAGTGCATGGTATGAAAAAGTATTCGCATGATCATGTACTTCCTTAGTATATTTAAACTTATTTTTAATGTATGGGATCTGCTTAAGTATTTTGTGTACTAAGTCTTTTTTCTCAACTGTTTTGTGTTTTTCTCCACGTGCCGCTTTTCGCTTCAATTTTCCATTATGATGTAGATGTTCTGCCCATGCATGCTCAGTATCATGATCCCATGACCAAAGTGGGGCACCCTCATCAATTAAGTTGTCAGATAGTGAATTCTTCTTCATATTAGCCCAATATCTTTGCGGGCCAAGTTTCCACCATTTATTCGCCTCATCATCTTTCTTAAAAAAATAATTAATCAGTTGAGCCATGCGGAAGCTCATTTCATAGGCCGGCTCACTACTTAGTTCTCCTTGAACCTTACCCTTAAATGTACCAATCCATTCTTCAAGTGGTACGAAACCTTCATGAGCACCTTTTGCATGTGCTGCCTCTGCTCCTTTTTTCAAGCCTTCCCGGTACAGCACTTGAGTTTGCGTATGCATTAGTTCGGAAGTATTGGCCGCTTGGTCAGCGTCACGCGAAACAATGTCGGGGCCGGCAGCGGCCACATTAATGAACTTCATGGCAACTGATGGCTGTGTAACTGAATGACCAAAATAATTCGAATCAAGCGCATGTGCCCACCACGCAACACGACTCCTAAACAGTCCATTTTGAGCTTTTTTTTCTATTGACTCAACTCGATCAACAAGCGCCTGCTCTTTTTCATCTCGTTCTTTTTTTGATTTTGTGCGTGGACTCTTGCCTTCGGCATCTACTTTATCTACATCGACAAACAACTTATCAATAATCACATTTTTTCGAACGTCAGATAAATTAGGTGTAGCAACAATTCGATTTTGAATCTTTGCATACAGTTTTACCACATCGGTAACACGGCTATCCGACATGCCTGTACCGGCAGCTAGTCCAAATCGTTCTTCAAGGGCTTTAACTATATAATCTTCAGTCAATCTATTTCCTTGACCTCCCAAAATTGAACTTGTTCGTTTCGACAAATCACCGTACAAACTTTGTCCATTGGCTAGATTATCATCCATACTTCTACTTGCATCAATGCGTAATTTTTCCTGTGAATATACTAAATTTGCCAACGCATCATCAACCTTGGTCTTTGCATCCGATAATTGCTTAGCAGATGCATTTTTTGGATCCGGAAGAAAATCCGCTTGAATTTCAGATAGTAACGTTACTCCATACTCTGTCATCCGTTGTTTTTCCATCGTAACCAAATGCGCAGGCATTTGTTCTATGGTTAATACGGTTAGTACTTTATTAATAATCGACTGTAATTCTTCTTGGCGCGATCCTTCATGATTTTTGTCTGTTAGTGTATGTTCAATGTGATGTACAAATGCGTGTTTATCAGGATACTTTTTTAAAAGTTCCCTTCCTATTTCAGTTAGATTTCCATTTCCATCTGAAAAATACCGATCAAAAAAGAATTCTCCTAATTTTTTGACCGCCTTAACAAACTCGGGATTCTTGCTTCCGCCTTCGGCAGCTTTATTAATAACTTGCTGTTGCCAAAAATTTTCGGTTATAGGTATTCCAACATTTTCTATTCGCTTCCATGAACGGACAAATAAATCAGGATCTCCTTTTGGATCTAAATTATTAAGTGCTCCACTTTTAAATTCCGGCATCAACCAGGCATTATATCCTTCCCGTACTCGCCAACCCTGATTTGTTCCCCATCCGCCCGTATGTAAATAATTCCCCATGTCAATAAATAGTCGTTCACCATCTAAAAACGTTCCTGCATATGCTGCTTGCCCCATTCCAAACGATTCTTTCCACCGTGCTTCTCCAAGTTTTCTCCATTGGGCATGATCGTACGGTTGAGTTTCTGAAAAATTTATCGTGTACGGCAGCCACACTGCGCCTGCACAAATAAGATCCTTTTTAAAATTAAGCATCTTTGCGCCTTCCCACATATCAAAATACCCACGCATTCCTCCCAAGCCAGTAAGCGACGCCTTTCCATTGTATTGCAAGTTAGGATCTGCATATGAAACCATTTCATGAAATCCAAAGTCGAGTCCAAAGTACATGGTTCGACCTGCCTGAAATGCCCATTCAATTGCCCAATCTGGAACATCCTCACCTTTAAACTGTTCACGCAGCTCTTCTTTTACCCTACGCTCGGCAGCAGGCATCGATTGCAAAAAACGCCCAAGCATGGAAGGATCTTTTTGCCATTTATTATCTACGAACATACGAGCATAGCTCGACTGAAATTTTTGCTTAGCGGATTGTACAACATCGTTGTACGGTAATCGAAAAGCAGTGTCAATCTTATCGGCACTAAATCGCTTTGCATGCTCTTTTATTTGTGCAAAAAATGGTTCGGCACCCTTTGGTCCCTCGCGAGGTCCTAAATTAGTCAATAACTTAAAGTTATGACCGTAGTCCATGGTGTCTTCGGCAGTATCAAATACTTCACGCAAATATTCTGCAAACTCCCCTATACCTACGCGTTGTTTGTTGGTAGAAGGTAAAACGCGTTCGACCAACTGACCAGTTGTATCATCTTTAACTACTACCATTTCTCGAGCTAACCGATGATATTGATCTTTTTCAATGAGCGTCTTCGCTTCACCGGTCCCCATCATAGCAATAGTAGATTTTTCGCGTAGGGAATTAAGCATTTTTGAAAAAGTACGTGCAGAGGTATATGGATTATCGAACTGGTTTCCAGCACTTTGTGCCTGACGATCAAATGACTCTTTTGGTTCTTCGTCAAGGATTGGAGAATATATAGTAATAAGCGAATTCATAACGAATTCGGTGACTTCGTCAGATACTGCCTTTTCGGCCGACAAACGATCGTGCACTTCACCAGGATAATTCTTTCGAGGTTTTCCAATAAGTTGCTCGGTCCTCGACGTAAAGCGAGCCGAAAACTCTTCAGCTGAATGCAATGCTGCAAACCAGTCCATATCTTTAGGCGGCATCTTTCCTTCTAAGCGTGCTTGCAAAGCATACTCATCACGATCCCCTCCTGCATTCTGTTTATTTTCGCGCTGATTTTTTTCTTGAGGAGGTTTCTCTTTTTCTGTTTGGATTGTTGGCTCACGAACAAAATTCTCAAATTGTTGTTCAAATTTGTGTGCATCGTCAAAATCGGATGTACCTTCACGGTGCTGTAGTTTAATCCTTCCTATCGCAGCTAATACTTGCTCTCGAATTTTGGGAGCAATTTTTTTTACAAGCGCCTTATCGACTCCACTTTCATGCAAAACAATCATTCCAATACGCACGATAGTTTTATCAGCCCCCAAATAACCACTTGCTGCAGCCGACAGTAAATCGATTATTTTTCCTTCATGCTTACCAATAAATCCATCAACGTTAATTGCATCTACAACATCTAGTAAATGCGGCGGTAAATGCTTAGCAAATTCCCCCACGGGTGTTTCTCCTTTTGCAGCGGCTTGGTCTTGCTCTTCTTTAATTTTTTTCGCGATACTTTTTAAGCTCTTAAGAACCTTGCCTCCTGTTTCCTTATCGGGATCATCTTTGACAGCATCTTTATCGGCAAATTTAGCAGCTGCTTTTCGAAGCACGTTTTTCAACCACTCCCACAAAGCATTTCCCTTTACATTTTCTGGAATCAAATTTTCCGGTATTCGTCCTTCGGTTTCAGGTGACATAGGCAGTGTTGTAACTGATAACCGGGTATGTAGCGACCATGAAATTGTCAGGTGTCTGGAGTAATGAGAGAGTCGTAAGGACTAAAGGCGAATAGAAAGATATCGAAATATTATTTGAGAATTTTGAAAAAGAGAAGATCTTGCGTGCCAGTAGCACTCCGGGGGTTTTTCCAATGTTAAAGCGAACGATTAAAAATTTCATCGTACGAACATTGTAACGAATATAAGTATAGCACACAAGGTGCCGAATTGCCAATCCTTTGTCATTCTAAGTCCTTCGTTTACTCAGGATAAACTCCGCGAAGAATCTCCGACATATACTCCGCTCGATATCATGATTCTCAACCATGGTGAGCCCGCGTAGCAGTCTAAAATGGTCTCTCCGCCAGCTGGCGGATCAGATATCTCGCGCCGTATTATTTGGACTACTTACTTCAATACAGATAAAAAGCATTTTCCCAAATTTAATAAGAATTTAAGAATTGATCAGTATACTACGCACAAAGTTATAAGTTCAGACTACTATGAAAGGCAATTTCATTTACAAACGCTTAGGGAATCAGATCGAAGAATGTCGTCATACAGCCGGAATGTCGCAGGAAGATTTATCGGTAATCTGTGAAATGGATCGAGCGTTTTTAGGAAGAATTGAAAGAGGTCGCGCAAACCCAACATTCAAAACAATAGTGAAACTTTCCAAAGGACTGCACGTTCCCTTACGCGACTTGTTCGAAGGGGTCTAATGACGAAGCATCGTCACTAAGAAGAGAAATAATTAGTCGACGTTCTTTTCCTTCTCCCATTGACGTTGTTCGCAAATCAGGATGCTTTAGACTTACGTATTCATGAATCAATTTTCGCTCATATGCTGAAAATGATCGCAATGATGCAGGTCGATGTTCCGCTTTTACTCGAGTTGCTACATTTTCTGCAATTTCTTCCAAACGCTCTTTTTGACGTTCTCGATAGTCGCCAATATTTACCGCCAATTCAACTTTTTTACCCATTTTTTTAAACAGCGCAGTTTCTAAAATTGTTTGTAGTGATCGCAACGTCATGCCGAATTTACCAATTAATAGTGGGCTTTCTTCATTTTCAGAAAGCTGAACCATCCATAAATTCTCTTGTTGCGTAACAGTTACTTCATTAGTAAAACCCATTTTCTCAAGCAACTCTGTCATTAATTGTTTAATTATTTCCTGTTCTTCCATATGGTTAGGGGGCTACCCTTGTATTGAAAAATAGTAAAGAGTGAAAAGATATTCCAGTAAAGTGAAAGTCCAACCGGCAACACATATGCAAAATATCCAATCATGAGTGGGAAAATATACAGCATCTGTGAAGACATCATTGACTGCATGTCAGCTTTCTTTTCAATTTCTTTTTTATGAGTTTTCTTAACAAGTGGCTGATTTTGTTCGGTCGTTACTTTTACTTGGTAATATTGCAAAACCGCCGTTAATACTGGAATAAATAAATAATGTATGCCTACATTTTGAAAATCAGAAGGAGCAACGCCAACATTAAATCCAAAAAACCATGGATTGATTGAGGTTGTTTTCAAGAAATCAAAATAAACGACCTTGTTAATTGCACCAGCAACTTTATCAAATGTTCCATGAGCTAAAAATAGATTTAATGCGTTATAGAGTCCAATAAAAACTGGAATTTGTATTAAAGCATATAAGCAGCCCGCTGCCGGGTTAACTCCCATTTCTTTATACAATTTCATTTGCTCTTCTTGAAGCTTCTTTTTATCGTCTTTATGTTTTTCGGTAAGTTTATCTAAATGAGGCTTAGCTTCCTGCATTCGCTTGGCAAGTTCCAATTGCTGCTTGGAAGCTGGATTCAAAAGCATGCGAATAGCAACAGTCAAAGCAACAATAGCAAATCCAAATGATCCTGGAATGTGCAAAGAAGCAAAAATAAAGTTAAAGAAAAGGAGCGTATTTACAACTGGAATCACTAAGACAGTATTAAATAAGCTGGGAGCAATAGGTGCAAGCGGAGCGGTTGGCTTCATTATTGCGTTTTACCAACTGCTAATCGGACTCGACCGGCTAGCCTTCGTCGGGCAAGAACTTTTCGTCCGCCAGCAGAAAGCATTCGCTTTAAGAAACCATGTTTTCGTACACGTTTGAGTTTTTTAGGCTGGTATGTTCGTTTGGTCATGTGTTTTTTTTAATTTTGTAGATTTTTATTATCTAAAATACTCATTTTTTCACCGTTAAATACTTTGTATACAGCTTCGGTAACAAAGGGCATGAACGGATGAAGAAGGACGAGCATTTGCAAATAGACTTCTTCAAGTTTTTTGACTACTCCAATATTACCAGATTGAGCCTCGCTTTTCAACTGTTCAATATAATAATCCGCAAATCGATGCCATAAGAATTCGTATAAATTGTTGAATGACTGAGAAAATTTAAATGTTTCCATGTCTTTAATTGTTTGTTTTTGGAGAGCGCTAAACTCTTTTTCAAGTTCGGCCAGGAGCGTACCCGCGTCCTTTTTGTCATTCTGAGGCGCAGCCTTGTCATTCTGAGCGACACTGTCATTTCGAACGGAGTGAGAAATCTCAGTCTTGTCCACATCTTTCATCATCCCCACAAACCTTCCCACATTCCAAATCTTATTCGCAAAATTTCGCATTGCCCGAACCTTGTCTTCTGAAAACGGTGCATCATTTCCCTCTGAGTTTCCAAAAATAAGCGATGCTCGAACAGCGTCAGCTCCATATTTTTCAATCATCAGCATTGGATTTACTACATTACCCTTACTTTTACTCATTTTTGCGCCTTTACCGTCGCGAACCATTCCATGTAAAAACACCGTACTAAATGGCGACTTTCCTGTCGTATAAATACCTAGCATCATCATCCTACACACCCACCAGGGTAAAATATCATAGCCCGTCTCCATAACTGAAGTTGGATAATAATAATCAAAGTAATCATCTCCTAAAGCTTTAAGTGTTGCCACCGGCCATTGACCCGAAGAAAACCAGGTATCAAATGTATCGACATCCTGTGTAAGCGTTTTACTTGCACATTTCGAACACTGGTCTGGAGTTTCTCCTTCAGTTATCACCCACTCGCTACATTTATTACATTTCCACGCGGGAATCCGTATTCCCCAAACAATTTGCCGTGAAATATTCCAATCATGGAAATTTGTCAGCCAATCAAGCGCCCGGTTTTCAAATCGTTTTGGAACAATAGTGGTTTCTTTTTTTGTGAGAGCGTTAATTGCAGCATCGGTTAGTGGCTTAACTTTCACAAACCATTGTTCCAAAGGGAGCGGTTCGAGTGTACGTGAGCATTTATAACAAGTTTTTACCACCATCGCATGCTCATAAGCTACCAGTGAAAGCTCTTCAACGAGCTTAGGACGCGCGCTAGCAACTCGAAGTCCATCATATTCAGTCCCAGTTCCAAAAATTTTTCCATCAAATCCAATCACTTGTACAGAAGCTAAATTGTGTCGTTTTCCAACCTCAAAGTCATTAAAATCATGTGCGGGGGTAACTTTTACCGCTCCCGTACCAAATTCCATTTCTACATAATCATCAGCAATTATTGGAATTTCTTTGTTAATAATAGGAATGATCGCTGTCTTTCCAATAAAATCTACATATCTTTTATCTTTAGGATTAACCATCACGGCAGTATCTCCAAACATTGTTTCAGGACGAGTTGTTGCTACAGTAATACTTCCTCCATCTTTAATGTAGTATGTTAAAGAGTATAGCGAACCGGTCGATTCTTCGTCTTTAACCTCTAAATCCGAAAACCCAGTTCCACAATGAGTACAGTAGTTAACTAATCTACTCGAGCGATAAACGAGCCCATCTTCATGTAATTTTTTGAATGTTTTATATACCGACGAAACAATCTTCTCATCAAGGGTAAAAAGCGTTTTGCTCCAATCTAATGCAAATCCAAGCGCACGCAACTGACTTTCCATCGTTCCCCGATTTTTTTCAACAAACTCCCAAATCATCTTATAGAGCGTTGTACGATCATAATCAAATCTGCTTTTACCTTCTTTTTTTAAGTGTTTTTCGAAAACAAACTGTGTTTCAAAACCTGCATGATCAGCCCCTGCAAGCCAAAATGCTGAATATCCCTGAAGTTTTTTCATCCGAATCATAACGTCTTCATATACATACATTGCATGTCCTGCATGGAGATCTGCGTTTGCATTGGGGGGAGGTAAAATTATACAAAACGGTTTCTTTGTCGTATCTACCCTAGCCTCAAAATACCCGTTTTTTTCCCAAAAGTCGTAGAGTTCTTTTTCGTGATCGGCGGGTATAAATTTAGTGTCCATAATAGTAGCGTTATTCTGAGCGATACCTCTGTCATCCAGAGCCCTTCGAATGCTCTCAGGGTAAACTCAGAGAGGGATCTCCGTTACGCACAACTATATCAAAAAGTGGTTGATATTTCAATCTAAAAAAGGTACGCTAGTAATGAATTATATGAACTGGATAGTACAAACCACTAGTTGGTACTTTTTTTTATTGCTACTAGGCATTGTTGCCTTACCCGTTACGAAAAAAATCTTCGGATCATTATTCGATTACGGATATTCGTTTTCAAAAGCGATTGGACTATTACTTGTTAGCTACAGCGCCCTCGTTTTAGGAATGTATCACATACTTCCCTTCTCACGGGGAGGGTTATTGTTCCTAACCGGGCTCTTGGGGCTCGTGGGAGCATATACACTACATAAATCAGAAAGAGGCAAGCTAACACTACCCCGAAATTCGCTTTTGCTTATCATTTTCCAGGAAATCCTCTTTATTTCAGCATTATTTTTCTGGGTAAAAGTGCGTGGGCAAGAACCATCAATTCATGGGCTTGAAAAGTTTATGGATTTTGGATTCATAAACTCAATTCTACGAAGTGAATATTTCCCCCCTAAGGATATGTGGCTGGCTGGATATCCCATTAACTACTATTACTTTGGCCATTTAACAGGAGCTGTTCTGATTAAACTCTCAAACATTGCGTCAAATTATGGTTACAACCTCATTCTAGCTACAATTTTCGCAATGGGAATAACCCAAGTATTCAGTTTAAGCTTCAATATTATCTATAAAGCATTCGGGAACAAACTACGAACATCATTTTTAGCTGGAATTTTGGGCACATTTTTAGTAAACATCGGTGGAAATTTACATACTATCTATGCCTTCACATCGGGCTATAATCCCGAAAAACCGATTGCGTTTTGGAATATATTGACAAAATTTAGCCCCACCACCTATTGGTATCCAAATGCCACCCGCTTTATTCCCTTTACAATTCACGAATTCCCTATTTATTCATATGTTGTGGCTGATTTGCATGGACACGTCTTCGATATTCCTTTTGTTCTTCTCACGCTAGCTTTCCTATTTACGATCATAACTTCCAAGAGTTTATCGCTCAAACAAAAGGCGTATTACGATCTATACCCTTCGTTAACTATTGCTTTCATGTGCGCGATTCATTTCATGACAAACGCATTTGACGGCCCTATTTATATACTCCTTGGAATGTCGGTATTGTTATATTTATTTGGTATTTCAAAGAGACTGGTGATAAACGGCGTTATTACAGCGTTTGGTTTCCTAATTTTCACATTCCCGTTTTCATCGAATTTCGTACCCTTCGTTTCGGGAATAGGAGTAAATTGCGCACCCAATTACTTAATCCAATTCAAAAAAATCGGCCCGTTCATGTTTGAACAAGGAAACTGTCAGATGTCAGCAATATGGATGCTTCTAGTTTTGTGGGGATTTTTCTTATTCCATTTCCTTTTCCTTACCATATATCAATATTTCATGTCTAAGAAGGAGTCCGGCAAGAATTCGTTCGTACTTACACGCATTGACCACTTCATGCTCATTATTTTCACCATTGGCACCGCACTACTTATCATTCCAGAATACTTTTACATTAAAGACATCTACCCTGCGCACTTTAGAGCGAATACCATGTTTAAACTTGGATACCAAGCTTTTATTATGATGGGAATTGCATCTACGTATACTTTTTTCCGATTGAAACAAGGATTGAGAAAGTTTAATCCCATATCGATCACCTATCTCCTTCTCTTCATCCCTCTTTTCGTACTGGTCGCAATCTACCCAACATTTGCAATCACGTCATATTACGGGCAGCTTAAAAAAGAACCACAACTTAATGGAACGGCCTGGATACGTCCAACCTACCCTACTTACGAGAAAATCATTGCGTATTTAAATACCAATGTAGATGGTCAACCAACCATACTGGAAGCTCAAGGCGACTCATACACTGACTTTAATATGGTCTCCTCATATACCGGACTACCTACTGTTGGTGGATGGTGGGTACATGAATGGCTATGGCGTGGAAGTTCCGATGTGATTGCTAAATTGATCCCTGATATAACAGGAATTTATGAAGGAACCGATGTGGCAACAATAAGAACGTTACTTAAAAAACATGCCATCGAATATATTGTCGTTGGTCCACATGAACGAACAAAATATGTAAATTTAAACGATACAATACTCAAATCATTAGGCGAAATAGTCTTCACAGCAAGCGATCCAAACACTGCAAGTCCAAGCTATATAATCAAAATTCAGAAATAACCCTTTGAGGCTCTAGTAAGCCCCAAACTCGAATATTTTCCAGAAAGTCCTTGACAAGTTTAAAAGCGTTTGATATCGTTATTGGATACCCTGCCGATGAGGTGGGGAGTTCCACGAAGAGCATTACTATACGTCGTGCCCCTTTTATACGAACGGTAGTGATGCTCTTTTTTTTGTGGAATTTTTTAAAGTCTTACTGTCATTACAGGAACTCGTAGATTCTTCTTTGCAAGTATTTTAAATTGATCTCGCGCAAATACGTATGCCTCTTGCACATCATAAACACCTTGATCAGTAACTCGAACAGCAAGTCTTGTGAATATTTTTTTTGTAGCCATACACCCATGTTAATTCCCCCTCATTCATTTGTCAAGTCCTATAACAAAAATGTATCTTATTATAGGGCGCCCTATAGTCTTATAGAGGGTATTTAGACTACTACAAAAGGATTTATTAAATAGAAATATCTATGTGGATAACGCGAGTCCAGAGGCGAGATGCATTTTTTGGAGGAGAATTACCTAACCACAGAAGAGAACTATTTCAATATAGATGCGTAAAGCTCTTCTAGTCTTAAAACAACATTTTTCATATCATGCTGCTTAATAATTTCTTTCGACCATTTTGAAGCTTGTAAACGAGCTTTCTTATCTCCTAATAGCCTACACAAATATTCACTCAATTCAAAAATGTTTGAAGTCTCATACAAATACCCGTTTTTACCTTGCTGAACTAGCTCAAATAATGCCCCTGCATGCACGGAAACTACTGGAAGACCAGTAGCCATCGCCTCCATAGTAGAAACACTCTGTAATTCTACCGGAGAAGGCATAACAAAAATATCACCCAATCCATACATAGCTTCCATCTCTTCGTTAGGGACAAACCCTGTAAAAACAATGTTACTTGCAATCCCTAATTGATCTGCTAGACTTTCAAGGTGCGCGCGATAATGTCCTTTTCCAGCGATAACTACAGTGCAATCATATTTCTTTAAGACGCTCTTTGCCGCCAATAAGATATCCTCAATTCTTTTTTCACCATCAATTCTTCCCAAATACATCAAAATTGGCTTATTAAGTGGTATTACATACTTCTTTGCTATACCAACATTTTTCAAATCTTGACCATACAATGTAGTATCTATACCATTACTCACTGCGACTGCTTTTGATTCAAGTCCATGTTCTTGCAGTAAATTAATAGCTGTACCACTTGGCGAAGTAACCAGATCTGAGTTATTACAAAAATTAACTACGAATTTCCATAATAATTCATTAAAAGGGCCTGCTAAAGGCTCCAACCGTTTCATAGAGTCGGGAGTAAGATTATGCACCAGATTCTCAGGCATAAAATGGTTCGTGCTAATAATTGGAATATCTCGCTCTTTCGCATAACGCTGGGCAGCTAAACCAATTAACAAAAAATGATGTATGTGAATAATGTCAGGCTTAAAATCATCAATGGCTTGTTTAACTTGTGAAAAAGGAAGCGTTGCGATGCGCATATCTTGTGCAAACTTAACCAGCGGAATTGGTTTTGCCGATATATAGAAAATTGAAGGATTTGTAGCGGCTTGAGCCGCAGTAGCACTATCCTCAGAAGGCGCAATTATTCCAACGGTATGCCCTGCCTTAGCTAATGCTTTAGCAATACGATCTGGAGCTATAGTTCCCCCGCTAATGGAAGGATAATAAACGTCGAGAACAAATAAAATACGCATAAGGATATGATATTATACCAATAATAAGCCCTTTCAATCGCGATAGCTCTGTCCACCCATTTCGTAGTCCATATTCGAATTATCCATTTTACCCAATACGGTCATATAAATAGCGGAATACACATATGAGATAAGAGTTTTTAGTACACCACTTTGATCAAATCGACGTTGGGAAACTCTCACACGTACTGAGCGTAGAACTTTTGCTTTCGCTCCTGCTTTTTTTGCCCTATGAATAATGTCATGATCTTCTGGGAAAAACTTCTTCGAGTCTTGAGATTGATTTACCGTATACCCACCTAATGCAAAAAAGAAATTTCGATTAAAGATCATTGCGGCCTGAGTTGGAAATGGACGACTCCAATTTTGAGACAACCTGATAAAAAAATTTGAAATCATAAATACAATCCTATATAACAACTTCGATGTTATAGGAAGAATGGTAAATAAATATATTAACGCTCTTTCCTTTTGTATTTCGTCCATCAATTTTGCAATAAACCCAGGATCTACACGTGTGTCTGCATCAAGAATTAATAGATATTCACCATGCGCCCTCTCCCCCCCCATATTTCTCTGATACGATAGATTTCTCCTAGCTACTTTTATTATTTGCATTATCAATATTTGTTTAAAACTTTGAGCATTTTGAACCGTTTTATCTTCAGAATTTCCATCGACAATAATCACCTCAAAAGACTTGTTTGTTTGCGCGGCAAGATCACCCAGTAGTAAAGGTAAATATTTCTCTTCGTTTAGTGTAGGAATTACGATGCTTAGAATTTTTTTCATTTTTATAAGGAAGTAGTAAGTGTTATTGAGTTGGATCGACTTGTTTAGGGGCTCCAATCGGCATATTCGCAATTACTCCTGCTCCTTTTCGTTTCATTTCATGTTTTAAAAGTGCATCATGCGCCATACCTGTCCATTCTTCCGGACGTTTAATAAACGCAGCATGAGCATCATCCACTGAATAAAAACCATCGATGAAGGTCATGTCTACGCTTTGCTGCATACTTAATTGAGGCGCAGATATGAATTGAAATACTCTCGCTTTCCATCCGGGATTTCTACGATTAAGATCTTCTTTATTAAGTTTTTTTGGTTTTATCATGGGGAAAACAACGTCGTTTACACTATGGATAACTGAAATATTAGTACCTTTATTATGAGCATGCTTCAGTAAATTACGAACACTTTGGCGAGCCATTGCGCCTCCTTCTCGGAGATTTCGCGGAATATCACTCCTTAAATATTTCAAGAATCCTTCCCCACCTGCCTTAGCTTGCCTTAAAGCTTCTTCTGACATTTCCTTTTCATCACGATTACTCTCATTTATTATGCCTTCCGCCACGAATCGTGCTCCCAACTTAAAAAGAGTGTCCTCTCCAGAAAGCCCAGCAGGATCAATCAATATTAGATCGCTTATACTTTCAGGATGTAAATAAGCAGTAACCGCCGCAGCTATCGCTCCTTCCGAATGCCCCACAATTGCTGCCTGGTGAATTCCTTTTCCTAGCATAGCTGCACGTATTGCCGCTGCTTGATCAAGAAAATAATCGTCAATTTTTTCAATCTTTTCAACATTATCTGGCTCAAGACCATGTGGAATACCTCGTGCTTCATCCACATAAAGCACTCTTCTACCTTCTCGGGCCATTGCTAATAGATTCGCCTTGTTATGAAGAGGTGATAGAGTACCATACCCTCCAATTATAAAAACAGGAATATCACTCGTTTTATTAGGAGGATCTATATCAATTATACGGACTGCCCGCGGCGTTTCAGCATTTAACGTTTCTACATTTACAAACTGCTCATTGAGCCATTCCTCAGAAGGAGGAGCATATGCGTGGGTATCGTAATTTTGCACTGTTCCTACTTCAACTTCTGTCATAATTATATTCTACGCCTTTACACAACTCCTCTGTAACCATAGGCACACAAATATCATTTCTTCTGACTTTTAAATATCTCTTCGATTTCCTTCAAACTCGTTATATCTTCTGGGCGTTTGTCGTCGCGAATGCGCTCAAGTCGTGGAAAACGAAGTGCGTACCCAGCCGTATGTGAAGGAGATTTCGTAAGCTCATCTGCTTTAATTTCCAAAACAATACTTGGTTTTACCCATACATCCGCTTTCATAAGGTCGGTGACTTCGTAGAGCGTGGGCTTTGTAGGAGAAATAAGTTTTTGGGATTGTTCAAACATTAATCTCCACTCATCATCGGTGAGTCCTGTTCCCAGCTTCGCAACAGTTTTATATTTATCTTCTTTTTCATCATATATTCCCACTAAAATCGCCCCTAAACCAAATCCGGCACGCTTGCCTTTGCCGTAATCGTATCCCATAACTACTGTATCAATGGTATCGTCGATCTTACTACTGTAACTACGTTTATATTTAATCCAATTCCACCCTCGTGCACCTGGCTGATACGGTCCATCTTCGCGCTTAACCATGATTCCTTCTAGTCCTTTTTCAATAGCGATATCAAATTCAAGCTCAATTTGATTTGCGCTCGTAATAATTCGCTCCGGAGAAAGCAAAATCGTATCCTTAACAACATCATTTGTAAGTTTCACCGTTTTATTGAGCAGTCTTCGACGATGGGTCAGTGGTTCGCCAATTAAATTCATGCCGTCCAAAAACAAAAGATCAAAAGCAAACAGTCGGAGTGGAATTTCTAAAGCCTTTGATGCTATGTCGTATTTGCGTTTTCGCTGAACCGTTTCTTGAAATGGTAAAAATCCACCTGTTTGAATATCATATCCAATAGCTTCCCCTTCAAAAATTACCGAATCTGCCTTTATTTCCTTTTGCACTCCAGCGACAATGTCAGGATACATGTGAGTAACATCATCAAGACCGCGAGAGTATAAACGTGTATCTTTTTTATTATGGTGAATCTGCAATCGGAAACCATCGTATTTTGGTTCAATAATACCTGCGGGAACTTTTTCCAAAATTGACTCAGGTGAAGAAAGTCGTTCGGCTTTCATCATAAGAATAGGAGTAAAGAGCGTTGGTCCAACAGTTGAAAGACCTTTTACACCTTTTTCTTTTATTACTTTTCCTATAAAACCAAGATCCGGATTCACTTGATACACTTTTTCAATCGCTGGTCGAAATGATTTGTCCCCTGCGACCATATACGAAAATGCATCTAAAATGGTCATATCCGAAAATCCTAATCGAAGTGTATTAGTGGGAATGCGGGCAATAAATCTACATGAAAGTGCGTCCAGACTTTGAATGAGTTCGGTGATAATACTAAGTTTTACTTCTTGAGACCCGTTACCCGTTGCCTGAGTGATCGAGTAGAGCTTATTGTAAACCTGGACAATTGAAAGGTCAGTCTCCCCGATTGTCGAAACAGATGCACGCAAGCTTTCAATTGTTTTCCCCAAATCACCCGAGTTTTTATAAGCATTCATAAATACTTTCTCGTCAATTTGCAAACCAGTTACAAAGGCTTTTATAAGGAGCTTCTCTGCCAGTCCAAAATCGGCTTTTTCATACAATGGCACGACCCGTCCTTGGAGTAAATATAAAACTTTATAGATCTCATCAGCGGAGACTTTTTCAAATAACTCAGCCAAAATTGAGGTCATCGCATTGCGCGAAGGAGTATTTTCAATTTTATCGAAGTAGACTGCTAAATCATGAAACTTCATCCCCCTATTATACAACCTAAGAGGTTGGATACGCACTGTCAACCTCTTAGGTTGCTAAATTGTAAAGTGAACACCAATGCTCAGGAATTCATTTATATCGCTTTTATTCTCCCTGCCCTTTTTGCCTCAACTTTTCTATGCGAAGGTGCCTACAAAATGTCCAAACACGAAGATGGATTCTTTTTATTTATTATGGGAACAGTGTTCTTAATAGTAATCACTTTCGCCTACCTCTACCTGTTTAAATAAGGTTATACCATTACATACCGAGCAGCTTTTGTTTTTCCGATTTTTTTTATAATTCCCTTTTCAACTAAATCTTTTAAATCCCGCAAAGCCGTATCATCTGAAACATCGCTAAATACTTCACCAAAACTTTGATTCTGTAAATAACCAATACTCTGAATGTATTCAATAATTTTAGTTTGACGTTCTGTTAAAAACACCTGCTTTCCTCCGAGTTTTTCTTTCAAGTATGTATCTTTTGAGAGCTTTAAAACTTTCGTCTTAATTCGTTCAAATTCAATTGCGACTCCAAGAGTAAAATATTCCAACCACGATGTTAAGTCGCCATCAGATGCTTTCTTCAAATTCTCGTAATACGCATATGCATCTTTGTCATAAAATTCTTCAAGTGAAAAAAATCGGCGAATATCATATTTTCCTAAAAAGAGAATAAGCGTTGCGACTGCTCGAGATACTCGTCCATTTCCATCAATAAACGGATGAATCCGAACCAATTCATGATGAGCAATTCCCGCTTTTAATATAGGGTGTAAATCTTCATCATTTTGCTTATTGAACCAATACAAAAATTCTCGCATTAAAAATGGAACTTCCACCGGCGATGGCGGACGAAACGTAATTTCACCCGTTTCACTATTGCGAATAACTACCTGTTTACTTCTATATGCTCCCGATTGTTCATCGGGAAGAATTTTATTAACCACCACTCGATGAAGTTTCTTTATAAGCGCCTCATTCACCCGTTCAACTTCCCGGTCTGTTTCGTCTTCAATAACTTCCAAAACTCGACGATAATTTATGACTTCCTGTACATCGCGAGCATGTCCTAACACATCTCGTCCCAAAAGGACGTCTTTTGCTTCAGAAAGATTCAACTTATTTCCTTCAATATGCGTTCCGTGATGCGCCTGCCGAATAATTGCATCTTCTCGAAATCGTTTTTCCCACAGTGGAAGTAACGGAGCGCCTGAAACCACTTCCCTGGCTGCTTCAATAGATCCTATGTTTTTAAGAATTGCGTTGGTAATTTTGTACGAAGGTTGGAACATGGAAAATATTATACATGAACCAGTGTTATTTTCCGAAGCGACGATTGCGCGAAGCAAAAGCGGATATTATTTTTTCGAATTCGCTATCTGTAAAATCTGGAAATAACGTATCTACAAAAAAAAGTTCGCTATACACCGATTGCCACGGCAAAAACCCTGAAAGACGATTTTCTCCACCAGTTCTAATAATTATATCTGGATCTGGGAATTCTGCAGTATCAAGTGCTGCGTTAAATTCCTCATCTGTCAGAGTGTCTTTATGGGCAAGTTTATTAATTGCACGTATGATTTCATTTCGTCCACCATAATTAAGTGCAAAAATTACCGTAACCGCAGTATTATTTCTCGTTTCATCCTCTAATGTCGCAACAATCTCTTGTAGATCTTTCGGTAGACTCTCTATATCACCGATAAATTTAACACAAACATTCTTTTCTTGAATTTTTGGCAAATCCTTTTTAAAATGCAGTTTCATTAAACTAAATAAAACCATCATCTCTGCCGCGCTACGCCTCTTTTCATTTTCTGTCGATAAGACCCAAAAAGTAATATAAGGAATTCTCATCAGTGCCGCTTTTTCTACTAACGAAAAGAAAATATTTTCCGCAGAGTAAGCATGTCCGGCATTCTTAGGTAAATTATGCGCCCGGGCCCATCGTCGATTTCCATCACAAATTATCGCGACATGAGTAGGATTAGTGTCCATATTATTTTAGTCGTAGTTGACAGTAAAAATCATTTATATTACACTCATTTTAATGAATCCCGCCTACGCTATCGATATTAACCAAACCACCTTTGCTCCCGCACGTATTGGGTCCATTTCGTCTATTCTAAATTTGGCCATTCCACTTGTTATGACCGCAGGAGCATTACTTCTACTTGTAATGCTTTTTATGGCTGGATATAACTTGGTAATTGCCGGCCCGAGCAGTGAAAACTTCCAGAAAGTCAAAGAGAAGCTTTTTTGGGCACTGTTTGGATTTGGTTTAATAGCAACTAGTTTTTTCTTGACAAGACTTATTGGATTTATTACAAATGTTAAGATCCCATTATGATACTAGCCCAAAAGGTTGATGAAATATTCGGTCAAGTAACCCCTCCTCCGGGCTTATATAATACTTCTCCTGTTGCCGGCTTGAGTAAACTTCTTAGTGTAGGAATTCAACTTTTTTTAATAGTGACCGCATTTGTTTTCCTAGCATATATACTGTGGGGAGGGCTTGACTGGGTTATGTCACAAGGAGAAAAAGAAAAAATCGAAGGAGCAAAAGAAAAGATGACTAACGCGGGTCTTGGACTTATGATCGTCGTTGCTTCACTAACTATATTTACTTATATAGTAGGTAACTTATTTGGAATTATTCGCTTTAACAAAGGATTTCAGTTTACATTACCCACCATTCAAGATCAAACCGCCCCTACACGACCGCCTTCTCGACGAGGACCTGGTCCTATATAACTATATGAAAGGCACTCGTGATACTGAAAAAACATAGAGCGCATACGTATACGGTAAAAACCACACTCCGTAGATAATCATAAAAAATCCAGTCATTATCGCATTAGTTTTTAAGCTGAATCGTATTGCTAAATATATGAGTGTGATTTTCCAGAATAAGAGCGATACTGAAACCCCAACAAAAAGCATGCTCAAAATAGTTCCCAAAAGCGATTGAGTTCGAGGAGGAGGAAAAAATGCAAATAGCACTGCAGTCAAAAAAAACCAAATAAGCGTTGGTAATAAACCGTAACTCCAAGTCGATATAAGTGATAAAAAAGAGCCTGGAAACCTGATTAGACGCCCGCTTAAATAAAAAAATAGGGTTGTCAATGAAAATGAGAGAAGAAAATATATAAAACCATGAATATTACTTCCATAAATAAAACTCACTGAGAAGAAATACATAAATACGAGGAAGAAAATCAATAGCACCTGCTTACTATCAAAAGTATTTGAAACTTTCCTCATTACTTTGTAAGGAGTAAATATCAGACCAGAAAAATTATTCAGAACTAAAATTGAAGAAGTAAGAATTTCTTTAAAAAAACTTCTATTAAAAGCCATATTGTAAAATACTTGCAAGACGAGTAAGTATTGCGCTATTGGTAAGTTTTGAAAGAACCCAAAAAGATAAAGTAACTACCATCGCAACCGGAATATACCATTTAAAAGGAAATGTCTTAAGTTGCTTTGCCATAGTAACGAATACGCTATTAATTAACACCGAATTAAATCGGTTTGGTTTTAATTCATACGTTTCGTGCAATTTATTCTGTAAGAGTTGTAAAGTTGTATCAGTCATACGCTTCATAGGAATGAATAAAAGCTTTTCGAGCTCGGAACAGTAAACTTTCGGTCGTTTTGAATGGCAAATGAAATTCTTGCGCAATCTCTTTTACCGACCGGCCATCTACATACTTTAGTCGTAAAATGAGCGCATAATCATGTGGAAGTTTTGAAAGTACTATTTCTATCTTTTTTACGACTTGTTCCCTATCAAGATCATCATCGAAAAAAACCGTTGCAAAGGAATCGATAATAAACGAAGGAACATGAGAGAAAAAAATTCGACGTATTTTTTTGCGACGAAGTTTATCGATAATTTTGTACTTCGTAATAGAGTATAAATACGTCTTCAAACTCGACTGTCCCCTAAAATCGCGTAACCCTTCAATGAAATCTAAAAAAGTATCCTGCATAATTTCTTCTGCTTCACCAGAATCTGTAATCGTTTTTTGAATAAATGAAAGTAAGGACAACTTGTGGAGGGTATAAAAACTCTTCAAAGCCCGTTCATCGCGATCAAGCAGACGTGAAAGTAGTACAGAGTCTTTTTCTGAAAGCATACCTAATTATACAACCTCTTAGGTTGCCTGCGCACTGTCAACCTCTTAGGTTGCCAAATAGAGTATAATACAGGCATGCTAATCGACGAAGTCATCATTGATGTATACGCAGGAAACGGTGGACATGGATCCGCTTCATTCCGTCGTGAGAAATTTATTCCTCGTGGTGGGCCTGACGGAGGCGATGGTGGAAAAGGTGGGGATGTTTATTTTATTGGGGTTTCTGACCTCGGTGCGCTTTTACAATTCCAGTCCAAAAGAAAAATAGAAGCCGAAGATGGGAAACCCGGTGCTGCCAAAAAGTGTGAAGGAAAAGGTGGAGATGATTTACTCATTCGCATTCCCATTGGAACCAGCATTATTGATTTGCAAACAAACAAAACGATTGAAATCGAAAAGGTTGATCAAAAAGTATTAATTGCTAAAGGTGGAAAAGGTGGAAAAGGAAATTTTCAATTGCGAAGTGCCAGCAATCAAGCTCCTCCAGCAGGACTTCCCGGAAAACCAGGTCAATCAACTACTCTTCAACTTAACTTGCGATTTATTGCAGATATTGGATTTATTGGACTTCCAAATGCCGGAAAAAGCAGTCTCCTTAATGCGCTTACAAACGCGCAGGCAAAAATTGGAAACTATCCATTTACAACGCTCGAGCCAAATTTAGGAAAAATGGACGATCTTATTTTGGCCGATATTCCCGGACTTATTGAAGGTGCACATGAAGGGAAAGGTTTAGGAGTGCGATTCTTAAAACATATTGCTAAAACAAAGTTGCTGGTACACTGTATTGATGCACAGAGCGAAAATGTGTTAGGTGACTATAAAACAATCCGACATGAGCTGGAGTCGTATGATGAAGCGCTTCTTGAAAAACAGGAAATAGTTGTCCTTACCAAATCCGACATGGTAACCGAGAAAGAAATTTCAAAGCAAGTTACAAAACTCAAATCACTCAAGAAACCAATCCTTGTCTGTTCTGTTTTAAATGAATCACAACTGCAGGAATTAAAAAAAGCTATTCAACAATAACTATGAGTGAAGGAGAAGAAATCTCGGCGCCAACTACGGAAGGACCAGTCGAGTCAATCGAATTTGAGCTAGATACTAAATGGCAAGAACTTATGAGGGGAGCAATGGAAGAAGGACTCGATAATTATGAGTTGTTTGGACATGTGGAAGTTTCTCCAATGATAACAGAAGCGAACAAGAGAACGTTCGAGGATCTTGCTCCCAACGAAAGAGACTGGCTGAAAAGAGAATTATTTCGACAATTGAGATTTGTCGGAGAAGATCTTGAAGTAGTAGATACATACACCTTCACAACCCCCACAGGAACTTCGCCGGAGCATGGTGCAGAGCAGGCTCGTTTACAAGGTGAGGTCCAAGTAAGAATCTGTCAGACTCCACGAATCGGTGAAGATATGTACCTCCATGAATTAACAAGACCAGATAGTTCCATAGAATACATAGTCGCTCCTCATGATTTTCGACTATGATCTACTAATGAACCCACTTTCTTGATATACTGAATTGCCATGTTTAAGCAGAATAGAAATACCCTCATCGTCGCACTTGTTGCCATGGTAAACATGCTCGGGTATGGAATTATCATTCCAGTTCTATACGGATATTCTAAAAAGTTTGGACTTTCCGATTTCGACAACGGTCTCCTTTTTGCCGTTTTTTCAATCTGTCAATTTATTTCTACCCCAATAATTGGCCGCATGTCCGACAAATATGGACGCCGTCCATTACTGCTCATTTCAATTCTTGGGACAGCCGGATCTTTTTTCATGATGGCATTTGCCCCAAACTACTGGTTCCTATTTTTAGCCCGAGCCCTTGACGGCATTACTGCTGGTAACATTCCGGTTGTATTTGCCGTAATTTCAGATTCCACCAAACCCGAACAACGCGCAAAAGCATTTGGTCTTGTAGGAGCTGCCTTTAATTTTGGATTTATATTTGGCCCGGCAATTGCAGCGTTTACCGTTGGAACAAGCGACGCATTACCATTTATTATCGCCGGCATAATTACATTAATTGCCGCTTCACTCACCTACCTCTATTTACCAGAAACAAATGTCCACATGGGTGAAGTAAAAAAAGGAAAATTATTTGATTTCAAGAAAATGTGGCATACATTGTTTGATCCAAATGTCGGAACTACATTTATTATCTCTCTAATATTCTTTATGGCATTTGCATGTGCGCTTATTTATGGCTTTCAACCATTCACCACTAATGTTCTAAAACTGTCTACGTCACAAAACGCAACGCTCTTCACGATTTTTGGAGTAATTGGACTTATTTCTCAAACATTTGTTGTGGGAAATGTAACAAAAGTATTCGGAATGAAGAAGGCTTTTTCGATGTCAATTTTTATTACTGCCGCAGCATTTTTAACCATGTTTTTTTCACATTCCCTATGGTTGTTCTTACCCGGAATGATTGCACTTGGCCTTGTGAACAGTATTGTACAAACACTTTTACCAACACTTCTTTCACAAGAAGCGGATGAAAAATCGCAAGGAACAATAATGGGACTTAACGCTTCGTATCAGAGTATTGGAATGATTGTTGGACCAATTTTAGGCGGAGCCGTTGCAACAATTGCAATTCCGTACACATTCTTAACTGGATCTGTACTAGTTTTTATTTGCTTTTTACTCTCTTTCAAAGTTCTGCGACCTGGGGTTCGAAAAGAATCTGCGTTTTAATAATGAATTTTTAAATTTATCGCTTGTCATATAATCTATATTAGCTCTTCGCATGATTCGGTTTAGACCGTTTTTATGCTATAATTTGAGTACTATGAAACTTTCTTGTGGAATTGTCGGACTCCCAAACGTAGGTAAAAGTACCCTCTTTAATGCCCTCTTAAAGAAACAAGTTGCATATGCTGCTAATTACCCGTTTGCAACCATTGAGCCGAACGTTGGAATTGTAGAAGTTCCCGATGATCGCCTGGCGGCACTGGCGACCGTTTTCCCCAACAATCCTCCACTTGTACCAGCCGTTGTAGAATTTTACGACATCGCAGGGCTCGTCGCTGGAGCATCTAAAGGAGAAGGGTTGGGAAACAAATTTTTGTCGCATATTCGCGAAGTTGCAGCCATTGTTCATGTTGTACGGATATTTGAAGATTCGACCATAACTCACGTTTCCGATAAAATCGATCCAGCTTCCGATATTTCAACTATTAACACCGAGCTTATACTGGCAGACTTGGCAACACTTGAGAAATTTAAAGAACCAAAAGGTAATGCTCCTAAAGAAGATCTAGCAACCTTCCAGGTGGTAAAAAAATTACGAGTAGCGCTCGATTCTGGCACCGCAGCTCGAAACGTTGAACTTGAAGACGATGAGAAGGAAGCAATAAAACAGCTTAATTTACTTTCCATGAAACCTGTTTTATTTGTTTTTAACACATCTGAGAGCCGGTTGGAGGATAAGGTGGGGACGGAAAAAAAGATCGAGGAGATCCTGAAACAAGTTCAGGATGACCCTTCGGCAGGCTCAGGGCAGGCAGGCTCAGAATACTTATACCTCTGTGCCAAACTAGAAAATGACATTGTGGATCTTTCCTCAGAAGATCAAAAGGAATATTTGAATCAATATGGCCTACAAGAAACCGGGCTTAATCGCCTGATACAAAAAACGTATGAATTACTTGGATTAATCTCATTTCTAACTGCAGGAGAGAA
The DNA here is from genome assembly GCA_964413645.1 of uncultured Gammaproteobacteria bacterium. GTDB lineage: Bacteria > Patescibacteriota > Microgenomatia > UBA1406 > HO2-37-13b > 2-01-FULL-39-24. Next base: position 37,332 of record CAYPSA010000007.1, read on the forward strand.
GGAAGTTCGTGCCTGGACCATTCGCCGCGGCTCAAATGCAGTGCAGGCAAGTGGAGAAATTCATACCGATTTTATGAAAAATTTTATTAAAGCCGAAATTGCCGGATTCACTGATTTTGTAGCACTCAAAGGATGGGTTGGCGCCCGCGAAAAAGGAAAAGTCACGCTTGCAGGAAAAGATTACATAATGAAAGATGGTGATGTGGTGGAATTCAAGATTGGGGTATAATGAATTCATGAAGGTACTTATTGCCTACGCAACTAATTCAGGAGGAACGTTTTTTGCTACTCAAATTGTCGAGCAAGTAATCAAAAGTAACAAACACTCGGTCTTTCGAAAAGAGATTGAAGAGCTATCTGCAACAAACTTAAAAGAATATGATTTAATTATCTTCGCTTCCCCCAGTTGGAATTACAAAGGTGCCGAAGGAGAACTACAAACAAGTTTTAAAGAATTTGTCCAGAATTTTTCAGGGAAATCCCTTGCTTCCAAAAAGTGCGCGATATTTGGCCTGGGCGACAGCACCTACTTATACTTCTGTGGTGCAGTAGATCGATTAGAACGATTCGTAAAAGATAATGGAGGAATTGTTCTATCACCATCACTTCGTATTGACGGATACTATCGAAATGAACAACTTCATAATAAAATGCTCGAAGATTGGACAGAGAAAATTCTAACTTCCTATTCGATTGTATAACCAAATCCGTATACTGTTTTTATAAGTTTATTGGGAAATGTTCCATCTACTTTATCGCGCAAATTTTTTATATGTACACAGACTATGGTGTCATATATCTCGAGATTACTCTTCCACACATGATCTAGAATCATTCCCCGTGAAATAACACGACCAGAATTTTGGAGCAAAAATTCAAGAATTCGCGCTTCTTTTGGGCGTAAATCGAGGCGAACATTTTCTCTATATGCTCGTTTTGTAGTCGTATCAAAAACCAAGTCATGCGCTCTTAGAATCGTTCTATCCCTATCCCTTTTATACCTTCGAAGCAATACGCGAATTCGCGCATGAAGTTCTGCAACCGCAATTGGCTTTAACAAAAAATCATCTGCACCCGAATCGAGTATTGCGACTTTATATGAAACCACCCCAATCGTTCCTAGAACCAAAATAGGAATTGAACTATCATAAGATTTAATCGACTTACATAAATTCAACTTATCACGTCTGAAAAAGATGCAGTTAATAATGACCAAATCATACTTATACAGACTCTTGATATGCAAAAAGCTCTCGCTACTAAGAATGTAGGTAACATTATATTTACGTTTGAGCTTGATCTTAATTACTGGGACCTCCTTATTGGTATCTTCAATAAGAAGGACGTTCATGTTAGGAAAAAATATGGACAACTAACAAGTTGGAGAAGATTTTTTTGAATACAAAGCCTAGAGAGAATATGTATACGCCGTATTGATTACTATCCGACGAGTGTGTCATGTGAAACAAACAGTTTCAATAACCGCCCATAGTATAGTCTTTTTAAGCACAATGTCAAGGGGTATTTACTGTTGTGACAGGCTTATTAACAAGGTGGATTATTTGCGTTGCAGAATAATGCCAAATGGAGTTGCTCGTCCCTGGGGAATAATATATCCTCCATTCCACAAACCAGTCGAAGCCCCACTATCTAAATTAAGTGCATTTTGGATACCTAACGCTTTTATCACATGTGCAGCTTCAGCAACAGTAGCATTGTGAACGACGCCGATATAAACAATAGATCCACTTGCACCAATAAAGCTTCTAGGACCCTTACTACCACGCTTTGGCTCACCATCATCACCAAACGTAATATTTCCTCCCGATAAAAGCATCGGTTGACCGGCAATCACACTATCTACACTCGTGTCCCTTCCCCATTGCGATGATTGTCCTACAAATCGAGCCGAACCACCCGAGAAAATAACAGCAGGAACACTGCTATAAACGTTATTATCAGAATTAAAATAATGCTTCCCCTTGTTCATTATGAGTGTGTCAAAGGAATTTGTTTTTCCCGCACATGCCGGGTATGACGCCGGGCAAAAATACGGTCCGTTAATTGCAGCAAATCCGCCACTTCGTGCAGCGTAATCGGCGAGTGAGAGTACAGGGCAATTGTCCTTACAATCACCCTCAGAAGCAGTGTCTACTATCACTCGTGTAGAGTTTAAGTCGGCAGAAATAATATCGACTAAGTATTCCCCAATATCTGCACTCACTTTTTGCCGACGGTATCCAGCGCCAGGAGGAGCGTTATTTACAGCAACACTTGCGGGAATTGAGAATGAAGAAGCCATGCTTGCTTGTTGGGTATTAATATCTTTTTGGAGCTTTACAAGACTTGCTTGGGCAGAGGCATATTCCCGTTTGATCAATTGATTCAGAACTGCCACATATGCTTCGTCCAATTTCGCGGTTTTAGAACTACTCTCTTTAAGTTTTATAAGCGATTCATAAACTACGACACTTTTCTTATACGCATCTTCTATGGAGGTAATTGTTTTTCCCAGTTCCTGATTAATTTTATATTGATCCTGATTTTGTAAATCAGTAAGCTCTTGTTGTGACTTCTTAAGACTATTAAGTGTTACTGCGAGCTTATTATCAAGTGATTTTTCTTGAGCAGCAAGAGTAGAAACAGCAGTGTTCAATGTAAGAGTTTTGTAAGCAAAAAAACCTGTTACCACAACCAGTACGCCCGTAACAAGCAGGGTAATAATCATCTTTCTATCTACTTTATCGCGTAGGTCGTGCATCCCCATATGTACGATTATACATACTCCAATTGATTATTTTTCCGATTAATCATCCGGTGTATCATTCACCCAATCTATACTGTCGTCACAGTCGCAGTCTGAACTTTTAAACGCAAATTTGAGTTCTACCAAGGAAACATCTTGGTTGTTTTTTTGCGCCTGATTAAGAACCTTACACACCGGACATTCATGCGAATTCATATCGTTTTTCATATGTCACGGATTGTATTAAATGAAGTTACGAATGTCTACGGTCTATAAGTCCCAAAAGTTCTGGTTTAGAGCATTGTGATAGAATAATTTGAGCTTTATACCACTACTTCAAAGTACTCACCAACCCATAAACGCTACGAATTTCTTTACGGATCGTTTGTAATAACTATCAATCATTTTTTCTAAGAGCTCATCTGGAGTAAACCATCCATATTCTGAACATTCTCGCATATCAACGACCATTTCTTGCTGAGGTTTTTTTAAAGCATAAAATAAATCGAAGTGTACTTTGCATGCCGTACGTGGGTTTTCAATATCAATAATCTGCATTCCAAACGGACCTTGAACATCTGAAAGAGCGATATCCAAACCGAGCTCTTCTTTAATTTCTCGAACTACATTATCTTCAGGCAACTCGTTCGTCTCCAAATGCCCTCCCGGGAACAGCCACATACCCGCTTTTCGATGATTAACAGCAAAAACTTTTTTCTCCTTTGGATCGTATACAACAAACATGGCGCAGAAATGAGAGATAGAATTCGTTTCACGAAGCAAATTCCCCTTATTTATTCGATTCACAAAACGTTCATGTTCAAAATCATCTATTATTTGAGGAGTCGCGAGAGCAAGAAGATGAGCTTGTAATTTCTTATCCATATCCTACCCTATTCTATCAGAGTTTAAGAATCTAATTGCTTTATAATATGCTTATGGGAAGCATTACAGAAAATAACGACACATTGCAGATTACAAAAGAACAAGGATTCCCCGATGAACTTGTTTTGGAAACACATTTACAGATCCCCTATTCCACTGCGAATTTTGAAGGAAAAGTTTTTTCATTCAAAAATAAACCACAAATCCGAAATTATCAGCAACCTCCTGTTCGAAATTTTCTAGTAGAAAATAGAAATGGAAAGTGGATTTATTGGGGACTTATTCATGTCTTGGAGATAACTCATGATTATGAAAATAAAACAACTTCTGGAAAATTCAAAATTATTTACATCAACACTCCCGATGAAATGAAAAAGGCATTCGAGCTCATTGACAGAAATCCGAATACAAATTATTTTAGATAATTATCTCTTTCGAAGTGGAAGCAAAGGAGTGATTTGCCTTTTTAGGCGATCCGCCGCATATCTAGCAGGACCAGTCTCTTGTGGCCTCTCAGGATTATGCCTATCGCTAATAATTACAGAATCGTTCGTTGTGGCATTAATATACATCCCTTGCGACCGCAGAGTACGCAACTCTATTCGAGCTCGATCAAGAAGTATCTGCGAATCAGAGTGAGGACGTCCACCTAATTGAACATTTATATTCAAATATGTTGTCTCATCTAAAATATCATCAGTTCGCCCAGAATGAGCCAGATCGAGCTTTGTCGCTCCATGTGAATCATGATAATCCATAGGAGCTCCAGGTTCTCGCATGCCCCCCCATCCATTGATATTAATTTCCTTATAACCCGAGACTATTTGAACCCAAATTCCTGGATCGCTACCAGCCCGGACCCTTCGTTCGTCGAGATCACCACTAACTTTCGGCCTAATTATTACTTCAGCATTTGCAAGTTCTGCGGGTGAAAGTGTTAAATCTTTTTCGATATTTCCGAGTACATGAGTGAAATCGTCGTCATCTACTTCGTCGGCAAAAAGTCCCAATGTCTCTGCATACTGACTTAATAAAGATCCCACAAGTCTTTTCTCTTCATGTAACTGTGGGGCACTTTCATCGCTTCGAGGTAAATCTGTCATAGAGTCATTATAAAGCATTATCTTGTAGTTTGACTACAAAATTTAATAACTCTCCTTATTTTATATAATGACCAGATGGAATTCCTGAGACTTCTGTATCTCTTTCTCATGGCAGTTTATATTACCCGTGCACTTGCGTTGCGGAATAAAAGATCGCGATGGTTACTGATTACGAGTGCAATTACTATCCACGCATTCTATTTTTTCGGATGGAATGGAATACTTTTCCTAATTACTGCCGCTATAATCTCTACCTTAGCTGAACTGATGTGTTTAAAAACTCGTTTTAATGTATTCGGGGTTGCGTATAAATACAATTTAAATCACCGATATTTTTCGAGTCGAAAAATCATGGGTAGAGTACTCCCCATTGAAGTGTCAGCCACATGGGCTTTGCTTAAGTACCTTTCTTTTTTCTTAGCGTTAATCATTCTAACACCGCTTGGCATTCATGGAATTCCTAAAGCGATCGTTTCTGCTTTGATTCTCGTTTCGTTTGACTTATTACTTGACCCTCATGCGGTTGCTCAAAGAGCGTGGGAATGGAAAGGAGCAGGCTGGTTTTTTGGAATTCCGTGGCAAAACTTTTTAGGGTGGTTTATTGTTGGATTTACAATATCGCTATTATTCATAAACCTACAACCCATCGTGCCGATCGATTTTGCAATGTCAATTCCACTTGTGATTACTGCCGCCATGTTTCCCTTGTTTATTATTAAGAAATTATGGGTACGTAATAAGTTTAAAGCAATTTTAGCATTAGCACCTCTTGCTATTGTCGTTATGGCGGCGGTACTATCATTATGAGGATGTGATAAAATCACACTACAAAAGGAGGTGAAACATATGGCACAAATACATTTAGGTGATGGAAAATGGCTTTTATCAGATTGCGGTCAAATACCCAGTGAAAATAATTGCACACTAGTAATGACAGCCCCCGAAAGTCAGCGAGAAGATTTGCTCGACGCAGCGGTTGCTCATGCGGTTAAGCATCATCAACATCAAGAAACTCCAGAACTTCGAGACGAAGTAAGCAAGATGATAGTGGAACTTGTATAACCCATCCTATTTTGGGCTCGGGGACAAGGATTCGAACCTCGATTAACGGATTCAGAGTCCGTTGTCCTACCATTGAACGATCCCCGATTGATAGGTAATTATACTACGAATATTGAATAATTAGAAATTTTGCATTAATAGGCTCTTTATTGATTTTATATAGTTCCAATAGTATAGTGAGTGGTATATTCTCCAATTCAAATTTCATCATGGTGCCTCAAATTACTTATTCAACATCCCAACCGAACCTAAAGGAACAAAGACTAAGTGGTCTAGATGGCCTACGAGGACTCGCGATAATTTTAGTCTTCTTAAATCACATAGATTCACAACACATTATTGGTTCATTTCCAATTTTTTTTAGACCAATTATTAAGGCTTTTTTTGCAAGTGGATTAAATATCGGAGTCGGGCTTTTATTTATTCTTTCCGGATTCCTTATGACATATATTTACCCACGACCCAAGAATATCCTTGACTTTCTTCAGAAAAGATACACAAGAATTTTCCCTCTTTTTATAACAATGACGCTCGTCATGACTCTATTTAGAGTAGCGCCAACGCTTGATCCAATTTCGCGAATTGCAAGCATGATTGTGCTCGCCGTTTCCGCACATGTATTATGGGTATACGGCGTTCAGAAATTGAATAAATTTGCTCTATCACGACTGCTTTTTTTAGGATTTATTGGATTGCAAATATTCGCAGCTTTATTATATGTGCTAGTCATTGCGCGACAACCCGCCATAGTTTTTAATCAACTTTGGCCAATGTACATTCGTGAAGGAATTATTACCCTTGTAAATGCTACCCTGACATTGCCGCTCGGACAATATATTCCCATACTTAATGGCGTATATTGGACATTAATTTGCGAAGTTCTATTTTATATACTTTATCCTATTATTTGCGTGCCCTTTATCAATCTACTTTCTCACCAAAACAAAAGCATTAAAATACTGTTCCTTTTAAGCTTGCTTCCATTTTTCTCGGCTCTTACCGATATTTCAAAACAGCTTCTGGGTCTGAGCATATTGAATCTGCCATTTTTTATGTATTTTGCGACAGGAATCTCGTTAGGTTATCTTGCCAAAAATAAAGAAGATCTATTAAACTTGGTTTCGATCAAATTGAAATTCTTTACAAATATTGCGAGCTTCTTTGTCTTAATCGTATTGGCACATATATCTCTAGATAATACTTCAGGAAAATTAAACGAATGGATAGTTATGTTGTGGGCATTTCCACTAACGCTTTTTGTTGCTTTCACACTAAATACATTCACCTCAATCTCGCGTTTTTTCAGTTCTAAATATCTTATTTTTTCTGGTCTAATCAGCTACTCCATATATCTCTCACATACTGGAATCGTGGATTCGTTTCATTTAATTTTCAGGCCAAACAATCTGATACAAAATATTTTCTTTATTATTATTGTTTTTGCAGTAACAGTCTTATTAGCATCTCTGCTTTATTATTTGCTAGAAAAGCCCTATTTCAATAGAAAAGCGTATCCAAACAACCTTCAGCAAGAATCTAGATTTCTTCCTTTTCCTATTCTAACTTCAGGAATTTTTATAATTTTTATACTAGCGATTTTCTTCGCTTTTCAATCAAGTTTCAATCTGCTATCTCATGAAAAGTCTTTTGGAACAGAGACAGTCATTTCCTCAAAAATTGAAAAAAATACGAAAAGGATTTCGCTTGAAGATAATCGTGGAATTGTACTTCAAATTAAAAGCCCTCGAGACAAGCTCGGCATCATTACGGCAGATTTATCCTATGAATCGAGACTGGAGAAAATACATAATAATAAAACACCACAACAACTCATATTTCAAATCAAACCATCATCATCGTCGGAATGGTATTCGACCTCAATGTATAAGCCCGCTGAAATAGGCCAGAGCAAAATGCATCCGTTTGGATTTCCACTGATTGAAAAATCAAAAAATATCGATTTTGATGTCAAATTAAGTTTAGCCAATTACGATTCACCTGAGGATATTTACTTAAATATTAACAATGGAGTAGTTGTTCGAAGTGTCAATCAATTAAACAAACAAGAACTTTTTAAAAATCCCCCATTGCTAATTTCTCTGATTTCGCAAAGACTTATGTCGATATCTACAAATATTGAAGCACAAGGCGTATTGTTAAAATTTTCACCAATTGCATTGCTCTTAATATACTTATCGTTCACTTCTCTTTATGCTCAAAATAAAAAGAAAGATTTATAGATATAATTAATAGTTTTTACTTTCCCACAAGCTCTGTCTTTATACGCATTACCTTCATAACAATCGCAGCTGCGTCAATGGATTCATACGCTAAAAGGTCTTCGGGTTTTCCGCTGCGAGGCATTTTAGTGACGCAAAGTGAGTGAATGGGAGTGGGAGTTTGAGCGAGAGCGGATGCGACCGCCTCCCCGATTCCGCCTGCTTTGTAATGATCTTCTACAACTATTATTGCCTTCGTTTCTTTTGCCGCTTTTTTGAGTGTTTTAATATCAAGGGGTTGAATAGAATATAAATCGATTACGCGTACATTGATCTTTTTATCCTTTAGAGTTTTTGCTGCTTTTAAAGCTTCGTGGAGGGTGATTCCTACTGCAATGATCGTGAGAAAATCCTTCCCCGATGAAACGAGTGTTTTAGATCCGCCGATTTCAAACCGATCTGCAGCTGAATACAATACTGGTGTTTGGGCACGGGTAAGTCGCAAATACGAGATTCCTACATTTTTTGCAGTCTCCTCAACTAACTTATCACAACTCACCCCATCGCTCGGATATAACACAACGCTATTTAAAAGTCCTCGAAACATCGCAATATCCTCAAGCCCCATCTGCGACGCGCCATCGGGCCCCATTGAAACTCCCACATGTGAACCCGCAATCTTAATGTTACTTAGAGAATATTGTGCCATGCGAATTTGATCGTGTGCGCGCGTTAAAAACGATCCGAAAGTTGAAATAAATGGCATTTTTCCAACAGCGCTCATTCCCATTGCTACTGAAACCATATTTTGTTCCGCAATATACATTTCAAAAAATCGATCGGGGAATTTGTGTTGGAATAATTCCGAGAAAGTTGAGTTCCCCATTCCGGCGTCCATAACCACCATTTTTGGATATTTTTTCTCAATTCGTACAAGTGCGTTTCCGTACGCTTGGCGTGTTGCAATCAGTTCACCTTTTACATACGTAACTGATTTAGTTGTATTAGAAAGTGTTTCGAGTTTTGAAAGAATTGTCTCTTCGCTGGTCTTGCGAACAAGCGGCACCGGGAGTAATTTTCCTCGAACAGCTACATCTACATTTCCCAAATCATTAATCGCCTGTGCAAGTTCGGCCTGTGATAGCGCTTTTCCATGCCATCCGTCTTTATTTTCTAAAAATGACACTCCCGCACCTTTTATAGTCTTGGCGATAATCGCTACAGGTTTTTTATGCATTTTTTGGCGCTTCTGATATGTGTGTAGAAGCGCAGAGATATCATGTCCATCATGGACTATTAGAGTGTCCCACCCCAGAGCTTCGAATTTATTTTTGTATTTTTTTAAGTCCCAGCCAAACATGCTTTGGCCCGCCTGTTCAAGTCGACTCACGTCAACGAGCGCAGTCAGATTATCGAGTTTATAATGAGCCGCGCAATCAACCGCTTCCCAATTTGAGCCTTCCTCAAGCTCTCCATCACCAAGTAAGACGTAAATATGCGCGTTGTTTTTTTCTAAATATTTTGCATTAATTGCCATTCCGGCCCCTACTCCCAACCCCTGCCCCAATGAGCCCGTAGCTACATCGGTGTACGTGAAATTGAGAGTAGGGTGTCCTTCTAAATTACTTCCAAATTCACGTAAAGTACTTAATTGAGCTATATCAATCGCATCAGCCCCCGCCCACAAGGCATAAAAAAGAGGAGCTGCGTGTCCTTTTGAAAAGATAAGTCGATCATTATGGGGATTATGTTTGTTGGTCAAATCATAATGAAAAAATCCACCATAAAAAAGTGTAGAAGTAAGCTCGACTGCCGACAAGCACGACGTTGGGTGCCCGCTTCCTGCGTGCGTTGTGGTCGTAAGTACCAAATAACGCATTAAAGTTGAAAGTTTCTGAATATGATCTATGGTTTGTCTCATAACTTAACTCCCTACAACTCCCACAACACAATTTCCATTCCATCCAACCCCAATTTTTGTTACCGAAGAATTCAAAATAATGTCATGATGTGGCGGACTTTGCATCCAACCGTTAAATATTGACTCTACAGACGTATGTTGCCATCCAATCACTTCCCCATTAGCAAATCCACTGTAGCCAGCGTCTTTTGCTCGTTTAGTAAAATCGGATCCATCGGTACCTGTGTGGCTGAAGTGGTTATTATTGCACATGTCAGCCGCATGGCGACGTGCTGCGGTAGTAAGCGCACCGTCGGTACCTAGTTGTCCTAAATTCTGTCTCCCGCGCTCAGAATTGATAAGCGAAATTGTCTGCGATTCCAGACCAGCATTGCCTGTTTGACCTGTTTGAACACTAGTTGCTGGAGCGTTGGTAGGTTCTGTAGGTTTGCTTGTAGGCGCGCTTGTTGGTTCGCCCGCTGGCGGCTTTGTCGGCGTCTTTGTAGGAGTTAAACTCGGTACTCTAACGAGAGTAAAAGTTGGAGAAATAACTCTTCGCAAAGTTGTAACCGTCTGAGTTTGAGCTTGCGCTGTAGTTAAAGTTCTTCGAGTGGGTGTATAGAATGCGCCCAATACTTTCGAATTTGTCTTTGCATCCTGACCGTAAACAAAAAAATTATTGGAAACGAATAACATTAATGAAAATGCACACGCTACTGAAGCTGCAATTTTTGCATACAAATACTTCCTGTTCATTACATTCATGCTACAGCAATCAGAAGTTATTTTCCAGCTTTAAGTGAGTCGATGTCTTTTTGAATCTCTGCAAGTGATTTCGTGAGAATGGTCATGTTTTTTTGAATGTGCTGAAGTGCGTCTACTGTTTCGCTTTTTGCCCCTGCATCAATGTCGCCCGACAATTCTTCAACGTCTCGTTGAATCAAATCGCTATCTTCTTCCAAATCATCAACGTCTTGTTCTAGTTCATCAATATCTTCCTGAATTTCTTCAATATCATCTTCAACGTTTTCCAAACTTTCGGTATGCTGATTAACGGTCATTTGAATGAAAATTGCCAAGTAAATAGCTTCTAACGATACGGCTGTGGTAAGAATGAGTAGAATTTGATCAATTCCAAAACCTACTAAACCTAGCGCGAAAATCCCTACGAAAAGTATAGTGTGGACAAGAATAGATGTCGGAGTGCCGATCCAAATAGTAGCTTTCTTCGAAAGCATATCTACAATATTGTCTTTCTTATCATCTACTTCAATTGTCATAGTAGTACAAAAAAACAGTATACCATACTCACATCAATAATCCTATAGGATAATTCACTATTGACATTTAAGTCTTTGTTCCAGTATAGTGAAGAACTTATGGATGATGCAACAAGTAAACAAAACGATCAGGCAGATGATCAAGTGATTGATGACCAGGTGACTGATGATTCGGTGTTGAACGAAGAAGTTGTCGATGGAGAAATCGTGGAAGACGGTATTGAGACAGTGGAAGATTCTGAAATTGAACTCGTAAGCCCCCAAGAAATTCAAGAACAGGCTAAAGAACAATTGAATGAAGCGAGTGAATTGTTAGATCTTGAACAGACCATTAAAACATATTACCAAGGAGTGCAATCTAAGCGCGAGGAAATGAAGCAATATAAAGAAATGATTTCAGACACATTCTCAAATGATAAATCATTAGCTGAAAGTGAAGAAAAAATGAAGTCGCTTAAAATGGAATCTAATAAGATTAAGGAACAACTTGCCGGAACCAGCGCAGTTATTGAAGCCAAACAAAAACTCAAAGAACTTACAGCAGAAGTTCGCGATTTAGATAAAGCACTTTCTAAATTTTTACTCGACTATCGTGACATTGCGCAAACAAATCAAATTATGGTCCGCGAAGGAGAAATGTACCAAATTGTTCAAAGTGCAAAATTGGTAAAACAAACGGCAGTAAGTCGGGACTAGTATGAAAGTACTTCTGGTTATAGTGACAATATTCGCCATTCCTATCTATATTTTTTTCACATCCGATTTCTCAAAAACACCTCCTCAAATCGATACCTTTGCAGTTCCTACGCAAGCACCAATAACAAATATTAGTACACCTTTCACCATTGAATCGTTGCGAAAGAGAGAATATAAAAAAAGTGCAATAACTATTGAATCTAAAGCATACAGCACAGATTCTTTCGTGGCACAGGTTATTTCATATGATTCAGATGGAAATAAGCTTTACGCCTTATTGAGCGTGCCAAAAAATAGTAACCCAAACACTCCATTTCTTATTTTGAATCATGGATATATCGACCCCGATGTTTATTCCACGATATCTTCGTACAAAAATTCTTTTGATTATTTTGCAGGTAAAGGATTTATTGTTTTAAAGCCTGACTATCGAGCTCATGGAAATTCTGGTGGCGACAAAAAAGATCCGTTAAATCGACTGAACTACCCGATTGACGTTTTAAATCTAATCGCCTCTCTTCCATCACTCTCACCGACAATAATACAGAGTAGTAAGCGAGACATTTTTATTTGGAGCCATTCAATGGGTGGCGATATTTCGCTCAAAGTATTAGAAGTTGCAGGTTCAAAAATCAAGCGAGCAAGTTTTTGGGCACCAGTAAGTGCGCCATACCCCGAAAGCATGCTGTATTTCCTTAAAATTCATGACGCTGCAAATTATGAAATAACAAAAGAGTTAGTGTATAAATATTTTTCCGCTGATGATTTTGTGAAATTGTCGCCAAGTAAAAATACACATTTTATTAAATCTGAAATAATTTTACATCACGGTACAGCTGATGAATCAGTTCCCTACAAATGGAGTGTCGATCTTGTTAATGAATTAACTTCTTCAAAAATTTCTCATAAATTTTATACATACCAAGGTGAGGATCATAATTTTACCAAAGGCGCCAACGGGACCGTGTTAAAACGGGATATAGATTTTTTTATACCAAACTAATTGTTTCGTTCAAATGCGGAGTGTCGATAGTAAGATCTGCTTGAGCTTCGTTAATCTTTTGTTTCAAATGTGTGCGAGGACCATCTTCTCCATGCGTTAACACGAGTCGCTTTACTCCTTGAATCGAATTGAACCAGCTGAGTAGCTTTGGTTGATCGGCATGTGCGCTCATTCCCGAAGAATGAGTAACCGTTGCGTTCACTTGAACTTTGCGCCCCTTAATTGTTACAACCCGTGCACCATCTAAAATATCTCGACCAAGTGTTCCCTCACCCTGATATCCGACAATAAATAGCCGTGATGATCGATAACTCAAATATTCAAGTGCATGATACATAATTCTTCCACCGCTCATCATACCACTTCCCGCAATAATGACTTTTGCGCCATATACTCCCAAGATCGCCTTACTTTCATCTACAGATTCGACGAGTGATAGACCTGGGAAATCAAATGGGTCATCCTTTTTTACATGATTTGTAAGTTCTGGACTATATAAGTTTTTGAATTCTTTATACACTGAAGTTGTCTTTATTGCCATTGGGCTATCTAGGTAAACAGGTGTTGCGGCCAAGACTTTATTCTCTCTTTTTAAGTGGTCAATTTTATGCAATATTTCCTGCGTTCGCTCCATAGAAAAAGCTGGAATAAGTAGAACTCCCCCATTTCTTTCCACTGAATTGATCTCGTTCTGAAGCATTGTATCGGTATCTTCTACATGATGAGTTCTGTCACCGTACGTCGACTCCATAACAACTACATCCGCAGCCGCAATTCTTTCAGTTGCGTGCAATAATTCTTCGGGACTGTTCCCTAAATCACCACTAAATATCATTTTTTGCGCACCATTAATAAGTACGCTGGCTGACCCCAAAATATGACCGGCATCATACATCGATATTCCATATCCTCCAATTTCAAAGGGAGTATGATAATCGACAACAGAAGACATGTCGAGAACTCTCTGAACATCTTCTTCGGTATACAATGGTTCATCATTTTGGCTATGTGAAATTTTTGCAGCATCAAGTAATACGATTTCAATAAGTTCGCGTGTTGGTTTTGTCATGTAGATTTTACCTGTGTATCCAAGTTGGGCAAGTAATGGAAGACGACCACAATGGTCTAAATGCGCATGTGTAAGTACCACGCCTTCAATATCAGGTATCGAGACATCAAGAGGAGCACGATTTAAATTCTCAATGTGGAAAGGTCCCTGAAACATGCCCAAATCGACCATAATTCCCTTACCTGAGTCTTTTTGAATTACGTACGAAGATCCGGTTACCGTTCCTGCAGCTCCTAAAAAACGAATTGAGTCCATTGTTTATTTATAGCATACCCGCGAGGGAAAAAGATAGAGTGCAAGCAGATACCTTTGTCATTTCGAAAGAGCGCTAGCGACTGAGAAATCTCACCTAGCCGAGGTTTCTCGACTACGTATCGAAATGACAAAGAAAACATGTCACCACTTGTATATCTTTCTCAATAGTTTCATCCACAAAAAATCTGGCAGTAGTTTTCGAATCCAATAATTCTTATGTGCATCCATCCCTATTCGATATCGCAACTTTGGCGATCCAGATTCAATAATCTCTGCAATCACGTCCGCTACTTGTTCAGGGCCTTTTTGCTTTGACGTTAAGCCCTTTACCTGAGCGTGCGTTTTTATATAACGCGAATCAAATGTTGTAATCAATTTCTTGTATGGTGAATTTTCCCGATACATTAGTCCTGCATCTTTCCGATTATTAGAAAAGCTCGTTTTAAAAGAACCCGGTTCTACCATGCATACTGAAATCCCAAAATGTTTCAGCTCAAACCATAGTCCCTCTGTTATAGTTTCAATCGCATATTTTGATGCTGAATAAATGCTAAACAAAGGAAATGAAACAAGCCCACTAATAGAACTAAAATTAATAATAAGTCCAGACTTTTGCTTTCTCATTATCGGAGATACAGCCTTTATCATTCGCAAAACTCCAAAAACATTTGTCTCAAATTGTGCTTTAACTTCATCAATCGAAAAATCTTCAATCGGTCCACGCGTTCCATATCCGGCATTATTTATGAGGACATCAATTCGAGAAGTTTTCTTAAGAATTTGAGCAATAGCATTTTTTACCGATACTTCAGAATCTACATCGAGTTTAATAATAGATATATTAAGATCGTTGCGATTGGCTAATATGCGAAGTCTTTTTGCTCCATCGCTTTGGGTATTTCGAACTCCTGCAAAAATTACGTAGTTACTCTGCGCTAAAGCCACTGCGCTTTCTAATCCAAATCCACTCGAACATCCAGTGATTAAGACTATTTTTCTTTTCATAACGATCCAATTGTATCACGAATTTAGTCACTTGCTTTTTATATATGAAAACATCTAGAATCAATTAAAGCTGTTAAAAGTATGACGATCATCCAATCGCTTTTACTTTAAAAATCCAGCTTTAGCAAATCAAAGGAGGTGAAAAATATGGAACATAAACCACTACATACAGTTACGTATCTTTTGATAGTCGTCGGAGCACTTAACTGGGGACTTGTAGGTCTTTTTGATGTAAATCTTGTCGCATCACTTTTAGGCGATGGCTCAATGTCAGAAAAAGTTGTATATATTTTGGTAGGTCTTAGTGCAGTCGTTGACTTAATGATGCACATGTCTTACTGCAAGATGTGCGGTAGCAAGAAGTAATCGTTACGTGATCCTTTATTCTTCATCAGGAACGTCCGTAGAATAATATCGCGGACTTCCTGTTGATAGGCTCATTGCCTGCGCAGAAAGATAATATATCTCATCACCCCAATGTGAATTACCCACAAATTCACCCTTTCCATCAACAACAGCCTGAAGCGGAGCGCAATATCTACATCCCATCTTATCATCGCTTATGCATTTAAAATGATTTAGTTGGCGTGCCAATTTCAAACGTAATCCGGTTTCCATAATTTGTTTTTCACTATCTTTAGCATTAGGAAGCTGGACAGAAACAGGCTCATCATCACTTTCCAAATACCAATAACTTGCGCCAGCAACGGTTCTTTTTTGGCAATGGGTTGTTAATAGGTAATATATTGGAAGCTGAAGCGAACCGTCCTGCTCTTTCCCCTTACCTGTTTTAAAATCAATAATATATACAGAATCACTTTTTTCATCGTATTGCAGCCAGTCAATTTTTCCACACAAAATCAGATTTTCGTCTTTTGAAATCCAGTAATACGGCAGCTGCTCCCTAATTTTGACTGCTGGGAGTTTAAGAATTCCCGGATGTTGTGCTAAACGAGAAACCATAGCTTCTCCCCGGGCTTTATACCCTTGCTCTTCTTCAAAATTTGAAAATCCACCTTTTTTTCCAGTAATAGTTTTCCATTCCTCATTAAATCGGTCAACCAATGGAGTAGTGAAGCGATCTACTGAAGGAAGCGTAGAAATCTGATCAAGTACTGAATGCACCGCTTGACCCAACGACAATGCTGGTTTTGAAATACTTATCTTTTTACCTGTTCGGGGATTTTTATATACGTATCGAAAATAATATGCACGCGGACAATTAGTGAAGTCTTTCATTCCCGAATATGACAACCAAATAGCCTTATATTTATCGTCATCCATGGGCACAAGTATACCAGAGTTTACGCCGACTTAGATCCTTTTTGCATTACATTTTCACGGTTCAGGAAATTTAGAATAGTTGGCATACTTGCAGCAAAAGGCAATGCAACAAAAGCTCCACTCATTCCAAAAAGGGTTGCTCCAATAACCACTGAGAGTAGACTGAGCGAGGGGGACAAATCGAGAACCTGTTTATAAATGCTTGGAGCTAAAATATTATTCTCAAATTGCTGATATAAAATGAATAGCGCCAATGTAAGCAATCCAGTAGTTGGACTCACTGCAAATGCAATGATAAGCGAAGGAACAGCACCGGTTAATGCACCAATCAATGGAAGTAAATCTAAAATACCTGCAAGGATTCCAAGTGGAATTGCAAATGGAACGTTCAATATTAACAACCCTGTGGTTATAATCGTTGCACACGTAATTGAAATAAGCAAATTCCCCCGAATATATTGACCATTAATAATGTAAAGCTCTCGAAACATTTCCAGATAATCTTGACGACGTTTTGCAGGAATAACACTGAATAAAATTCTTCGCAAACGATGAGAATCGATAAGCATGTATAACGTCATGAAAAGAATAGTAATTATGGTAGCAATAAAGCCGGTTATCTGAGCTGAAGAATCTAATAAATAACTTATGCTACTTTGAGTATATTGGGTAAAATCAATTTCCCTTAAGGAAGCTGGTAAAAATGTTGATCGTACTACAATTATATTGAGTGTTTTTAACAAACTTGGGAACTGTTGAATAAAATTAGGAATAATGACCGCAATAGTTGTAATAAGCGGAATAGTAAGCGCGGCTAACGCCACAATTGATGCGAATGTAAGTGACATCCATTTGGTTAAATATCGAACCGTTGGATATAATGCGGAAGAGATCATCGTGGCAAGTAAAACAATAACGATCACACCGTTCAGTTTCCAGACAAGAGAAAGAGTTATACCAATAACAACAATTCGGAGTAGTGCTGTCCAGCTTAGAGTCACTTCAACGCGCTGATCGTTAGACATAAGAACATTATACAAATTAATCTTCAGAAAGAAAGTGCTTTCTTGCGCTATTCTCGAAACTAGAATCTATTTCTGAAAGTTTAATCTCCTTTTCATACTTTTGCTGCAACGCGGTTTTAATGAACCAGTCGGCAAGAACTGGGTTTTTAGGAAGAAGTGATCCGTGCATGTAGCAACCAATTGCATTCTTATATATACACCCCTCTGTTTGATCTTCTCCATTATTTCCGTTTCCTGAAACGATTGTTCCCAACTTTGCATTTTGATCATTTAGATATGTTTTTCCGCTATGATTTTCGAATCCAATAAGCTTACCAAATTTGGAATCAACGACAATATTACCAATCATGCGTTTTGTTCCTGCTACGGTATATGCTCCAAAGACTCCAATTCCCGGTAACTTTTCTCCTTCGAAAGGCTGGTAATATTCCCCAAGTAACTGATATCCGCCACATATCGAAAGCAACGGCACTCCTCGTTCAACTTCTTTCTTAATAAGTTTCCCTTTTATTTTTTGCAAGTCTTTGGAAACTTCAATCTGACTAGTATCTTGGCCGCCTCCGAAAAAAAGGATATCAGCATCATGAGGTTTATATGAAGTGCCAATTGAAATCATTTTTATTTCCGTTTCTACTTTGAAAAGTTTTGAACGATGTTGTAGCGCAATAATATTTCCATTATCTCCATAAATATTCATTAAATCTCCGTACAAATATCCGATCGTTAGTTTCATAAATCAACCTCCTTGTGCCATTGTTCATCTTTATAACCGTTCTCCGTCAAATACTCTTGTAGTTCCAACAAAGCGGTATATGTTGGAAGAATAAATACTCTTCCACTATTTGGTCGATTTGAAAGTTTACTCATTGTTTTCTCCAAATTGTCGTAAATATTCACATTCTCCTTCTTTATACCTGCATAGACCAAGCGAAGCGCCATATCATACCTGCGGGTGCCAGTCACAAAAATTTCGGAAAAATTTTCTAAAATCTTTTCGAAGTGTGCGTCCCAAATCCACGAAACATCAGTACCATCGGCAATATTATCATTGAGTATGATAACCAAAACATCTTCTTTTCGAATCATTGGGTTAATAGTTTCTAAAACCTGTGTTGTTCCTGCTGGATTTTTTATAAGGGCTATTAGACCATGTCTGTTATTTAAAAGCACCTTTTCCATTCGGCCAAACGCTGGTTTAAAAGAACTTAGAGAACCCAATATATCTTCTACGGAAAATTCTAACTCACGCGCAACTAAGTATGCTGGTAGGAAGTTATATACGTTATAAATTCCAATAATTGGTAATAGTGTTTTTTGTCCAAATCCTTTATGTCCAAAAACTATTTCAGTACCATCTATATCCGTAGAAAGGATTTGCGCTTTAATATCAAAGTTAACACGTGAAGACTTTTTCTCAAAATGTACTGGGCTTTGTGCAATTCCAAATGTCTGAATTTGTGTGTTTGAATATTTCTTAAAGTTTTCCAGGTGACCATCATCACCATTCAAATATACGGTCTTACTCCACGTTGCTTTTTCAAGCGCCTTCATCCATTTATTAATAATTGTATTAATCTCACCATATCGATCTAATTGATCCCGAAAAATATTTAATATCACAATATGTTCCGGCTTCACCTGAGAAATAATATCGACAAAGGCAGCTTCATCTGCTTCCCAAACTCCAAGTGCAACATTGGTAATTTTCCCAAAAATAGAGCTTTTACTAAGGAGCTTTGAAGCAACGCCGCGAGACAAGTTTGAACCCGTCCCATTGTGTAAAATAGATACTTCTCTGTGTACTAGAATGTTGGCAATCATCGCTGAGGTTGTTGTTTTTCCATTAGTACCTGTAACCACAATATTCTGAGGAATTTGCTTTGCAAATTTGCGAATTAGTTGTGGATCAATATATAAAGCAACAAGTCCGGGTGCAGCACTACCCCCTGATTGAGTAAAAGTACGGATTAAAAACGCGGTAAATTTTCCAGCTAATATGGCCAACACCAGTCGAATCATATACGAACGATTGTACCATAAACAGGCATTATACCTCTTTGCACATTTCTATTTGATCTATATATTCATCTTTATATAAAATCCCGCCCTGAAGTCGCCCATATTCATTAAACCCAAATCGTTCATACAAATGAATTGCAGTTGTGTTTATGGCGAATACAGAAAGTGTGATTAATTTCATATCGGTTAAATTGCTTTTTGCTTCTTCTAAAAGTTTGTCCAAAAATAATCCACCAATTCCTTTTCCACGAAATTCCTTAGCAAGTGAAATTGCCATAACACCAATGTGCGATGAGGTATGATCTTTTAAATCAATTCCTCCAACTCCTTCAATAACTCCATCAACATCGAGTAATAATAGAATTGCTTGCTTTTGATCGATTCTTTTAAGTTGATAGTCTAAAAACTCCTGTTCTTTTTTTAAAGGAATTGTTTCACCCTGAAATGTTACATACGTTTGTTCCTTAGAGAGATTATTAATATATCGATGAAGCATTCGAACGTCATCGCTTTTTGGATATCGTATCACAAAGCTGTTCCCGTCATCGGTTTCACCTTCAAATATTACTTTTCCTTGACTCATTTGTGGAATTATAACATGAAGCTTTGTCATTCAGAGCGATACCTTTGTCGTCTCGAACTCCGCCAGCTGGCGGTGTGAGAGATCTCCGCCCGCTTGCATTTACGATATCAATCTGATACATTATAAAAATGCAAAAAAAACTCACCAAACTGGTCAATAAACTCTTCAGCAAAGAAACAAAACGTGAAGATACAACTCGCAAGTATACCCGTGTTATGATTAAAAAATATGGCAAAACGTTAAAACGTTTGTCGTATGAATAATGGTTTATTTAACACTATCAGATTTTGAGGTTATCTGCAGTGAACTTGCTTCTTTTTTTAAGAAAAACAACGATCCTATTCCTGTATACAAACATACATATTTTGATAAATTAGATGGAGTAATCGCTTCCCCCGCTCGCACCTTTGGAAAAAAAGATTTATATCCAGATATCTATACAAAAACTGCATGCTATATGTATTTCATAAACAAAATCCACCCTTTTAATAATGGGAACAAGCGAGTTTCAATTGTCGCCGCAGGAGTTTTCTTACAATACAACGGATATGAATTTACCGCCGATGAAGAAGAAATTTATGATCTTGCAAAAAAAATTACACTATCTAAAAATAAGCAAGATGACGACATCGCCCAAACTTCTGAATTTATTAAAACACATACGCGTCGAAATAAAGATGCTGTTCAATCACGATTTATGTTTGCAATGCTCAAGCTTTTGAGAAGAGAATAGGTCCGGAGTCATCCTTACCTTTTCGGCACAAATTTCAGTGAAATTGAATTCACACAATGTCGAGTATTTTTCTCAGTAAACCGCTCTCCTTCATAGATGTGTCCTAAGTGAGCTTTGCACGTATTGCATACAATCTCAAATCCACCATAGCCATCAGGATCTTTCGTATTTGTCACTGCTCCCGGAATTTCCTGATCAAACGCAGGCCATCCACAACCAGAATTAAATTTGCTGTTTGAAGTATATAATGGAGTTTCACATTGACGACAGATATATGTACCCTCTCGAAAGGTCGTATCATATTCTCCCGTGAAAGGTGCCTCTGTTCCCTTATAGAGTATTACTCGTTCTTCTTCAGGAGTTAGTTTATTGAGTTTCATAATTAACTTTTCAAGAACTTAATTCTATCATGAATTAATGGATGCGTTCTTAAAAATCTCGCAAAGATATTCCGATTCGTTGAACACTTTTTTCCAATTCTTTCATCCTCACTTATCATTCTTTCAAAGAATCTAACAAATTTCTCCGGGTCATCAAGTACTTTTTTAGCGTATTTATCAGCTAAACGCTCGCGCCATTGACTTATTAATAAAACCACGGGTAATAGGAGCGTTGACTCAAGTAGAGATATTAGCAAAAGAGACTTTGTTGAGCTGGAGAAAAAAGTCGTATTAACATATGACGTGCTTAAAAGAATAATATTCACTAAGACTAAATAAAATACTTGATCTTTATTTACATAGTGTCCAAGCTCATGAGCAACCACTCCCTCCAATTCATCATAAGGATGGCGCTCGAGAGTTGTTGAGTGAAAAACTACAATTTTGTTTCCTCCAAATCCACATGCATAAGCATTACTACCTGTAGATTTAATTGAGAAGAAATCTTTGAGTCTGATTCCAAGTGAATTTGTAAACGACCATAGTTCGTTTAAATGTTTTCCTTCATATTTTTTACCTCTAAACAATATCCGAATTATTTGAGGAATAAAATACGTTATCAACAAACTTGAAACAAATAATAAGAATGAAAACTGCGCAATTCCAGCTTTTTTAACAATAAAAGAACAAATATCTATAAGCAACCATCCTAATAAATATATTACAAAGACTCTTTTAAACATTAAATTTCGTTCAAAATTTTCAAGAAAAACTCTCCTCTCCAATTCTTAATAAATTAAATCTCTTAACCTCTCAGAATCTGCATTCACATACATATCAATAACTGCCCTATGATAGGGAACAACGTTTGTTGGTAAATCTTTTGGATCAAACCATTCCCAACCATCGCAAGATTCTGGTTCTACAATTCGAGGTGTTCCCTCAAAGTCTTTACAGAGAAACGCAAAATGGACATAGGTCGACTTTCCTTCTTCTAACTCTCGGACTACTCCTAAAAAATGCAATTCGCGAGCTACAAGCGAAGATTCTTCCGTAAGCTCTCGAGCTGCTGCTTTTTTAAGCTCTTCTCTGTCTTCAAGTTTGCCTCCAGGCAAGCAACGTTCTCCAGGTCGAAAATTCCCTTTTCTGATTCCCAATAGAATCTCTTTTTGCTCGTTTTCGACAACCGTACAACAACTAATTCTTTCTGACATATTATTTCAATTTCTCCGAATATTTTTCTCGTAATTTTTGTAACTTTGGCGAAATAATTACTTCGCAATACCCATCATTTTTGTTCCGATTGTAATAATCTTGATGATATTGTTCGGCAGCATAAAATTCTTTTAATGGTTCAATTTCCGTTACAATAGGTCCTTCATATTGATGCGAAGTTATCAACATATCACGAGCCTGTTGAGCTATGACTTTTTGCTCTTCAGTTGTATATAGGATTATTGAGCGATATTGCGTTCCTACATCGTTTCCCTGTCGATTGTATGACGTGGGATTATGCGTACTAAAAAATACATCTAAAAGATCGTTATATGGAATAACATTTGGATCAAATTCTATCTTAATAACCTCTGCATGTCCGGTTTCTCCGGTTGTTTCATCGTGATACGAAGGAGTATCCATTGTTCCTCCAGCATATCCAGACATAACAGAGATCACTCCTTTCAATTGCTGAAAAATCGCTTCTGTACACCAAAAACATCCCCCGCCAAATACTGCTGTTTCCATAGTTATAGAGTATACTTGAATAACGTAAATTTGCAATTTCTTATGGATATACTCTATACAATTACCGGAACCGTTATCGAAGGAAAAAAAAGAGGTAGGATTATGGGGTATCCAACGGTAAACGTAAAACTCAATCAACATATTGAGTCGGGAATTTATACATCGCGAGTTTATATAAATGGAAAAGCACATATGGCTGCAACATTTATTGGAGATGCAAAAACATTTAATGAAAACGACTACAAATTAGAAAGTTTCATTCTAGATTTTGATGAAGAAATCTACGGTAAAGAAGTTAGGGTGGAATTATATAAAAAATTAAGAGAGAATCAGAAATATGAAAATGTCGAAGAATTAATCAAACAAATTGAAAATGATATTTCAGATACTCGTAGCTACTTTACGAGCCCCCGGAGCTCGTAAGAGATACTCTTTCTTTTGCCAACGGCCGTGTCACATTATAAATCGCGATTCCCAACAAGACTATTCCAAAAATCTGTGTTCCCGAAAGGGTTTTATTAAAATGAAAATAATCAATTAAAATTGCACTCGCTGGCCAAACTAACTCACATAATGTAGTAATTCGGGCTGGTGTTTTTTTTAGTCCATAATAATAGAATGCTAACGCAACCATTCCGGTTGAAAACGTAATTAATAATAATGTCTGCCATTGGGGTGCAGTAAGTGTATATAAGGAGGCTGTCTGATTGTTACCAAAAATAAGTAAAAAAGCAAAAATAGGTGTCAAGATAAACCGCAATGTAGTTCCAGTTAACACTGAAACTTTATTCAAAACATATTTCGAAATCGCTGTCGATGATCCCCACATAACACCAGCTCCTAAAGCAAGGATTGCGGCCTTTGCTGTTCCTGCACCTGTTGCGAAATTTACTTGTAAATCTTTAAACGAAATAAAATATGCAGCGACCAATGCTAAGACAGCCCAACCAATAAACTTTTTTGTAATTTTTTCTTTTAATAACAACGCTGCCATACCGATCGCCCAAATTGGTTGAAGCTGTTGTAATAAAACGACAACAGAATATTGTGAATAATTAATATGCTGCAAAGCCGATGTATAAAATATTGTTCCCAACGCTCCTGAAAATAAGGCAATCACAGAAACTGCAGTCCATTCCTTTCGAGTCATCTTTTTCAAATCTTTAAACCATTTGAAAGAAAGAAGCAATAAGAAGAGTGCACCCAAAAGGTGTTCATAAAATACAATAACAGCGGGTGGAAGCGAGTATAAACTTACCCGTAGCAGACCGTCAAAACTCCATAAGAGCGCAGCGATGATAATAAATATCGGACCAAATGTTTTCAACTTATTCACTGAAGTAATCATACACTGCTTTTGACACCGTTGCAATACGATCTTCTGCTCCTGGTGGATAGTCGCTTAGCGACAAAATCACTATTAAATAATCTCCTTTGGGCGTATATACAATTCCAGCGTCATGCGTAAACAAACCTATCTCACCTGTTTTATGTGCAATCACTATGTCATCCGACAACTTGGCAGGCAACTTATTGTTTAGTTTTTGTTCTTTTAAAAGCTCTATCATTTCTCTATCGCTACTGGGTGAAACAAGCTTTTGATTGTATAACTTTTCAAAAAATATCCCAATGTCATATGCAGAAACCTTTGGCGGTTGTCCAATAAATGATTCTTCTAATTCCTGTTCGCGTAGAAAAGTTTTCACATTCTTCATGCCTACTTTGCCGGAAAGCGCAAGGGCTGCATAATTATGTGAAATCGTAATCATCTGACGCAAAGCACTTCCAATAGTGAAATCTATTGTTCCTTCTTTGAGTTCCGCATCTTCTGTAGCAATTTTAAATTGTTCATTTAGTTTTGGAATGTCTGCATTCAAACCGTCGGCTACTTTAAGAGTACCCGCATCTATTTGCTTATATGCAGTAGCCATAATCCATAACTTATACAAACTCCCCGATTCAAATGTCATATGCTCGTTATCATGATATATCTCCTCTGTTTTTAGGTTCTTAATCAATATCCCGTATTTACCTTTTGAACCTTGCATCGCTTTTTGGACTACTTCTGAAAGCTGAGACGAAGAAGTGGGAAGTGTGGGATACGCAATAACCGGCGCAGCATTAACCTGCGTTCGTATGGGAAAATATGTATAGAGTGCATAATTAGTTCCAGAAAAAGAGATAAGTGAAGTAAGCACTAAAACAGTAAGAGTAAATATAATTCCTCGATTATTATTTCGCGATCTATGCAAATGCGTACGCCGGAGTGGAGTGTAATTTAACTGTGACATTCAGATATTCTACACACTATAATTGATTTATGCATACCCATAACGAACCACATACGTTTGATGCGCTCAGCTCTCTTAACTGGCTTCGCGCAGCAGTATTAGGAGCAAATGATGGCATTGTTTCTATTGCGGGTTTAGTTGTCGGAGTTGCTGGTGCTACAAATTCCTCAACCGCAATTCTTACTGCCGGAACAGCAGGAATTATTGCTGGTGCAATTTCAATGGCAGCAGGAGAGTATGTTTCGGTAAGTAGTTCTCGCGATACTGAGCGTGCGCTTCTTAAAAAAGAAGCATACGAATTAAAACACTTTCCTGAACAAGAATTAAGAGAACTTGCCGCTCTTTATGAAAATAAAGGATTATCAGCAGAAACCGCAATGGAAGTTGCAAAAGAATTAACAAAAAAAGATGCGTTTGCCGCACATGTAGATATTGAGCTTGGAATAGATCCAAATAATTTAACCAGTCCTTGGGAAGCTGCGTTTGCTTCAGCAGTCTCGTTTGTTGCTGGAGCTTTGATTCCATTAGTTGCAATCGCATTGCCTCCTGAAGCGTTACGAGTTCCCACTGCATTCTTATCCGTTATCGCAGCACTCGCAATTACCGGAACCGTTAGCGCTAAAATTGGCGGTGCACAAGTTAATCGAGCAGTTTTTAGAGTTGTTATTGGGGGTATTTTAGCAATGGGAATTACATTCGGAATTGGAAGTCTTTTTGGCGTATCGGGAGTATAGCTACTTCGTATATTTCTGGATTAATTCTGTTACGCGCTCTAATTTACTTATATCCGGTTTATGAATTTGTTCACCGAGCTTGAAATATTTCCCTTTATGATAAATAATTGGGTCGTTTTCGTGCTCCGTAAATTCTTGCACTTCCCCAATAAAAATCGGATGATCACCCATATCGATGACTTTAACCAATTTACATTCTGCATTTAAAGTTGCTCCTTCGATCATTAGAGCATTAATTGATTTTGCTTCATAAAAATTTACTCCAAGCTCTTTAAGCAAAGCAATTTTATCTACTTCTTTTCCTTGATTGTTTCCGGCAACGCTTGAAATAACATTTTGATCAACCGATGCAATATTCACGCCAAATTCTCCAGTTTCTTGAATATTTTCAAACGTCGCTTTGCCTGGTCGTATACAAACAGCAATCAGAGAAGGATCGTACGAAAGTTGATGTGTCCATTCGCACGCCATTACATTCTGACCCCATTTTCCATTACTGGTAATTAGTCCAACATTAGTAAGAAATGATGCGGTTGTTTTCATTGTTTCTAGTATTAGAATTACTTCTTTCCTTTTTGAAGTGGCTTAATGAATTTTATATAGCCAAGGAGCAGTGAAATAGATAGCCCGACAGAAACAACAAAAAATAGGAATCGAGTATCTTCTGTGCTAAAACCACGAATAGTTCCATATAACAGAGTAAGCACTCCTCCAAGTAAAATTCCATCGGCAATCAAATATATTTTCTTTAACAAAGTTAAACTGATCGCTACAAAAAATACCGCAGCTATTATTGCAATAGTAGAAACATTACGCTCATATATTTGAGACTTTTTTCTATATTCTTTTTCTTGCACATCATATATCTTTCTTTGCTCAACAATCTCCTTACTCTCCTTTACGTTTGTATCCGGCAACGGCTCGTATCGTATAACCACAGGCATTTCAGGATATTTAGGAGCAGGGTAAAATGCAGAAATTCCAACTCCTACAAAAAGCGCCAAGAAGACTCCGATAAATAGTGTGTAAATAAATCGAATCATAAGTACATAATACCATATTTAATCACAAATCTCATTTACTATTGGAAGTCGGTACTTATCAGTAGCTAACAT
Organism: uncultured Gammaproteobacteria bacterium; assembly: GCA_964413645.1. Taxonomy (GTDB): domain Bacteria; phylum Patescibacteriota; class Microgenomatia; order UBA1406; family HO2-37-13b; genus 2-01-FULL-39-24. The sequence goes on from CAYPSA010000007.1 coordinate 64,462, forward strand.
AAGATATAACAATGAAAATTACCACATACTTTTATGTTCGCATGATGGTAAAAAATTAGGTATGATAAATACATAATGATCAATTACAAGCATAAAAAATGGGATTTATTACGAATAATTTTTTTTCACAGACTTAACTATGTCTTAGCTTTTACTCTCACCTTTACCGTGATCATAGGAATCCTTGTGACAATCATTGAAAATTCTATACCAGATGCACCAATTCAAACATTTACCGAAGGAGTGTGGTGGGCTTTTTCGACGGTTGCATCGGTTGGATACGGCGACTTTGTTCCTATTACTTTGACAGGACGCATACTCGCGGTAATACTTATGCTCGTAGGTATATCGTTATTTTCGATAGTTACCGCAAACATTGCGAGTTTTTTTGTTGAAGAAGATGAAGAAAAAGAGTTGGAAAAAATAATGAATCAACTTGATGTATTAGAACAGAAAATTGATGATCTTCAAACCAAAGTAAGGCGTGACTAAATAATTTCGATAGTCATTTTACAAACTGCATCCAACTTTATATTTTCATTTTTTCGTATTTCAGACTTTAAGGGTAATAAAAAACATTTTGCTTTATTATCGGGAAAGATTGAAGTTTTCCAACGAGACGCTCCCACTTGTACATTTACTGGAATTGATCCCCATCCTCTTTTGCGATCTGCAAATTTTTCATGAATATCAGCGGTAATAGCTATTGGTACCGAAATAAAATACCATCCAGCTTTTCCCAGATACAACCAAACCCTTGCTTCAAAGAAGTATTGGTTATATGACATAAGAAATAACCCTTATTTATCCATCATTCCCATTACTAAGCTCGCACTGGGTAGATTATCTTGTGATATTTTAATCGCTGCTGTAGCACATGCGAAACGCATACTTTTTTGCAGGTCAAAGCCAAGAGTTTGAGCTTTAATAAATCCGGCATTAAAGCAATCGCCTGCACCAACACTATTTTTTACCTGGACATGAAACGAAGGTACATGAATGTATTGAGTGCCCTTTGATCCAATCGCGCCATTTTGAGCGTCTTTTATCACTATCATACAATCACTGAGTCCTCTCACTTTTTCAATACCTTCTTCTATCGTTGCAGCTCCCCACAAACCTAGAAATTCATCTTTACTTGGTAGATAGTAATCTACCAAACCAATCACATCTCTAACTTTTTGTCTATCTTCCGCGCTTACTGCATTCGTAATACGTCCATGATCCAAAACAACTTTTGTCCCATGTGTACGGGCATAGCTTGCAATATCTTCATAATGAGGCAAAACTCCTGCAAGTTTGAATGCGCCACCTAAATACAAATACCCAACCTGATCACTGACTTTTCTTAATTGCTCCAAAACCTCTCCGCCCTGTAAGGCTTGGTTTGCCGATCCAATAGCGGTCATTATTGAAGCTCCAGCTTCCCCTAGATAATTTGTCCCTATGTTCGTCTGTACGTCATCTGAAATAATAAGAGCTGGCCTAACCCCCGTTTTTTTCACTTGCTGTTCAAGCACCTTTCCCAAAGAATCATTCCCTACTTTCCCAATAAATATTGCGTCTAAATCTAGTGCTGTACAAAAGCGTGCGAAATTAAGCGCAGAACCTCCTGCGACGATTTCATATGCTCCACCTACAACCTCCCTGCCAGGCTCTAACCCTGTGCCATAGGGAAAATTATAAGCATTAATATCCAAATACATAGTTCCCATCGAAACGACTTCATTACTCATATTTTGATATTATATCAATTCCGAATTTATATTTTCTTACAAACCCACATGAGAGGCTCAAAAGCTAACTAATGATTTTTTTCCAGTGATTTTCTATAAATATATTGATACATTTTTTTCGGCCTACCAAGCTAACAATTTCCAACCAATAGCATCTTTTTTTTGTAATTCAAATTCTTGAATATCACATAGTCCAACATATTCTAAGTAAAATGAGGGTGATGGATTGGGGCTATTTTTTGAATGAGATCGTGGAGTTTCATGATACTTAATTTTCCTTCTATACCCAGTATAGTTATGCATTCTTCAACTATTAGTGAATAACTGACATAACATGTTCGTATTGATACAATAGCATTGTAGATATCACTTTATTACAATGAATTGATTATATATTCTAATACTGACAAGTTAATTTAATTCATGGTATTATTAGAATAGAAATGACCCATTACCAACGAACGGAAAAGGGTAAATTTATGAAAACATCATATATAACAATTGGAATTATAGTCCTGGTATTAGTTGGTGGAAGGTATTTCATTCTTAATAAGCCAGACTATTCCAAAACGGGAAGTCAAGTAAAAACACAATCCGACACGATGCAGTATAAATCGGACAACTCTCAACCAGATGTTCAAGTTAACGACGCTTCCCTTACCCAACGATACGTTGACTATTCAGAAGCAAATCTGGCAACTGCAAATAAGAATAACGGAAAAACATTACTTTTCTTTGCAGCGCTTGCTTGGTGTCCAACGTGTCAGGCGGCAGATAAGGATATACGGGAAAACTTTCAAAAGATTCCCTCTGACGTGACGATTTTAAGGGTAGATTATGACAAGGCGAAAGACTTAAAGAAAAAGTATGCAGTTACTATGCAAGATACATTTGTTCAAATAGATAAAATGGGTAAAGAGATAACCCGATGGAACAGTGGAGGTCAAGGAGTGCAAACACTTTTAACTAACGCAAAATAATTCGAAACTTTAACAGTCTTAAAGACGGATCGGAACAGACTTCAATGATCTACTAAAAAAATATGTTTTTACTTATACCAATTGCATTTCTATCCGGAGTACTTACTGTGTTCTCGCCATGCGTACTACCAATACTTCCAATAATTTTAACCAGTGGAATCGATGGTAAAATATGGAGAATCAGAGGGGTAATTACAGGACTCGTCGTGAGTTTTACTATTGCTTCTTTACTTCTTGCAACAATCGTTAGAGCATTTGGTATATCGGTTGATATTATTCGTAATTTCGCGGTAATTCTTCTCGTGATATTTGGCCTAAGCATGTTGTTCCCTATTATTTGGGAAAGGGTACAGGTTTTTATAGAAAACCATTGGAGAGTGCGTCCAATTCAGAATCAAGGTAATGGATTTGGTGGAGGATTTATAACAGGTATGAGCTTGGGCATTGTCTGGACTCCATGCATTGGCCCAGTTGTGGCTGCTGTCGCAACACTTGCTGCTGTAAATTCATTTTCCATTATGACAATATTTATCGCATTTGCTTATGCATTGGGAACAGGAATTCCGTTGTATTTTATTGCAAAGGCCGGAAGTAATGCTTCTGTAAAACTTGGAATTGTGAAACGAAATAATGTACAAATCAGACAGATTTTTGGAGTTATTATTTTAGCAACAGCATTGTTTATTTTCACCGGACTTGACCGGGTACTACAAGCATGGACGCTTAAAAATCTTCCCGCTTCTTGGACTCAGATTACTACAACATTTGAGAGTAAATTGGATATTGATGAATCCTTGAAAGAACTTAGAAAGGAATGAATCAATGAGTTAAGCAGCGACTAGGAATTGGATGTTCATCTGGCCAGACAGCTTGTTCCCTAATATTTATACTCAACTTTTTTTGAAAGTTTTCCTCTGATTAATCCCATCAACTTTTTACTGCCAAAAAAATATTTATTCAAATAAAAGATATAGGCAATATCAAGAAGACCAAATGTGTTGACGAACAAAAGTATTATAAACCAACTCACATGCTCTTTTCGTGCTGCTTTCCATAAAGCTATACCTTTCCAAAATAGTGACCAGATAACTAGAATTGTAACAAATGTAGGATTCCCCATGACAGAATATAGCGTATCGTTCATACAAATATTATAACACTATATATTTCACTTATCCGTCCTAATGAAGACCTCGTTGATACTAGTATGAATTAATTAGTTTCGCAGTCCTTCTCACCACTCTCTCTGATATTATTTTCTACTTCTTTCTAAGAAATAATGCTTGAAAATGTAAACCAGGCTGACTTCCTTTAATATCTATCTTTTGATAGTCTAGCGAAATAAACCTTTCACTCACGGCTTGAAGTAAAGTTTTATCAGTTAAGAATGAAAAAAATCTTGGTAAATTCATTTTTGATTTATCAGTAAAGACCACCTCTTCATCCTTACCTCCATACACTCCATAGAAAAAAACTCCATCTTTATTTAATGCATTACATATGTTTTCAAGAACATGCCCTAAATCTTTTCTAGGAACATGAAGTAATACATTTAGCGAAAAAATCGCATCAAAAGTTTTACCGAGCTTAGAAAGATTATATAAATCTACCACCTTTGCTTTTAAGCCTCGTACTTTAGCCATCTTTACCATTTCATTCGAAAGATCTGTAGCTAAAACGTCAAAGCCGTTTTCTTGGAAGAATTTTGCATCCAAACCTGCGCCCGAACCCAATTCCAAAATAGTCTTTTTACTTTCTCTATTTAGAAGATCTATGAATTGTTGTCTTACATCTAGTTTCCACTGATCACGCTTACCCTCTGCAGAATCTCTTCTTTGAGCATCTTTATCGTACGCAATTTTTAATTGTTTTTTAAAATCGTCCATACAATATTCTCAAAAGACGTATTACGTAAAATTAAAATTATTTTTTTGATTCTAAAATTGATTCAGGACTTCGTTTATTTACATGGGGAATACGTGGGATAATGGTAATTGCTATTGTGACAATAATACCGATCATGTGGTAATTAAATCCAAACGCCATTCCAATTGCTCCCGATACCCAAATACTTGCTGCTGTAGTTAAATTTTTAACATTCGAACCATCTTTAACTATTAAACCAGCTCCTAAAAAGCCAATTCCGGAAACTATTTGTGCAGCAATTCGTGATTCTGAAGCAGGATCAACCAATGAGGACATATAGGTAAATAACATTGCTCCAATAATAACCATTGTGTGTGTACTTATTCCAGCATCCTTACCTCGCGATTCTCTTTCAATTCCAATTATTAAACCCGCAATTACACTTAATAACAAATCGATTAAAAGATTTACTTCATTGGGTCCAAATAGTGTATTTATCATAGGGTATGTCATATAGATACATGGGGCAGTATGCCTACACTCTACTACTGTAAACTGCAAGCTACAATGAATTTATTTTTCGGAAGCCAAGCTATAAAAACGAAAGTAGTAATCTCAATTAACTGTGGCCCTCATTCATTTTTTTCCAGTCCCATTTTCTATTTTGATTATTTCCAAGTTTCTTGAGTATTTGCTCTTCAATATCTATGTCCATAATGCCCGCCAGGTGTAGCGTTCTTGAAACTATATCTGCAAGCTCCATCTTAAAGCCGTCATTACCATCAAAATCATTATGACGATAAGCTTCATAAGCTTCTGAAACTTCCGAGTGTATAAGAGCAATTTTTTCTGCTACATTGATCTCTTCTGGCTTTGTTCCAAAACCTTTTTCTTTTGCCTGCTGCATTATTAACTCAGTCAATTGTTTAATTGTTAGATTTTTCATCGTTTTAGTTTGCCGTAAACTTATTTTGGACTTTATCTTTGATAAATATCAAGTGCTGGGGAGCTAGGATTCGAACCTAGAGTCGCGCCGCTCCAAAGGCGGGCGTGTT
>CAYPSA010000008.1:0-43864 GCA_964413645.1 uncultured Gammaproteobacteria bacterium
GATTGTTGTACCAACCTATTTCTGAAGAAAAACAACCATTTTTGTTACGCTACTATAATCTTTTGGGGTCATATATGAGATGCGGGGAGGAATTGAACCTCCGTCTCCCCACCTTCACGGCGAGGCGCCTGACCACTCGACAACCGCATCGAGATTAGTATACCAGATTTTATCGATTCTCCTTGATATTTCCTCTGCAACACCCTATATTGTATAGTAATGAGAAAGCCGATTTCAAAAACCCAATCAATGCTTAACGTGTGGGCAATTGTGCTCATTATGTGGAGTGTGTATCGAGCTAAATTTCAGCTTCCCGAAATTATTGATGAACTAATTGCAAAACCACTCGTTTTCGTACTTCCCGTATATTGGTATATCAAAAATACTGAAAAAAAGGATTTTGCTCCTGCCGTATGGCTTACCAGTGCAAAATTATCGGGCAATATTTACCTTTCACTCGTAATTGGGGCAATTTTTGCACTTTCAGCACTCCTGGCAAATTATGCCGAACATAGCACATTTTCATTTGGTCAAACGTTACTAAGTAATAACGGGCAAAATTTAATCATGGTAATGACTATTGCACTTTTTACCGCGTTCAGCGAGGAAATTATTTCGCGCGGTTTTGTACTAAAGCGATTATATGAAGAATCTCACAACGCATATACTTCATCTTTTTTAGCAAGCGTACTTTTTTTAATCTTGCACATTCCCATCCTTCTTACCAATCTTAAACTTAGTGGATCCGTATTAATTTGGTTTATGACAACCGACTTTATTTTAAGTCTTATCATATCATTCGTATTTCTCAGTCGACGAAGTCTCGTTGCTCCGATTCTCATCCATGCACTCTATAACTTGTCTATAATTCTGTACATATGATTACCTGCACATTTGAAGACGGCGGCACCGGACTTTTACGTCATGTCACCGTAAATGCAATACTAATAAAAGACGGAAAAATCCTATTAGGAAAACGTGGAAGCGTTCGAGGAAAACCCATGCTTGAATATGGAAAATGGGGACTCATTGGTGGATACATTGGTCGCGATGAAAATTTAGAACAAGCATTAGCTCGTGAAATTGATGAAGAAACAAAATGCGTTGCGGGTGAAATGACACTGTTTCACATTAAAGACAATCCAGATCGCCCCAAAGAGGATCGACAGATTATTGAATTTGTATATATAGTAAATACCAATTCTGATTTTACCGCTGGCGATGAAGAGGTTACTCACTTGGAGTGGTTTGCAGTCGATCAATTACCGCCTATAGAAGATATGGCCTTCGATCATGGAGACGATTTAATTTTGTATAAAAAATATCTTTCCGAACCCTTTCCCCTACCATTTGTTGGAAAAATCTAATTACGAGCCCCCGGAGCTCGTAAAACGGAACTCGTAAAAGGATTAACTGTTCAACTTATTTGAACATTACGGTTCGTATATATAAAACATCTCTTCCGTTCCAGCAGTTATCTTTTGAATTTTTGACATATCTATATTTTCCTTATTATTAAAATGTTCCGGATACCCAATGTATGAAATTCCTGCTTGCGGATGATCTACGTTAAATTGAAAATCATACTTATCAAATTCCCACACCTGTCCAAATCCATATTCATCAGGTGGCGACAGTTTTGCCTGTCTCTGATATTGTTCTGGTGGATATTTTGAATAAAATAACATAAAAATGTATGGCTCTCCGTTTCGAGTAGTAATATTGAATTTTTCAAATTTGTCGTAATTCGTATTTACGTATTGGGCCAGCTCCTTGTATCCACATTGCCATGAACGAGATGTAACTGCTTTATATGGATAATGGAAAAAGTAAAAATCCCAAGTCATGTAATTAAAGAATCCAAATGCAGAAAAAAGGAGTAAAGCCGCCCAGATTCTATAACGGTGAGTAAAGGAACTTACGAGTGAAACCGCGCCATATGACGCTATTATCAGCAAGGGAACCACCATAAATATTGATCGTGTTGCTGAATACTCAAAAAACGATAATGAAGCAGCTACGGGTGCAATGAGGAGTAAAAAGAGCAAAAAAGGGGCATTTTTCGGTCTCTTTTTTATCAGGAAATATATTCCAACAAAGACTAATGCGTATTCCGCCAGAGTGATAAGCGATATTCCCGGATGTCCAAAACGATAATTCGTATCGCCGTGAATTACTAAAAATTCTGGTGAAAAATATTTGATATATTCATGAGGTAAATCAAGAGCTGCTTGGGTAACGGGGTTATATAAAATCGGCAAATCTTTTTCAATAAGCTTCTGTTTAATTGAAAGCTTAAATCCCCCGTCATTAAAAAAAATCAGATTCTTGAGACGTGTTGGATTATATAAAACATCGGTAAATGAAAATAAAATGAGTGGTAATGCAGCGATTGCAAAAAGCAGTCCTATGCGAGTGTACAGAGTTTTACGAGCTCCGGGGGCTCGGAATCTAACTCTCATCATAAGCGTAACACCCAAAAACACCACCATTCCCGCAACAATCGGACGACTTAAATGATACGCGAATAAACTCATAAATGAGGTAGCTGCAAACCAATATACATATTTATTTTCGTTGTTTTTCAAAAATTTCAGAAGAAATGTAGCGCTTATCACCAATAAAAACACAGCAAGTGGCGCTTCATGAGCATGTCGCGCAGTTATTTGAATCCATGGAGAAACCGCAGTTAGAAAGGCTGCTAAAAGCGAAATTCGCTCATCTTCAAATAATTCTTTCGTTAAGAAATACACTGCAAGTGGAAACAGAATTCCAATAAGCATTGCAAGTGCCCGTGTTGATGTTTCTGTAAGTCCCATTGCACCAATAAAGGGGACTGAAAGATATGAATATAAGGGGAGTTTATAATCTCCGAATGACTTGAGTCGTAATGGAAGCATTACCCCATACTCATCTTTTCCAGTTTTAAGAAGACTATACGCGTTGTATCCAAATGCAGCTTCATCAGCATTTAAACACACGGGGAGCGATTTTACTTTTACTACATGTAAAAGTACCGTTAAAAGAATTATTCCAAGTAATAGTAATTTCGTTTTCATACAAAAATTCAACCTCTTAGGTTGAACGTGCCTAGCTCAGCCCGCAGGTTGCCGCCACGGCCTTAAAAAATCCTTTCACCAAATTCCAATTTCCGGTCATTATAGATTTTACCAATACAAATGGCAACTGGAGTATGTGAGAAGGTTTCTGTGAACCGCTCGCATTTTTCCATGTACATAAAAACTGGTTCCTATACGAAATCACTTCTCGAAAATCATCCTTATAATATTTTCCAATTGTGGAAGCATGATGATGCTCTACCAAAATCCCCGGATCAAAAATCACTTCCCATCCGTGTTTCTTTGCCCTTAAAGAGAGATCGACATCTTCCCAGTAAAAAGGGGAATATGCACTATCAAATCCGTTAAGCTTTACAAAATACTCTTTGCGAATAATACACGTCCCGCCCTCCGCCCAACCGGTTGGTCCCGGCATAAGGTCGCATGCTTGCTCATGCATAATAAATCCATTCTTAAAAAACACGTTATTTTTTCCTACCGTTTGTCCATCTTCTTCAATCTGAGCAAAACTTACTGCGAATAATTTTTCACTTTCCTCAAAACGCTTTACGGCTTTTTTATACGAATCGTCTTTTAAAAACACATCTGAATTTAACAAAAACAATAGGTCACCTGAGGCTTCTTTTGCTCCTCGATTAACAGAAAGCGCAAACCCCATATTTTTTTCATTAACCACCAACTTTACATCGGTGTATTTTTCAAATATATCATCAATAGATTCTTCTGGAAAATCATTTACTACAATAATTTCACACCCTTTAAGATGCTTATAATTATTTTCAAAACTTTTTTTCAAAAGTTCTTTATTTTTATAAACGGGAATGATTACTGAAATTTTCATATGCATGTCATCCTGAATTATTAATGTCATCCCGAATTTATTTCGGGATCTCAATCACAACTTAAAATATTCTTCGACTTTTCTTTTAAATACGCCACTAGAAAAGTTTTTCTCTCCATACTCCTTGCCCGCAGCAGATACCCCTTGCAGAGCAAGGCTTGCAGAGTTCACTTCCGCTGTCCTGCTAATTAACTCTTCAATCGTATCATACAAAAATCCTGTTTTTCCATTTTCAATTGTTTCTTTGGGTCCACCTGAATTATGTGCAAATGTTATACATCCAGAAATCATCGCTTCAAGCACCGACATTCCCAAATGCTCTGTTGCTTCCGGATGCTCTGTCAAGTCCGCACCCAACCCGGCAGCATGCCAATAAAATAGGGAAGTCTTGTAATGCTGTAACCATTCTGAATATGAAGCGTTTTTTACCAAAACAATATTCTTGTTTTTCTGAGCCAATAATTTCACTTCTTCAAAATATTCTTCATCTTCTTTTTTTACTGACCCCACTAGTACTAATTTAAAATCCGCAAATTCTGAGTGACGTGATTGCAGAGAGTTAAACGCCTCAACTAATAAATGCTGATTTTTTGCATGCAAATGTCTAAAAAATCTTCCGACTGAAAGAATAACTTTTTCCTTTTTTTCAATGGGGGAGTACGAATCGAAAATTGCATCTTCAATAAATGGGTGCAGAACTCCCGTCTTCTTCCCTACCCATTTGGAAATGTAACCGGCAGTGAATTCTGAATTTGCAAAAAAGTCCCACCCTCTCCACTTTACTTTATTTAATAGAGACCTCGCATAAAGTGATTTTTGTGGATACATGCAAAACACATAATTCTTTTTAGCTTTTGGAATAAAATAACTTCCATCGGTTACATAGAGCAATACATCATACCCTTCCCCTTTTCGCGCTGCTTTTTCAACGGTAAAAGAATTTACGTCGATCTTTAGTTTGTCAGAAAGATGTGAGAGGATTGCATTATCATGCCAAAACAGTGCAACCGCGTATCCATGTTCTTCAAATACTTTTCCTATTGAAAGGATATGCTTCTCTCCTCCTCCAAAAACATCTAAATAAGGATCAACGATGAGAATTTTTTTCATGATACTTTTCATACAAAAATAAATAGGTTATTGTTTTTGAAAATGCCTGATAAATCGATTCAATAATTCCAAGTGTTCCATCTCTATAACCTTGCCACTTGAATAAACGGCGGTATAATTCTCCTAAAAACTTTCTAAAAAATGTAGAAGTCGACACAGGCTTATACGCTTTAAATAACAGATCAGATTCAATATCTTCGTATACAATTGTTTTTGCAACCATCGTTTCCAAATTCTTGTGGAAATAATGGAGCAATGGCTCTTTGAGTAATCCCGCTTCGCCTTCAATAATAGGAGTCGAGTGAATCGCTTGTGGCCACTCTTTAAATGCGCTTTTTTTAATTAATCTTGTTTGATAATCAGTTGTTGAATTCCAACCACCATGCTGCAACCACTTTTTCCCCGCAAAAATATTTTTACGTCGAAGCTTGTAATGAGTAATGTCGCTTGCCTTGAGTGCAGTCGAAGGGTCACCCTGAGCAACACCTTTGTCATTCTGAGCGGAGCGAAGAATCTCGGACCTGTCACCCTGAGCAGAGCGAAGGGTCTCAGCTATCTCCTCCGCCAACTTTTCTGTTATCCGTTCGTCTACATCTAATAAAAACACCCATTCTGTTTTTACTTTTTCAACTCCAAAATTTCGTGCAGGCTCTACGTAGCGTGAATAAGGAAATGAAAGTACGACAACCTTTTCTTTTTTAGCCAAAGCGACCGTTTTGTCCGTACTCTCAGTATCCACAACTAGAATCTCGTCAGATAGTAGACGCGCACTTTTTATACATTCAACAATCTCCTCTTGCTCGTTATATGCTTGAATTAATACGGTTATTTTGTTCATACAATCTCATTGATAATGTCGCTATCTGTTAGTATTATAATACTATTACATGAACAAAATACGAAACAAAGCGCAAATTGGCACCTTTCTTTCTATTTGTCTCATTATCTTCGGAATAATTCTAAGCGCCTGGTTTTTTCTATTTAACGACCTTGTTTTTCATACCGATGTAGCACGTGATTTCCTATTATTCGAAAACATTGTGCATGAAAAACCGTTCACATTAATTGGGCCACGTGCCGGAGGAATTCCAGGCGTCTTTCACGGTCCATTGTGGCTATATGTCAATATCCCCGCATTCATTATTGGTCAAGGAAACCCGGTCGTAGTTGGATGGGGCTGGCTCATATTTTTTATCGGAAGTATTTATGGTATGTGGTATGTTTCAAAAAAACTTTTCGGGCATGAAGTTGCTTTACTTAGTACTGTTCTTTATACTTTTGTTACGGCCGGTTTGGTAAAAGCTTCATTCAATCCATCTGGCGCTGTCTACTTGAGTCCTCTGTTTTTTTATTTTCTATACCTCTATCTTAAAGAGTCAAATAAATTTCACCTGGCACTAACATACTTTATCCTGGGTCTTATTATTCAATTTCAGATGGCATTTGGAGTTCCTATTGGACTTATTACGACCGCAATTGTACTTTTCCACATTGTAAAGAGAAAGGAATTCATACATATATTTTTCATGAGTACCATTTTGATCCCACTTTCATCGTACATATTATTCGAATTGAAACATGACTTTTTGCAAATTCGTTCAGTATTGAATTTTCTTACCGGAGTTGAAAACGCAGGAAAAGTCCATACTACAACTTCAAAGTTTTTAATCGACAGATTTCAAGGATTTACCCGCAGTGGCATATCATTTATAGGACATAACATACCAATCCTTATCCTTGCAACGTGGTCAACAATAATTGCTGGCTTAATCAGTAGAAAAAAATCAACAAACGACAAGCTTATTTACTTCCTTATTATCAGTCTGTATTTGGGTTTCTGGGCATCCACACTCGTGTTTAAGGGTGTTATTTGGAGCTACTATTACTGGCCACTTACACCGTTACTAATTATATTCATCGCCTCAACATATAAATATATTGACAAACGAATTTTCTTCGTAGCTTACGCTCTACTTCTTGGCTTCAATATTTTCAATGTTACAAAAGAAATTTACCAAGCCTCATCGTATATAGGAACCGGAAGAACTGGCGGAACGTGGCAATATTATTACAAACCCGCACAAGATATTTTTGCATCGGCACCATCAGAATTTGGCTATTTTATTTATACGGCTGATCAATTTGGCTATTCGTCTCGCTATGCAATGAACTACGCCCAAAAGGCAAATGAAAACAAAATTGCCAGACCTTTCCAAAAGAGTGGAAAAACATACCTTCTAACATTCCCTGCACATGACCATCCATACACAAATGAAAAATGGTGGAAAGCAGGTCAGGTAAAAATCGACCGTAAACCAAATAAAGTATTCAAATACGATAGAAACTTTTATATTGAAGAGTACGATCTTACAGAAGAAGAAGTTCAAGTTACTCCTGATCCAAATTTACTACACACAATTATTTTTCGCTAGTTTTCTGCCATTGTTCAATTGTGGTTTTATTGGGCATTTCATATCGTGAAACCATTGTGAATCCTTCAGGAATATTACTCTTTCTCCATTCTTCTACTCGAAAGCTATATTCATCATGATCGATAATCATAATACAAGAATCATTCACAAAATTATCAAGAGGTACTTTATATCCGCTTAAATTACTGTAGTGAAATAAATAATTATATGTATGGGGAACAACGGGCGGCGTGTAAATGCGCGCACAAAAATCTTCTTTTCCCACTATTGAATATACTTTCTGAGCAGTTGCAACATCAACTCGTAGACCAACTTGTGGTACCCGATTATTATTGAATTCATAATGCACTTTTGCTCCAACTAATATCACATAAAAAATAATCATTCCCATAATAAGCCTCTTCGATTTTTCAAGATTTAGAGTATGTAGTAAAAGTAGCATTGGAAAAAATAGTAAGTACTGAATTCCTTCCAAATAATAATCCCAGAAAAAATTGTTTCGGTACATGAGTGAGAATAAAAAGATAAGGGCGATCATACTTACAAAGAATCTAAATATTCTTTGATTAAATGAAGACAATGTTTTGAATCTACAAATCAAAAGTGAAAGCATTATCAATATCACCCCAAAAACTAATAAGTTATTATTCTCATAAAAGATTTCCTTAAAATAACTTAAAAATAAAAGTGCCCGATCATGAGCAATCCCTCCGAAATTCTGTGTATGTGTTTTTGACGGATTATTAAAAAATGCAATAATCCCTTTTATTTGTGAAAAATTATGTTTGATTTCAAAAAGAATTCTGAAAGTAAAAGGCAGTATAAGACCTGAAAGTAGCGCGAAGATTGAGCTTCGACTACGATACAATTTTCTCAATTCTGCAAACAATAAACTTGCTACAAAAAATGATGGAATAATAAATATTCCAAATGGCATTTCTGACTCAAAAATTAAACTCAAAGAAAGAGCGGTTAAAAATACAAATTTGGTTTTCCCGGTTTTAAACAACTCATAGGCACTATAAATAAAGAGCAGAACAAACGGCGGGGCTAGAATATTGTTCCCGGCAAAAATAGAGATTCCCACAAAATATGGCGATACAGCTACAACTAGCAAAAAGAGAATAGCAATATAATTTCCAAATTCCCGCTTCAAGAAAGCTGTAAATAAAATTGTAGTAATAAGTGTCATAATCAGCACTCCCCAATAAAATCCACTTGGGCTTCCTCCAAACACCGCATAATTACCCGCCAAAAAGTAATACCACCAGACTCCATGATTCACCCCCGCGATTCCCGTAGTTGGCCCTATGAATGTAGGGTTTTTAAATCGAACAATTTCTTCAGCCTTTAAAAAGTCTCTCCCCTGATCATACGTATACGGTACCGTTTGATAATAGATTGGCTTTGCTCTAAAATAAACAAACAGAAGGAACAAAATTATGTACGGCAACCACACTTTCAAGCAATGAAGTTTATAATTAGTCATGTTAGAAATAATATTGGATTATACGTTCTTATAGTCTTTTTCAGCATACTTTTTTTCTTCCATTTCAATTATAGCACCCTTTCTTCGTGGGATGAAGCATGGTACGGAGTAATCGCGCGCGACATGCTGGCACGAGGAGATTTTTTACGAATGCAATTTAATACGCTACCCTTCTTCGATCATCCTCCAGCAGGATTTTGGTTTATGGCACTTTCATATAAGCTCTTGGGTGTTTCTGAATTCTCCACGCGACTTCCAAGTGTACTATTTGGAATAGGATCGATCGCTCTCACGTATCTCGTAAGCCTGCAGCTTTTTCGCAATAAAACGCAAGCATTTGTAGCAGCGCTAATTCTTGGAACATGTGTGTGGTATGTACTGAGGGTACGATCAGGAAACCTGGACTCACCATTCGTATTCTTTTATCTACTTACTATCTACACCTCAATTAGATCAAGAGTAGATATACGATGGTTTGTACCTGCCATGATTAGTTTTGCGTTCCTTTTTATGACGAAAACGCTCGTGGGAGCATCTGCAATTGTTCTTGTCTTACTTGCAAACAGTAATCACGTTATACAAGCGCTTAAAGCGCGCAGAGTCGAAAATGCACGCATCATTTTAATGGGAGTATTGGCTGCAGCTATAATTATTCTTCCTTGGTACATAGTTCATTGGCTTTCATATCACAATTTTATTCAACATCATTTCGTAAATATTGGAACTCGCAACAAAACAATCACGTCATATTTTCAACTTAATGCTACTCAACCTTTGTTCTATTTACATATGGGAATTAGAAAGTGGTACTACTTATGGATTGGCGCATTGGGAATCATTTTTATTCGAGGTGCTTTCCTAAAAAAAAGAGTCGCTTTTTTACTCTTTTGGAACGCGCTTGTTTTATATCCATTTTTAACAACAACTCAAACACAGTTATGGCATTTAATTCCAGTCTACATTCCAGTAGCGCTCATAACTGCATACGGATGGTTCCCATACGGTATTAAGTTACCAAAAAGTGTTGTATCAAGCATGTCAAAGATTTCATTTGTTCCCCCACTCAAAATCCGTGCACTTGCGTATTTAGGAGCTTTCATGCTCGTCGCATTTCTTCAAGTCAAAACATTCAAGTCCGAAATTATTCAAGCAGATACGTATATCCCCGATGACGTTGCAATTGCAAAAGCCGCACATTCGCTTCCTCAAAAAGTATTTTTAGACGATGACTTTTTACCAATGGCATTGTATTATGCTGATAGAGTGATATACCCTATTCGAGAATTACGGCATTATGGATATAAAATCGAAGATGAAACACTCATTTCTCTATTCAAATCTAATGAAAAAGACTTTGCGGTCATTACTCGCAAATGGGCAACCGGGAATTTAGACGCAGAGAAAATTCCGTATAAAATTATTAAAGAAAACAATTCGTTTGTAATAGTAACTCGATAATATGATAACCATTTTTCTAATCTTACTTTCACTCTTTGGTCTATATTCATATGCGCTCATTGATCCAAACATTACATTAATCTCCCATCCTGTATGGACAAATTTCAGAAATGTCATGGTACAGCTTGGATACCATCAAAGAGCAACTTCGTCGTTATATTTTATAGTGCTTGTTTCAGTTTTGGGAGTAATTAACTATTTTGCAACTAAAGATTACAAACGGATTAACGTACTAAAGCTTGCGTTAGGAGCATCGCTTATATCCCTCCTAAGTTACCCATTCCTATCCCATGATCTGTTCAACTATCTATTTGATGCAAAAATTCTTACCTTCTATCACCAAAACCCCTACCTTCATAAGGCGATCAATTTCCCTGCCGATCCGTGGCTTCGGTTCATGCATTGGACTATTAGAGTTTACCCTTACGGCCCAACCTTCTTACCGATAACGCTTGTTCCGTCATTTTTTGCTTTTGGAAAATTTATTTTGAATTTGTGGTTTTTCAAAATAATGTTTGCTTCATTTTATTTTCTTGCCGTTTACTATCTTAATAAAATAGATAAAAAGATAGCGGTATTTTTTGCAACCCAACCGCTCATTATTATTGAAGGACTCATTAATTCTCATAATGATCTACTTGCAGTTTCTTTGGGAATTGTGGGAGTGTATTATTTTCTTAACAATATTCCAAAGAAAACAGTTCTCATGGTGGTCCTATCAGCTGGTATCAAATATCTCACGGCACCACTTCTATTATTGGCAATACCTGCTCAAAGCGAAACATTAAGAAAGAGGTTGACGATGATTTCTTTCGTCGCAACGCTTTTTCTTATTCTATTCATCTCATACACATCCGAAATTCAGCCATGGTACTTTTTAAACCTTCTCATTTTTTTGCCGTTTTATAAAGGACTTCTCATGGACTTTTCATTATTCTTTTCAGGAATAGTTCTGGCGTACTATCCATTCATAAGATACGGTGATTGGACAACTCAAACGATTACACAAAAGCACTCAATTATTTGGTTTTTTTTCATAGTCAATCTTATTTATTATCTGTGGAAAAAAAGAGGTACAATATCATATGTCAGCACACGCAGCTCATGATTCGGGCGGAGGCACCGATTACACCAACCTTTTACTTATTTTACTTCTCATTGCCACGTTTATTTACTTTGTAAGCAAGTTAACTGTACAACCCAACAAAAATGTTGTGGGAGAAACATCAGTCAAACACGTAATTCCTACTGCCACAACACCTCGTTCTGAAGTGCTCTTTTATACAACTCAATATGGCGATACTATTGAAGCAATAGGAAAAGCATTTAAGATTTCGCAGGAAACTATTAGGAGAGTTAATGAAATTCCCGATGATGAAGAAGTTGAGTCAGGAGTCAAACTCACCATTTTGCCAGTTTCGGGCTATATGCATAAAGTAGTCGAGGCTGAAACGGTGTACACGATTGCAAGTAAATACAAAGTCGATCCTATGAGTATTGTAAACTATCCATTTAATTCATTTAAAAATCCCAATACTTTTGAACTCGAAGTCGATCAGACACTAATTGTGCCAGAATAAATTCTTCAGCAAATGAAGTTTAGTACGCAATGGAGCGTAAGCCAATCCGAATTTTAATCTATTTTTATCCTGATATTTAGTGTGAATACTTGAGCCTGCTCCGTCGGTAGATTGCGCATTCTTATGCCATAGTGTTACTTGAGGAGTATACTTGAGCTGAATCCCGGCTTTCTTTGCCCTCACACACCAATCTGCATCTTCATAATATAAAAAGTACGATTCATCCCAAAATCCTACTGTATTCAAAACGCTTTTATCAAAAAACATCAAACAACCTGTTAGAAAGTCTACGTTTTTCTCTTCATTAAATTGTCCTTCATCAACCTCATCGACTCCGATATGTGAAGTAATCACATGGTTCCAGTCAATTTTTCCTCCGGCAAACCAAAGGACATTACCCAAATCGCTTGGGGAGTATTTTTCCTTATGGTATTCAAAGCCCTTTGCATAATATATTTTCCCACCTCCAATTGTTTTTGGATTGCTGTTGAGAAATGATTGGATCGATTCGACAAAATACTCTTCAAAATACGTATCGCTATTCATTACACAGAATTTTTCAATACCGTCTTCAAGTGCTTTTTTTAAGCCAACATTTACCCCATGAGCATAGCCTTTATTTTGTGAGTGGAGCAATTGAATCTTTGAGATTCCATCAGAATCCAGTGAAGTTTTCTTTACGAGCCCCCGGAGCTCGTAATCCGGCTCCTCCGTAAGATCTACTACATACAGCTTAAACTGTGTATTTTTCTGCTTTAGAATACTCTGCATGAAGTCTTCAAGTACCGTATAATTCTTATATACCACCGTTATGATTGCAAACTTGGCCATATGATCGATTATATCAAAAAATATGCCGCGTTATTTTTACTCATCCTTATTTCGTTTGTCGCATACATGTTGACCATAGTACCAAGCGGGAGCAATTACTGTTTTAATGAAGTATGCGGACTTTTTTTCTGGGGTGCCCACGGACACGATGCAATTTGGCATTTAGCAATCGTAGCGACATCATTTACCGATTTTCCTTTCGTAGCCCCTACATTTTCAGGCGCACAGCTTTCTGGGTACAATTTTTTTCTTGATATCGTTATCTTTGTATTTTCTAAACTTGGAATCCCCGCTCTTATTACGTACTTTAAGGTTCTTCCATTAATGTGGTTTACACTCTTTACCGCGCTCATTATTAAACTCGGACGCAAACTGCATGATTCGAGTCTATTCGTTGGGCTTCTTCTTTTTTTCATGTATTTTTCTGGCTCTTTTTCGTATTTCATTACACTATTAAAAGATAAAACTATCGAAGGATCGGGAGCGTTACTGGCAATGCAGTCGCTTCTTACGCTTACCAACGTGCAATTCGGATTTTCTCTCTGCATTCTCCTGTACATACTGATTAAGATTAAGGAGAATAAGAGCGATACGCGCGCGTCACTCATCTTAAGTCTCCTCGTTGCTCTCAACATCGCGCTTAAGTTCTACGGAGGAGTAATTAGTTTATTTATAGTTGGTACATATTTCTTTTTGCAGTCGGCGAAGGAGAGAAAACTGGGCTCGTTCATAACTCGATTCGGCCTACTAGGTGGACTTGCAGCACTTTCCGTATTACTTTTTTATAATCCTTTCGCCCCTACAACCGGCGGCGCGATTATGACGTTTAAACCACTTGCTACCGTGTATCCGCTTATCGAGGATCCGAATCTACTGTACATGCCCGACAAAGTGAACGCAAAATACTTTCTTGAAAATTCTGGAAAGTTCAGTCCACGCCTTTTGCTTATTCAACTCCAAGTCATTTCCCTCTTCTTACTTCTCAATTTTGGAACCCGCTTACTCGGACTCTTTTATATTCTCAAATTAATAATAAAGAGGGAATTTACTACATTTCATTTCCTCATCACGATAACGATAATCTTCGCCATGTTTTTAAATATGTTTTTTGTTCAAAAAGGACAGTGGTGGAATACCGTTCAATTCAGTTACTATGCATTTTTTCTAGCCAACATTTTTACCGCAAGCGCGCTTTACGAGTTGATCAAGAAATTTAAACGCGGGGGAATCATCGTTGCATTTTTCATAATGCTCCTTAGTATTCCATCATCTATCGACATTTTTAAAACGTTCGTACAGTTCCCTGCGCACTCGTATATTCCGAAAGAGGAGTTGCAAGCCCTCGAATTCCTCAAAACTCTGCCGCAAGGAGTTGTCTTCAACCCTCTTCCAAACAAGCAAATTAGCAGTCTTATTACTCAAGTGCCAATTCCCCTTTCGCATATGAACGACAATGCGTACATTGCGGCATTTTCAGGCAAACAACAATATATTGCCGATGAAGTTCAGCTACAGTTAACGGGAGTCGACTACGAGGAGCGTATGAAGAAGAGCTTAGACTGGAATTGCGAAGTACTTAATGAAGTCGATTATCTCTATGAACTTACATCGCGTCCACTCGCCCACCTGGAAGGTTGCCAAGGGCACATCGAACAAATCTTTCAGAATAAGACGGTGACTATCTATACAGTCAATCCAAAGTAATTTCACTCACACTCAACCAGTATTTCCCTTCAATTCGTGCAGCATCTTGTTTATTCTTCATGTCAAAATACCCATTCGCTTTTACCATTTCAGAAACCGGCTTTACAAACATAATTCTCACTTTATTCCCTGAGCGTAGCATTGAATATGAACTATCGCCAGATCCTTCTTCATAATCCTTAAAACCCTCATCTTTTACTGTTGCCGCTAAATCTCCTGGATTCACAAGTGCTTCCAAGCTATTAAACTTTCCGGATTCGTAAATTAAAAAGGCACTTGCAGTTGCTTCAGGTAGGAGCGTTATAGAGAGTTCTTTTGCCTTTTGCTCGGTCAATTCTTTTCCAAACCCATTTGGCTCAAACGTAAACGACCCCGGGTAATAGAATTCGCGAAATTTCCAGAACGTTTGACCCTCAATAGCTTTAGCATCAACGACAGTCTGCCTGAATTCCTTCCACATTGCCTGTCGCTTAAATGGGAACAGATACGCAGAAAGTTTTGGTTGCGTAAACACAAATAATCCCAGAATAACGATCCCAACAATCAGCGCATATTTTCTCTCTATATTTTTCATTCTGTATGTAGTATATAATTGTTTTTAAGAATTTGAAAGTCAATGATTTGCTTTTAAGATAAATGGGGGTGAAGAGATTGCAAGTGGCCTTTGGCAGCGTGTAGAGCCAGCAAGCGACGATCGATTGCGGGCTATGCCGGCATGAGTAAGGAGCGAGCGACGCTGAGCATGTTGAAGCGAGGCGAGTCCGCTGACAGGACACTGCAATCACGAACAACCAATACATATGTTCAAAGAAAAAATCGATAAAATCTACATCTCGCTGATTGTCCTTATTTCCGCGCTCCTCGTTTTTGACCTCTTTTTTAACCAAGGCCACAGTGCTCACATGGACGGACGCGTACATATTACCACCATAACTCAATTCTATCGTGCCATGCTTTCGGGCGACTTAAAGCCCACGTGGTCAAATTGGTTTGCAAATTACGGCATGCCGGTTCCCATGGTCGCCCATCAACTTATTTCTTACTTAGGAGCATGGATTACGCTTATTACCAATAACACCATAACTTCCTGGAAAATCGTCGCGCTCATTGCAACTGTCTTATCAAATGTTATTTTCTATCGATTCCTTAGAATATATTTTGTCCCGCTTGCTTCATTCGTAGCGGTCTTTTTATATAATGTTGCACCCTACCGAATCCTAAATCTTTATATCCGCGAAGCATTGCCCGAATTTTTTGCGTCGGTATTTTTCCCCCTTGTTCTCATGGCGCTCTACTACCTAATAAAGGAACGAAAACTGTGGGCAATTCCATTTTTAACAATTGCCATGGCAGGTCTAGCATTAAGCCACCCCATGATGTTAGTCGTTTCAATGTTTATCGTTGTTCCTTACTTTTTCTTCTTATTAAAAGATGAAAAAGATAAAATCCGACCCTTTTTACTCTCGGGATTCCTCATGATATGGGGACTTCTCATGGCTGCCTACTATTTACTGCCGCTACAAATTGAAATCAAATATTTTTATTACGGTCGGGGAAATCATTTAACTCCCGGACAAACACTTCATCTGAATAATTTTATCGATCCAAATTGGTATTACTATTTAGAACGAGATATTTTAAATCGCGGGCATTTTGTAACACCAGGATTATTCGAAGTTATTATTGTCGCAGTAGGAGTATTGTTCATATTAGGGAGAGTTCTTCGAAGTAAAAAATGGAAACCCGATCTTCTCGATTTAACCGTTCTTGTAAGCCTTGTAACGCTCATTTTCACTACAGACTATGCCCTCATTTTTTATCAAAAAATAAACTTACTCAGTAATATTCAGTTTCCTTGGAGAATGTTGTCGCTTTTCATATTTTTACCTCCTATCATAGTTGCGTATTTACTCAATAAAACATCAAACAGAGTTATGTATTTTGCAGCATTTTGTCTTATTACCTTTTTCGCTATTACGCGCTTTCCACAGCTATATAGCAAAAACAATACCAATCATCCGTTTAGTCGCTATCTATTCACCGTGGTCAATCTCCATTCCACCAACATGAACACCGTATGGACCGGGGAGACAGTCGATTATCCAGTTCATCCAGAAAAAGTTGGCATTATTGGGGGCACTGGAAAAGTCGTAAAGAGCGAACTATCAAATTCCTGGAGAAAGTATACAGTAGAGAATAAAACAGAAACAAGAATGGTCGATTACACCTTTTACTTTCCGGGGTGGAAAGTCTGGGTCGACGGTCAACCTGTCGATATTCAATTCCAAGACCCTGATTATCGAGGTGTAATCACCTATAACGTTCCTGCAGGCAAGCATGATATTTACCTCAAATTCACCAATACAAAAGTTCGAACAGTAGGAAATAGCATTTCTGTCGCAGCCTTCTTGGGATTTATTCTTGCATATTACTTAGAAAAGAAGTTTCATTTGTTGAATAAATACCTACATTATCCAAAACTGAACTAAGTCCACTCTCCCACCTTCATATCTGATATCTTGTGATATAATTGAACATTACTTAGCCCGCCACAGCATTCCAAACTATGCCTCTAGAATCTCATCCAGTCCCACATCAATATTCCGAAGGTTATCCAGAATTCCAAAAAGGAATTTCGAAAGAAGGTATGGAGTTACTTTTGGCAGGTGCAGGAAATAATGAGATAAAAGCTCTAATTGTATGCGTTATGGAAACGGGTATTTGGACACCTCCTGAAATTTCAAAACGACTGCATGAATTACGCGGCGAAGATTCTGAAAGATGGCCTATGGATAATTTAGTTCAAGTTCATTTAGATACTTTAGCTGGAGTTGGTTTCTTAGATAGAGAGCTTATTGATACGACAACTGGAAGGTCTAACGGATATGAGCTTACTGAATTTGGAAAAAAATATGGAATTCCATTTGCAAGCGCCATGCTTGAATTTTCATTAGCCCATCCTCACGTATCCTTGCGGGATATGCTAGGAAGTGCAGCATCAGTTGTACCAGCATATGAACGAGTAGTAGAAGGTGAGACGGTTTTAATGAAAAAAAGAGGTCCAAGCAGTAGGCTCGAAATATATCGGGCACTTCTAACTGCAACTTTACCTGTTAGTCAGGTGCAAATACATCACGACCTGAAAGCGCCTGAAGATTCGCTTATTGCTCAGCTACAAAATCTTGGTGCCAATCATATAATTACACGAAAAACAGACGGAGTGAGGACGATGTATAGAATCAACTCAAATAAACTAAGAACTGAAAGACAGACGCCTTTAGGATTAACACAATCTGTGATCGATTTTCTTTATTTAGCGAATGGATATGCTTCAATCGATCAAATTTGCAGTGGTATATACGACGAATTTGGAGATTATTATCAGCATGATCCAGCAAGATTACGAACAGCAGTAACGCAAACTATTCAAAGACAACTTTTACAAGGCACGGTTGAAACAGGATTACTTAACAAAAAAGATGGATTTGCACAAATTAGTCTTACGCCCCAACAGCGCGCTACTATTTATAATCTTGTATCAACAGTCTACGAATTTCAAAGTGCATCAGATCAAGATCTTCGAGATAAAGCATATAGAGGTAAACTACTATTAGCACAACCCGTAAGTATCTCGACACTCATCGATAAGCTAAGAAGTAGTTCTTCACATGCGAACACTCTTACCAGCGCACAAAAAGGTAGTTTCATTATAGAAGCCCTTAAACTCTTAGGTGAACCAGTTTCCACAACTCATATTCATGAGGTTGTAAGCGGCTTACTGGGGAGATCGATTTCAAATAGAGTAATTCAAGAAACACTTAAAATATTATTAGAATCAGGAACGGTAAAGACAGCACAGGGTCATTACTGGCTTGAATAGTATCAATAAAAGTTCTCCAACTTCAAGAATTGACAATCCCAAACGCGATAAAAACTATGGGGAAGGCTCCTAACCTAATTTATTAAGCCACCTGTCTCATCTGACTGGAATGCCGGTTCTGAGCAGATCTCTCAATAGCACTTAGCTCCCTACTCAAAAATAAAATACGCAGTCTTAAGCGATAAATCTTTATACATTATTTTTCTATCTGAAGAGACAATTTTATTTAGCTGTTCATACGTCTTAAGATTCATGCATGTTTCAGATACAAGTGAGCCATACATATCTGTGAAATCGAGTACCAGTGGACATTTCATGAATACAACGTTGTTAATTCTATATGTATCGCTTTCTTGCTCCATCATAGGAGACTTATTAGCATTATCAACAAATATGTACGATAAATATACATTCTTAGGAGCATGATGATATACCGTTATTTGATCTTCAGGTCGACTCAGTAGGTAGTTAGAAACCACTTTCTCACTTTCATTAAACAATTCACCTACGGTCACTTGACGACGTTCATAATAGTTATATGTAAAATAAACCACATTTATTCCCACAGCCATGAAAAGTATTACATATAAAGCATGACGAGGTTTTGGCAATAACTTTTTACTCAGCGTAATACCAAAATCTACTCCTAAAGCCAGTACATATGCATAACCCAACGCAGACAAAAATCCTCGAATAGAATATGTCGAGCTATTGACTGACGCCATAGCGGGAAGCAGTCCTAAGAAAATAAATCCTATTA
Source organism: uncultured Gammaproteobacteria bacterium (assembly GCA_964413645.1). GTDB lineage: Bacteria > Patescibacteriota > Microgenomatia > UBA1406 > HO2-37-13b > 2-01-FULL-39-24. The sequence continues at coordinate 19,166 of CAYPSA010000008.1, forward strand.
AGAAAAAATCTTTCCGGTTGAGTCGATTCCCTAGCGCCATGATACCCAAATAATAAAACAGTAAACCCACAAAGAAAAATTGTCCTCCAACTGCATTTCCATTAATTGGACTATAATCGCCTGTTTTAAATAAATATGAAATGTCCTGCCCTTTAACAAAGTTATCAACTACATAATCTGCCGCAACTGATATCTTATTATGGAAAGTATCCCTAATCAACAATGGAACATTCGATGCTGCTCGACGTAGATTAACTTCAGCAGTAAATCTTTCAGGACTTAAAAAAACAACCTGTGAAAATCGTTTAGTCGTAACGGCCCTATCAATAAATGAAATCGAAGCAAACAAGAAAACAATAAACATTACGTTAATAATATTTTTTCTAACAAACTCGACCGCATCATCCCATACTATTCTGTCATTTTGATCCTCTTTGTCATTCTGAACCGCCGGATGGCGGTGAAGAATCTCGGTGTTTCCTCTAATGAATTCCAAATACACAATCAAAAAAGGAATCACCACGCGAAAACCTTGGTAGTTATAAAATGTCAAGAAAAATAATAAATATGATACCCATCGTCTGCCTTTAAGGTAATAAAGAATTGCCGCTAGAATCGTAACTGCCGCAAGTGATAAATCCATGGCAAGTCGAGTAACATGAAAAACCCACGGTGAAAAACAAAATATAAGTGCGGTTATGAAAGCCAATCTTTTATTATCAACAATTCTCATTACGATCTCATATACCAAGAACGTAAGTAGTGAAGAGATTATTACAAAAGGCAGTCGAGCAAAAAAGACATTCTTTATCGGCAACACCAACCACCACAACGCAGAATAGTAAATCGACACCATTGGATTATCAGGACTAATCCCCGTGAAATTTATTGGCAAAAAGTTTCCAAATAGGTCATGTCCAGTTTTAGCAATTGAATATCCTGACAGCACAATATCTCGTTCATCGTGCAGAAGAAATAGTTGATCTAAAAATAGTAAGCGTAATAATAAAAACACTACAGCAGCAATAAGCAGGTGCTTATGTGTGGAGATATAATCGATTATTTTTCTCATGAAATCTTACGAGTCAGACTATGTAACTTCGATTTTACAAATGAAATGTTACTCATACCTTTTTTCTTACTCCAAAAACTTATTTCATGAAGGGAATCCGAGAAAAATTGAACCGTGTCTTTAAGGATGGTCTTTTGATTCACCTCTTTTGCTCCCCCCATTTCCCATACGTAAAAGTACACCAAAAAGTAATACATCATTTGCAAGAATGCCAAAACAAATCCATGCATACCATCTTTATATCCATCATCAGCAAAGTATCGTCCAATAAATTCAGAGAGCGCTTTTTTACTAAAGTAGGTAAAGCTTGTGTCAACCTGTGCTCCTGTGTCACTCTGAGCAGAGCGAAGAGTCTCGGCCGCCTCAGCCTTTGCATACCGTGGAGCTTTTGAGAGGTATTCATCCAAATCCTTATAATTGTAATGAACGAGCGCATTTTCCTCCTTGGGGTCAATTAAGAGTTCACTTCCTTCAGCCTTAGGCTGTGCATGAATAACCGTAGGCCACACGACTGCTCCTTTCTTAAAGAATCTCACTTGATAATCAGGCCACCAACGAGAGTGTTCAATCCACTTTCCAAATATAATATTTTTACGGGGAACTTTTACATAGTCATACTTCCCAACTGAGGACTCTAGGAGAGTAGCCAGTGATGGCGGTACAATTTCATCTGGATCAAGTACTAAAATATATTCTCCTTTTGCTTGCGCATGTAACTCTTCTCGAATTAGTTCAACATACGGAACTCGTTTTGTAATTGTTACTATTTTTACATTCTCAATTTTTCTTAATTTCTCCAGCAATGTGGTATCGATTCCAATATCTCCAATAAGTATTTCTCTTGCTAAAGAACGGACCGATTCCAGCGTTTTTAAAATATGTTCCGGATTATTCTTCACAACGATGACTGCAGTTACGTCAACCTGGAAGGTAGCATTGGTATTATTCATGTTTAAATAGTAAACGCACTTCGCGTACTGGGTTTATGCTAAATATAAAATATAATACTCCAAAATATATTGCCGCTCCTCCTACCACGCTAATAACTAGGCTCACATAAGTCACTGGCAAAAATGAGAGCGCTATATAAATTCCAATTACCATTGCGGCTGTGGAGATTATCGGTCGTTTTACCGCTTCAACAAACCTAAAGTCCACGATTTTTTTAGCCTGCGTCATCACCAATAACGAACTTGTTGCTAAAATAATTTGCGTCATAGGAAACCCTAACATTCCAAATTGCGTTGTAAATAGCGGTGTTAATAACCATGTTGTTACCGTCCAGAACAACATAAATGCAAACGAAACTTTTACTTTTCCTAACGCATTGAACAAGTTCATAAACGGCGTAGAGTATGATGAGAAAAATGCACTAATACAAAATATATAAAATAACGGTAACGCAGGCTCCCATTTTGCATATTTTGGAATCAATTGCACCATTACCGGCATCGTCATAAATAATCCAAAGATTGCAGGTGCCAAAAGCATTGTCTGATAATATAGAATCTTCTCTATAAGACGTGAAATCTTTTCTTTGTCGTGTTGAATTCTAGCAAGTACCGGAAATAATACGCGACTCAAATTATCCATAATAACTCTAATCGGCGTCTCAGCCCACTTTTTTGCCCACCCTATAAAACCTACTGCTTCAAATCCAAGCACTTTACTTAGAAAAAGAATAATCAAATCATCTTTAAATAATGCCAAAAATGAACTCGCCTGAAATGGAATACCGAACGATAAGAGCGTATGCAAACTAATTTTTGAAATTCCAAATGTTGGTCGCCAAAATGAAATTGTATAAATTAATATTAAGCCAGTTATCGCTCGAAGCATCACGGCATATGTGAAGCTCGCTAAATCAAACCCCAACAATGCAAACATGATTACCGAACTATAAAAAACTACATTCTCCGTAACCTGTACAAATGCAATCTTTTGAAATAATATTTTGCGCTCCAATAAAATCGAAGGAATCGTTTTTAACGACGATATGAAAAAAGATAATAACAACGCCCAATACAAATGAACGCCAGCTTGAGGTAACTTGTAAAATTCGGTCACGAAATTTGTACTCAAAAATCCAATACCAATAATGGTAGCTATGAGCAATTGTTGCAGTGTAAACGTTGTAGAAATGTCCTCATCAGTAATTTCATGCTTCTGTACAAGTGAGGCTGCAAGTCCGATGTCGGAAAAATAATTCAGTAATGAAATAAGTGATAAAACAGTAATGTAAATACCAAAAACAGCAGGAGCTAATAAAATGGTTAGTACTAAATTGGCTACGAGACCCAATATCGCACTAAATCCGCTTTGAAAAAATAAACTAAATGCACTAATTACTGTATTTCGTTTTAATTCTTTATGTTCTGTATTCGTGTCCATAATGTATTATTAATACCGATGCTAAATAAAAACGCAATTGCAGCCAGTGTCAATATATTTCCCAACTTTTCAATTTGCGTTTGTTCATAAGTCACTGTCAGTTTTGATCCTTCAGCAATCTCCAATATTGGTCTTCCAAAACTATCAAATTTTGTTGGTATCACTTCCTTTTTATTAACCATAATCTTCCAGTATGGAAAATAGTGAATATTCAATTCCGCTCGAAGCGGATCCTTTTCAAACTGCCCTTCACTATATGGTACTGTATTTTGATCTTCAAAGCTTCTCCAAAACTCATAATCTGCCGTTTTAGGCAAATACTCAGGAATCTTGTATGCAACTGAATTTCGAATGTAATTATTAGAAATATACATACTTTCATAAAGTGTGTTATTTACCATTTGTCCTTTATAAAGGCTCGAAATGTTTACCATAAGCCCAATACTCAGTACAAATAGTATGAATGCCCAAGTCTTTGGAGAAATAATTGTAAATTTTTCGCGAAGATAATTAGCTCCATACGCACCTAAGTATGCAAGTCCAAATACCCCAAAAACCAAAAACCTCCAAGGAAATTGAAACAGCGACAAAATTGGATATAAGATTTTCCAAACAAATGCCGATTGATACAATATTAAAAAGAGTGATAGACCGGTGAGCAATGCGATAAAGACCGAAATTTTAGCATTCACATTATGTACAAAATATGCGTGCATAGAGTTTCGTCTTCTAAAAAGTGTCACTAATAGTGCCCCGCCTCCTACAAACCCAAATATCCATAACATCTTTCCCAGCGCAAATTGCATTCCATCACTTACGCATCCAGGAACGCTTCCCCCAAATCCCCATGTGCCTACCCACAATTGTTTTACACACAAAAAATGATCTGCATAATTGGTCATTGCCGCAACATAAGTCGCATGGGTCAGGTTCGATTCTAAAAGCGCTGGAACCAAAAAATACGCTCCCGCAAGTACCCCAAGTACCAGAGAAAGAACGTTTCGTTTTTTATGCTTCAATAATCCAATAAATATCACCACTAACACTCCCGCTAAAAGCGACATAATATTATGAACCGTAAGTAAGAATGAGAGCGTTAATGTTGTCATCACAAAAACTTTCTTAGAACTCCCTTGCGCATTTCGCATTAGCAAATATAGTGTTATTGGAAACAATGCTAAAAACCACATTTCTGCCAAATTTCCTCGAACAAAAATTTCCAGCGGAATAATACTTGACGTAACGTAAAGAGTTGCGCCCAGCAGAGCTGAAGCTTCCTCAAATTGCTCTTTCAAAAATAGATACATTCCCACAAATCCAATGATCAGTGCTAATAAAAATGAGGCTTTTAACGCTCCTATTGTTGTCAGGCCAAGTAAAGAGAGAATGCTGCTTACCCAATACGCAAAGGGTGCGTAAAAATTAAATACCGGATACCCCATACCATATGAAAAGTCCGGGGCCATTCGAGGTGGAATCTGCAAGTTCTGCAAATTTACCGTAAATTGTTCAATTCGCGCTGCTTGTGTTTGATCGTGAAATTCAAACATGTTACGAGTTGTAGGTAATAGTTGGGCTCCAAGCACTAAAATCAAAATAGAAAGAATTATCCCAAAGAATAACTTTTGTTCAAATTTCATACTTAGGGTTGTAGCTTAAAGAAATAGATCGCGGATTTGTTACCTGGTTTTTCGAATTTTTTTATCAATTTAATTGGCCAATGTTGTGGAAATTCAGATCGGTGACCAAATACTGCATACACATCTTCCTTTTCCAATAGCGACTGGGCTTCAAATAATTCAGCCTCCCCCAAAGGCCATTCCCCTTTAATTCCCATATTATCAGAAGGGTAAATAAATGCATCAAGCACGTCTCCGGCCATACCAAAATCACCTTCGGCCAAAAACGTAATTCTCTTTCCCGAATCGTTGTCGCGCGCATATTGGACAATTTCTTGTGCTCCCCAGCCTGCTGGCCATCCTTCTAAATATTGTCCCCGGTCAACCCCCGGAAACGGTGTTTTTGCAGGGTTAAATAATAGTGAATAGTTAAAGTAGCTAACCGAAAGTACGATGACAGCTATAAACGCCACGAGCTTTTTTGTAGTTTTAATTTGCGCAAGTGCATATGAAGCAGGTATAAGGAATAATGTTCCTAGGAAAATGATGTATCGAGGAAATAATACTTTTGAAACAAATGCTACTAAGATTGTCGGGAAAAGAATGGCGCATAACAAGAATAATCCATACGTATTCTTACGTTTCAATAAATGAGCAATCCCCGCAACTCCCAGCAACGGAACTACGTATGCCATTTCAGAAAAAATGTAATATGGAATATTTACAATATTTTCTGTAAAGTATCTGAACGGACTCTCCATGAGCTCCGGAAGTGTTACGATGAACGTGTTATTTTTTTGTGAAACAAATTGGAAAAATGGCGACAGTCGTTGCACGTTGTAAACGATTAACGCGAGGAGTGTTCCGAAGCCAAACAGAACTGCAAAATTCGCAATTCTCTTAAAACTCCATTTCTTGGCTGTCACCACTGCTCCGAATCCAATCAGCATAAATAGTCGCACCGATGACTTGGCGAGCAATCCTAAACCAGAGATCAGTCCGAACAAAAGAGCAACATCATAGCGGAGCGTATTAAAGAGTACAACGCTCAATAAAACGATCCAAATAAAGAATCCATTTACTGCGCTATCAACCAACGCCATACGGTCATAAAACAGAAAATAAGGAGTTATTACATATAAAAATGCTCCTATAAAAGCTGCTCGTTTTCCAAACAAGTAACGAATCAATAAAAAGAGCCCCGTAAGAGCGAAGAGTCCGCTTGCAGCCGCAAAGAGTCTTCCTGCCATAAGCGCATCGGTTGGAAACAGCTTCAAAAAAGGAATCGTTCCCCACGTTTGCAACGGCTGTTTTCCATCCGTCAGCGATATAAAGCGCCATGCAGCGTCATGCCAGGCAACTTTTGCCCAATGAATGTAAATTGCTTCATCGGAGAATATAGGAAATTTGGTCAAATTAACCGTTCGGGTTATTACGTAGCCAATCAGGAGTACCCCCGCGGTCAAAAAATCATTCTTCGTAAATCTTTTTTTAATATCGGCTATTGTATTCCAAATATCGAACATAAATGTATTATATACTAATTATTCTTATACAAAACAAATCCATCCTTTTTCACAACCGGCTTCCACAGTTCTGACGTTAATTTAAATGAAGTATCTTGGGGTAATACCAAACAATCGGCACCATCAATCAATTCTTTATTTGGACTTTTGTCGTACCGATACACAACCGGTTGATCGGCATAAAACCTAAATGCTGGGGAACCTCCATACCTAAACGTCGAGGAGATCTGCACATTTGCAGCATTAATTACATCGTAGAATTTCTGTTCTTCATTACTCGCCACAACCGTTACGCTTTTACACTCTTTTTTAGCAACCAATGCAACAGCTGTTAACGCTCCCGGTTCTTCTTTTTGCGTTTTTACAACATACGACTTATTTCCAATAATTCCGGCAATTAGCGCTCCAATAAGAGCGATGTAGACCGTACGCTGTGAGATTTTAAGATGTTTAGCCAAATCCGCAAATGCCACCCCTACACTCATTCCTAAAAATGGAATGATCGGGAACATGTACCAATTCAATTTTGTTTGGGGAATTGAAATTACGATGCTGTATAGCAAAAAGAGTGGAATAAAAAGCAGTTCAAATCGCTTCTTCTTTAAAAATATATATACAATGTAGAGAGTAGAGAGAATAATCGCGACTAAAAAAACATGGTAATAACTAAACAATAATTTCGGATAAAAAAAGAGCCCACCGTAATGCAATTCCACTGGTCGAACAACGCGAGAAATTAAATGATCGTAAAAATTTTCTTGAATAAATAGTTGTCCAAATTTAAGGTAAGCAAAAATAAACCACGCAATACTCACTCCTACCGAGAGCAATAATGTCTTTGAGTATGTAAACAGAGGCTTAACCGAGCGAGTAGAAAATAACTCTTCCGCCAATACCACAAAAATTGGAAACAGTCCCAAGAACGATTTTGACATAACCCCAATGAACAAAAATAGGGCGGTATAAAGAATATTCTTTTTGGAAAAATAATAAAATCCCAACCACCCGAGCACTAAAAACATGTCGGTATTCAGCGATGTGAGTCGATTTAAAAATGGCGGCGATACAAGTAAAAAAGCAGCAGTTCCTAAAAAATACAGTTCATAATTCTTTTCAAACTTTTCTTTAAATATTTTAAAAATAAAATAAAGTACTCCAAGCCCTGCTAAAAATGAAGGAAGCCGAGCTAACATCTCAACCGACCCCAAACCCGTACTCATAAAAAGACCCGACAGGAGTGAAACGAGTGGTGGTTTTTCAAGCCAAGGCTGACCGTTCCACATGCCAAAAGGGGTGTTTGACGCGACCATTTCTTTACCAACTTGAGCATAAATCGCCTCATCCCAGTCGTACAAATATGTTTGGGAGAGATTGATAAGTGACACAAGAAGTACAAATCCCAAGAGCAACACAAGAAGTTTTCTCATTTTTTATACTTTCCCGTCAAGGAATAATATTTTATTCGAGCCAAGTCCTTAAGCGTTTCAATTGTATCTTTTATAAACTTTACATTTTTCGTTTCAACGTGTTTCCACCGAACAGGAACTTCTGCAATTCCATACCCCAAAAGACGAGCTATGTACAAAAATTCCAAATCAAATCCAGCAGATACAGATGAGCCATCGACCGTGTGACTCTTTGCAAAAACTACCAATCGAGAAATTATCTCATTCGCCTCTTTACGTCGAAACAATTTAAATCCGCATTGTGTATCTCGCAAACCTCCCAATCCCAAAAACATATCTCTAACAAGAATAAACCCAACCGATTGTACTTTTCTCAAAAATGGCGCTCCTGCTCGCGCGCTTTTACGCGATCCAATTACAATAGGAAACTCATTACTCGCTTTTTCCATCAACTGCACTTCTTCTTCAAGTGGAGTAGCCAAATCGATATCGGCAAACAGCACATAATCTCCTCTTGCTGCTTCAATTCCCGAAATCACTGCCTCACCTTTGCCTTTATGAGCGTTCTGGAGGAGTTTAAACTTTCGAAAATGAGGTAAATATTCTTTCTTAATAATTGCAGCAGAATCATCGTTTGATCCGTCATCAACAATAATAACTTCCTTAAAATAATCTCGTCCTCCGGTATAGTTTCCTATTCTATCAAGTACCCCTTTTTGAATATTGGCCTCTTCGTTATAGCAAGGAATTATTAGTGAAATACTCATACTTATTCTCGAACTAATTTGTAAATTTTTACCCCTTCAACTTCCCACATTGTATCAATTTTTGCAGTACCGAACATCGAAATGTTCCAAGAAGGAGAATTCACAACCACACAGGGCTCTTCGCCACACAATACAAACATTTGATCTGTTATTTCTAACTTTCTTCGATCAGCAGGTGGCTGTCCTCCTAAATTCAAAAAATAAACATAGTTATCTTCTGTAAAGTAAATCGGCCAGGTGGCAATATTGTATGGTTTGTTTCCTGTTTTTGTAAGCATAAACTGAGCAACGCGTTTTGCATGATTAATTTGACCATTTCCCGGTTCTACAAAAAAAGGTAATTGCAGATTCCAATATAAATATGCTGCAAGAAGGGCTATAAGTGCTAGCTGCCCTATTCTTTTAAACCGTGCCAGAAGCGAAAGCATGTATGCTGCGACTAACGAAAAACTCAGATAAATTGGCGTGTAATAATGTGCGTGTCGGGGAGTTTGCAAAAAAGCAAAAAATAGTAAAAATGAAGCTACGGCAAGCGAATTCAAATGAATAAATCGAGGAACCTTTTGCCATCTGCTTATTACTAGATAAAGTACCAATATTGTCACACTTATGGCAAGTGCGGCACTTACGCTTACTTCATAATGAAAAACTGTATTAACGAAAGCATTATTTACATTGAGAAACCGTGTAGAAAAAAGTTCGCGGGCAACATCTTTTTGCTCACTAAAAAGTTTTAGAAAGCTTGAACTATTTATAAAATCATGTCGTAAGTCAAACAATATGAGTGGGCTAATTGAGGCAATGAATGAAAGTGCTGGAGCCACGATCATTGCTTTGTATGACGACAAGACCTTTCCTCGTTTCTCCCACATAAAAAGTACGTACCACACTACGATTGCAGGAGCAATTAAGACAGCCAAATAATGGAACTGCATAGAAAGGCCAAAAAAGAATCCGAATAATGCCCCAAACAGAATTGTAGGTTTTTGCATTAGCTTATATAAAAAGAACAACGAAAAGAATGCTGAAAAGTGCAATAAATTTGGATTCCATGAAAAACGAGCAAGCTCGATCTGCACAAATGAGAAAAAGGACAAAATGGAGAATAACAAAGCCACACCCAGGCTAATTTCCCTCTTGATCACTGCGTAACTTGCCGCTATACCAAGTAATGAGTAAAACGCGACTGCGTACGCAAGTCCGACCGGATTAAATCCAAACAGGGGTAGAAATGGTGCAACTAAATAATAGTATGCTGGACCTAAAAAAACCTGACCAATACTGGTAGGAGCTCCAATAAGTGGAAAATGGGTAAAAGTAACTATGTCTTTAATTATTAATGCATCACGACCCTGATCTGACAAAAATACCGTAAATTGTTGTAATCTAAAAAAACGCAGGAACGCACCAGTCAAAAGTAAACTCGTAAAAACCTTATTTTTTGTTACAATGGTTCTTATCGTATCTATGAAACGGCTCATATACCCTTATTTTACTCTACTCTATTTAGTTTTAGGAAGTACGCTTTTGGCGTGGGTACCATTTATGCGTAATTTCCTTACCGTTTATGCTAATTATGACGGTCCTTTATATATTGTAGTCGCCAAAACGTTTTATAACCCGTCTGCGATTCAAAGTCTACAAGTGGGACTTAATTTAACCGCTGAATATTTTGCGGCACATTTACCCTTGTACCCGGCATTTATCGCCCTAACAGGACCAATAATTGGCTATTTGCGAGCAATGATCTTTGTCAACGTTGCTTTTACCGTATCACTTACCTTTTTACTATATTACGTTGTTAAAGATCTAAATTTATCTAAAAAACCCCTTCTTTTAACCGGCGTTTTTTTGTTTTTACCTCGATTTCTTGTTGTCCGATCCATTGGTTCACCTGAAAGCTTGTTTATGTTGCTTATTTTAGGCTCACTGTACTTATTTGAAAAAAATAGACTCGTTTTTTCAGGAATTCTAGGAGCCCTTGCTGTAGCAACAAAATTGCCAGGAATATTACTCTTCGTTGCGTATGGACTGGTGTATATTGAACGATACCTGAGTAATAAAGAATTTTCATGGAAGTCGCTTTACACACTTATTATTCCACTGGGACTTTTTGGAGTATTTGGAATCTATGCAGTCCAATATAACGACTTTTTAGCCTATTTTCACACGAACGCAGTCGTTCCACTCGTTTCGCCCTATGCCGTCTTTAATAATGCTGCAAAATGGGTAGGAACTATTTGGCTAGAAGACGTTATTTTTTACTTCGGAATCTATGCAGCGACAATCGTTGTTCTACGACACAGCATACATCGAAGTTTCTTCTATTTTGCTGTCACCTTCTTTATTGCCACTATCTTCGTAGAACATCGTGATATCGCACGATACAGTCTTCCATTATGGCCCCTAGCCGCAATAGCTGGTGAAAAGATAATTACATCAAAAAAGTTTTTACTAGCATCCCTCATCATTCTCCCAGCAGTTTACTTATACGCATGGAATTTCATTGGAAACAACGTAGCACCCATCGCAGATTGGAAAGCATTCCTATAATTATTTAGGTTCAAAGCTCGTAAATAGCTGAATACACGCATTTCCCACACATTTTCCACAGCTATATTTAGAATTACCCATAATCGCACTTCGGTGAATTGGTGAATTCATCCACCATTGCACAGTTCCTCCATCGTCACTTCCGTATTTCATATTTTCAGTAATCCAATATGGCAAGTTTTTAGCATGTAAACCACTGTGAAAGCGTCCATTACCCACTTCAACAGGAATTTCAGGGATACGTGACTCAGCTACCGCGCAGAGCGCGTCATTTTTCTCGAAAGCAGGTAGGCCGGCCTGGGTTCGAATTGCATTTATGAGCTGCAAAATCAAATCAGGGTTGTTTTGACCATTAGCATCAAATCCTGGTGCAGTTACAGTTTCAGGTTCAACAAGGGCAACAGGCGCCGTTGGTACTTCGGAAGTGACACCTTGTACTGCAGAAACAGGTTCAACAGGAGTATATTCTGCCCGCAAAGCATTAAATACAACATGTTCAGGTTCAGGGTCACCAACAGGAGCATAACATTTATTAGGATTTTTCGGACACAGGGAAGGCGTCGAACATGCCATTGCCGTGGGTTTCGTATCAAGATTTGCCCGTGCTATCGGTATGGTTCCCAGCATAAATGAGGCGATTGTCGCCACAAGAATGTGGAAGGTAACTTTCGTTACGAGTGTCATAAAGACAAGCTGGTATTATACCATTTTTGGGGCCTCAAGTCAAGTTACAGGGGGCAAACCGTGAGGCACGTGCCGGAATCGGACCGGCGCATAGAAGTTTTGCAGACTCCCGCGTTTCCACTTCGCCAACGTGCCGTTGCAGCGCAACATTACTCTTTTATTATACCAAGCCATGCGATATAATAGTACGGTATGGACAGAATTAGCTCACTTAAAATAAAAATCCTTTCTCATAAAAAGTTCGTCGTACTTCTCATTCTTATAGCCGCATTTGCAATCTATCGCTCACAATCTGGTACAAAACTAGAAGGAGTTTCCAATACAACGGTAAAACAAGGTACGATTAAAGAAACATTAACACTTTCGGGTACCATCGATGCCGATGAACGCACTGTTCTTTCATTTCAAACAAGCGGCATGCTCACTTCCGTAGCGGTAAAAGAAGGTGATTTTGTTAAAAAAGGTCAATTCATTGCCTCGCTTGATCAGCGCGATCTTAAAAAACGACTTCAGAAACAACTAAATACGTACGCAATTTCTCGAAGCACTTTCGATCAAACCAAAGCAGATTATAAGGATGTAGCCTTAAATGACGCAATTTCTCGGACACTCGACCAATCACAATATACCCTAAACAATTCGGTTATCGATGTGGAACTAACAGACATTGCCGTAAAATACGCTAACCTATATAGTCCAATCGACGGCATCGTAACATCGATCTCTTCTCCTATCCCTGGCGTAAACGTAACTCCGCTTACAGCACAATTCGAAATTGTTAATCCAGAATCAATTTACTTTGCATCAACCGCCGATCAAAGTGAAGTAACACAGCTTGCAGTTGGAAAAAGCGGAAAAATTACGCTTGATTCATTTTCAGACAATAGTATTAATTCATCCATCGGAGCGATTTCATTCGTACCAAAAGCAGGCGAAACTTCCACAGTATATGCAATCAAACTTCCTCTTACTGAAAATGCTAATCAAAAGTATCGCCAAGGAATGACGGGCGATGTTATATTCACCATGCGAGAACAAAAAAATGCACTCACCATTCCTTCATATTATCTTAAGGAAGATACCGATGGTAAAAAATACGTGGATATCGTCACGAATGGAAAACGAGATAAGCGATTCGTAAAGATTGGTATTGAAGGCGATGAAACCATCGAGATTACATCTGGACTATCCAAAGGCGATAAAATTTATGATTTCACTCAGTAAGATTTACAAGACCTACGAACTTGAAGAAGAATCCTTAACGGTCCTCAAAGACGTTTCAGTAACTATAAAAGAAGGTGAATTCGTAGCCATTCTCGGTCCATCAGGCTCAGGAAAGTCAACTCTCATGCATATTTTAGGCTTGCTTGATCACCCTACAAGTGGGAAGATAGTCGTTGATGGAGTAGATATTTCCACGCTTAATGATGATCAAATATCGCAATTACGCAGTGAATTTGTAGGATTTGTGTTTCAACAATTTAATTTAATAAACAAATTAACTATTTTGGAAAATGTTCTACTACCCACCATTTATACTCGTAAAAAACTTAATTACGATCCTAAAGCGCGCGCAATGGAATTATTAGAACGTTTTGGAATCGGTAGTAAAGCCGATTCGTTTCCCAACAAAATTTCTGGAGGCCAACAACAACGTGTAGCTATAGCACGTGCATTAATTATGAAACCATCTTTTATACTTGCCGATGAACCTACGGGGAACTTAGATACAAAGACAGGTGATACCATTCTCAATTTGCTACAAGAATTAAATAAGAAAGACAAAATGACCGTTATTATTGTTACGCACGAGGCCGATGTAGCCAAACGTGCTAAGCGTCAAATTAAAGTTATTGACGGAGAAATAAAATAACCCTGTCATCCTGATCCGCTCTGTCATCCTGAGCGAGAGCGAAGGATCTGGGTGTTAAGACAAACAATATGAATTATTTTCTTTTTATATTAAGAACAGCACTTGGAGACTTTAAGCGTAATAAAGTACGCACTTTCTTAACGTCGCTTGGAATTCTTATTGGCGTTGCATCGGTTGTACTCTTAATCGCTTTCGGTCTTGGACTTAAAGAATACATTAAAAATCAATTTGAAAGCTTAGGCACCAATTTAGTCGTGGTACTTCCTGGAAAAGTATTCTCGGGCGGAAGCTTTAGAAGTGGCGCTAGTGGTTTAGGAGGCGTAAAATTTGACGAACGCGATGTGGCAAAACTCAAAAGAATCCCATCCGTAAATTACGTTGTTCCTATTTTCACCCGTTCAGTAAGTATTACGGGTGGTAAAAAAACTGAAATCTCCGATTTATACGCTACAACAGCCGATATGTTCCCTATCCGTAATTTAGAAATCGACCAGGGAAGATTATTTAAAAAAACCGATGTAGATAAACGTTCAAAAGTTGTCGTTATCGGACCAGTGTTAGCAAAAAATTTGTTCGGCTCTGGTTCTTCAGCGCTTGGTCGAAACGTTCAAATCGAAGGTCAATCATTCCGAGTCATAGGAATTCTCAAATCAAAAGGAGGGGGCGGATTTGGAGGGCCAGATTTTGATAGCTTCACCTATACCCCATACAAATCTGCTTACAGTTTTAACCCCGACAAAAACTTCGTAGGAATTTATGTTAAGGTTGCAAACGAGGATGCAGTAAATATTGCAAAAGCACGGGTTACCGATACTCTCTTGGTTCGATATAAAGAGGACGACTTCACTGTTATTGAACAAACAGAGATTTTGAATGCGGTAAGCTCGATCTTTGGAGTACTCAACACACTTCTCGTGTTCATTGGAGGTATTTCTTTGCTCGTAGGAGGAATTGGAATCATGAATATTATGTATGTATCAGTCGTCGAACGTACCCGTGAAATTGGAATCCGAAGAGCAATTGGCGCAACAAGTCGCGATATCCTTTCACAATTTTTAGCAGAATCCGTTATCTTATCCCTATTGGGAGGTTTAGGAGGCGTGGCAATTTCTTACGTCATTGTCTTCTTCGTGCAACGCATATTCCCTGCTTACGTAGATCTTACGTCTGTTTTAGTCGCATTTGGAGTATCATCACTCATTGGAATTATCTTCGGAGTTTTCCCTGCCCGAAAAGCAGCAAATTTATCGCCAATTGAAGCAATTCGCTACGAATAAAGTCGTCAACCTCTTAGGTTGAGCAGGCACGGTCAACCTCTTAGGTTGCCATAGAGTATGGAAAATTTGTATAATAATTTTATGAACTATACTCCGTTACCATCCGTACTCACTTCCCAGGCGCCTACGACTAATCACCATACACCCGATCCGTATACCCCTGAACCGCCTGCTGCTCATTCGCCTTACAAAAAGGCTTTGGCTACCATTCTTATAGCTATGTTTTTAGGAATTGGCACTACATACGCCTACTTTCGAAGCTCTACTTCAAAAGAGACAAACATACAACCATCACCCATAGTAACTGTAATTCCAAGCCCCCTTCCAACGGTAGAACCATTAGAAGACTTACCCAGTGACGATTCTAATACTTCCGAGACAGTTTTAACGTGTCCCGAAGGAAGTATTCAGGTCTGTGAAAGCGGCGTGTGTACGTGCGGTCCATCGATAGAAGTTAGTCCGACCTTAAATCCAAGTGAACCATTAATTACGCAAAGCCCAAATCTTTTTTCTTGTTCGGCCGGAACCGTAAAAGTATGCCAAGGCGGAGATTGTGAATGCGTACCTGGCAATCAATGAAAAAGGGGAAGCTTACGCTTCCCCCTTATGATCATTCTTAGATCGTTACTTACCTGTATTTACTACACTGCAAGTATTTGTTGATCCTCCTCCGGTTAATGTTAGCATGGTTCCGTTAGAGTTTCCCCCGGTACTCAAATTAGCTACCGATCGGGTTCTACCTGTTCTAATCCCTCCTCCTCCAATATTACCCATGGTTACGTTTCCACCAGTATTATTGCTCTGCATAACTGTTTGCGAAGTCATACTCACATTACTACTAACAACTGAAACCATGGTTCCTTGATTACTACTACAATTTACTGTTAACGCGTGTACATTTCCGGCCATAGGAGCAAACATAACAACTCCTGAAGCAATTGAAAGCATTGTTCGTTTGATTGACATATTTTTCACCTCCTTTCCTGCCTGCTTGCAGGCAGACGCTGTGTACTCGTACTTAATACTATATTCTATGTTTTAAGCACTCGTACCATCATTTAAGAGTACAGACACTAATACTGTCATTTCAAGTGAGATTATGTATAAAGAACCGATACAAATAGATCTATAGTAGTCCTTACTAAGCTTTACTGTGTATATGTATTTCCGTTTTGAGGAGATTCGTACTCTTTCAATTGCTGCTTATATTGTTGTTGATATTTTTTCATCATCATTTCGTTCTGTATGCCAGGACGTTGTTTATTTCCCATTCCATCCATAAAAGCGTCTTTAAACGCGGGCGAAGAAATAAGTTTTAAAATACCCGAAGAAACGAAGAGGAACATTACCCATCCCAATGTCGCCAGCAACCACATCCACATAATAGATTTGGCTTTAGTTTCTTTAGGGAGCTTCTTATACAATGCTACATTGTATGAAGTAAGTGTCCAACCTGCCACTACGTTCACAACAATTCCAACCAGGCTTAAAAGTCCTCGCAAATCAGGAACAATAGTGCCCAGTACCCTTGGAATAACTATGACAACGGCTATATATCCTAAGATTAATGCGCCCCAATGAACAAGTAATTGGCCAAAATTAGCCATGACCATATTTACCGATCTTTTTATCGCTTGCAAAGGTCCTGCGTTAGATAGAACAATTTCAGCTTGCACAAACATGAGTAATAAACCTACAAATATGCCCGGTATTACGAAAAGTACACTCGATCCCAAGACAAAAAAGGTCGCGATTATTGAAGCAAATACAAGCGGAACAATCTGTGAAACACTGTTACGTAAGGCAGAAGTAGGAGCTAAATTCCCCTTTTTATCGAGAATTTTTATCATGCTAATAGTCATAGCCATCATCAGAACAAATGAACTAATACCACCTACAACTCCTGAAGTTATCAAAACAGGAAAGTTTACACTTTGTAAAAACGCTTCAGTCGAAATTTTTCCTCCCAGTAAACCCAGGCTTCCTCCAAATCCACCAATAAATGCAAGCGTTCCAAAAACCGCAGCTATCAACAATCCCAATATGGTCGTAATTATGTAAAGTTTGAATAATGGCAACATTGAAGCTACAACCGTGCTCCAAGCTTCTGCAAAAACCGTTTGAACTGAAGGTAATTTTTTCATATCGTTGGCTTATTTAATCAAGATTTAACACGTGTGTCAAGGACTTTCGTAATAAAATCTTGAATATTCTTCATAAACGTCAATTCCGAATACTTTTCCGACTCTTCGCGAGCTGCTTTTTTCATTGCCGCATAAGCTCCGGGCGAAAGTTTTTCGAGTTTATGAATTGCTGTTATAAGAGAGTTTTCATTTAAATCATCGAACAAAAATCCGTTTTTCCCCTCATGAACTGTTTCTTTCAGTCCTCCCGATTTATATGCAATTACTGGAATTCCTCTTCCCTGTGCTTCAACCGGAGCTATTCCAAATTCCTCATCAACTGCCGCAACTAAAAAAGCCTTTGCCCCGGCAAATAATTCTTCAAATTGCTTGTCGGGAACTGAGCCAACAAATTCAACCGTTGGTCCTGCAATGGAAAGTAAATATGCTTCATGCCCTCCTGTCCCTGCAATTTTGAGTATAAAACGCGCTTTATTTGCAGCTCTAATAAGCAAATCAACGTGCTTTGGTGCAGAAAGACGGCAGATAGATAAATAATAACCGGGTCGGTCGCTGGGATAAATAACTGGAGCTTTTTCAGGAATTGAAACTGGCGGATATACTACAGTCGAATCTCTTCGATAAAACTTTACACATCGTCGTTGCATTTCCTGAGAATTTACTAAGAAATGATCAACTGTTTGCGAAGAAGTAAAATCGTACATTCTTAAAAAATGATTAATAAAATTCCCATAAATTCTAATTAGTAAATGTTTTTGCCAATTAGAAGGGGTTTCGTATCCATAGAGATATTTAGGCTGATGATGTAAGTAGCATAGGTGGAGTGTTTTTCCGCTCGTCTTCACTCCTTTGCACATATACGCACCTGATGAGGAAATGACGAGATCGTATTTTGAAAAATCAAAATATTTCCACAACAAGGGCGTTATAAAGCGAAATGGAGAAAAAAAACGCTTAAACGGATATATTTTATCAGCCCAAGAAGTCGTGATATTCCAGTCCTTAAATAAATATGCGTGTTTTCCAAGTTTTTTGGGACTATAAAATGAGGTGTATACATCTGCATCCGGATACATTTTTTTGAATGTTACCAAAACGCGCTCTGCTCCACCAAATTCTTGCAATTGATCGTGAACTAAAGCAATTCTCATTTGCTACAATTGTATCAAATGAATGCTATACAAGCTCTTATACTCGGTGTCGTAGAGGGAATCACCGAATTTCTGCCTATTTCTTCGACAGCACATCTTATTATTACCAGCGAATTCCTTGGATTAACACAAAACGAATTCACCTCTTTTTTTGAAGTTTTCATTCAAAGTGGAGCAATATTGGCCGTAGTCTTTTTATACTTTCGCTACATTCTATCGCATAAGGAGCTAATTAAGCCAGTCATCGCATCGTTTATTCCAACAGCAATAATTGGTCTTATGCTCCATTCAACCATTAAATCAACGTTTTTCAATTCCCCTTCCCTTATTTATAGCTCCCTCATCGTTATTGGAGTTGCTTTCCTTATCCTTGAATATTTTGTTAAAAATGGGCAGCTTAAACTAACCAAGAGTTTAAAGAATATTACACTTGAAGAAGCGTTGGTTTTTGGATTTTTTCAGGCGTGTGCAGTAGTTCCCGGTGTTTCTCGAGCGGGAGCCGTTATGATGGGGGCAATGATACAAGGGTATAAGCGAGAAGAAGCTGCTATTTATTCGTTTTTACTAGCGATTCCCACAATACTTGCGGCTGGTGTCCTTGATTTTCTAAAAACTGATCTATCGATTATTACACAGTCGGATAATAGTTCCGCGCTCCTTATAGGTTTCGTCGTTTCATTTATAACTGCTTATGCCGCAATCAAATGGCTCATTGGTTACTTGCAACGAAATACCCTCGTAATTTTCGGTGTCTATCGGATTATTCTAGGCATGCACCTCCTGTTAATTTAGGCAACCTGGAAGGTTGTCGCATTATGTTGTATAAGTAATTTTTTGTACTGTCAAAATGCGCTAAATAGACATTTATGAGACTTATAGACCGTAGACATATAATTCCAACTTTGTTACTATCCATCCATGTTTTCTCATACGTCAAATAAAGATGGAAATTTTTGGGCACACAAATTTATGGACTTAGCTAATTTAGAGCTGATCACTCTCGTGTTTGGGCAAATTAATGCTCCAAAAATACACTTGCAAGGGGTGTTCGTAGGGATTACACTGTACTTACTATTGGTGGTTATGAGTTTACTTCTTAATAATGAACTTTAATTTTAACGATCCATACATGGGTGTAATATATATGAATGTTGGGATTTTGATCGGAATAGCTTTCTTGTTTAGAAAAAGGCTTTTTAAGAAGAAATAAATCCACTTTCTTCAAGCGCATCAAGAACAATTGGAATAACAACTTCACTTACTGCGAATTTATTCTTTAGAATTTCTGCTGAAATGGTTTGATGTTCAATCAAATGCGCAACAATATCTGAAATAACTGCCTCATCGATCTCCAATTCTTCATTTGGATTAAATACTTTTCGAATCGCCTGCGCTTCTCCGTGCTCCACAATTCCTTTTTGCTCTAAATCAGCCATAATTTCTTTAGCTTTTGCTTCGTCTACCTTAAGCTCGCGTTGAAGTATGGCAAGCGACAGAACTCCTAGCTTTTTTGCTAATTTAGTTGCCGCATCATCTTCTGAAGTCTTTTTAGAATCAGCAGCGGGCTGCTCATCTTTAGGAGAGAGTTTTTCAGTTAATACACCCACCAAAACTGCATTCCACTGATCCGGAGTTGAATCTTCTAGTTTTTTACGAGTTGAAGCCGGCAGGCTTGCAAACCACTCTTCTAATTTATTGCTTTTAATTCCAAACATGTATGTATTTTATCATAAAATAACCTCCATGAAGCGATGATACCCGTTTTGCGATCCGCCAGCTAGCGAAAATTGAAGTCCCCTGAGGAGTGAATTGCAAGCAAAATGCGGTATCGAGCGTAATGCACAAGTAATTTTGTATAATTACATCATCAAAAAGCGCTAGTAGCTCAGTGGTAGAGCGCTACTCTTATAAAGTAGTGGTCGATGGTCCGATTCCATCCTAGCGCACCAAGATGAATAATCCGTATTAGAATATGTTTATGGAATGAAAATTGCTACCTGAAAGTCCTTCAATTGAAATACTCTCCCTAGTCAACGCAACTTTTTCTATTTGCTTCGGAGAAAGTACATACTCTTTGTAACTCTCCCCATTTCTTTTTAATGCTCCGATTCCCACCCAAAATTTTGCAATAGATGTTTTTGTAGTTCCTACGATTAAAAATTTTCCGGAAGGAATTGGCTGACAAAAAACAGGAATCTTTTCAGGCTCAAAATAGTAACCCAAACTTCTTTTTAGCGGCATATATGCATCGTGAATAATGCGAACTTTTTGTTTCCAGTCAGGATCTTTCAATTGCTCATCTGTTGGTTTTGCATTTAATGCAACCGATACCAGATCTGCCTCAATATAAATAGGATTTGTTTTCGCTAACTTGTCAATTTCTTCGTTGAGTGCAGCATAAAACGTTTCACGTGATCCCCATATGCTTTCAAACGGTGTTACTGTCATTTCAAGATTCTTTGGTTGGTATGATTTAAGAAAGTCGAGGATCTTTCGTTCTTCTTCAATATACACCTCAACATCTTCCATAGGAATACCATTCATCCGTGGAATAATCAAATCGTCAACAAAATAATCAAAGGTAACTCCTGGCTCATAAATCTCACAAATTGGCTTAAGCCACTTTGTGTAGTAGATCGAGACAAATAGCTCTGCCCAATCAGGGACAGGAGCCTCTTTAAGGCTCCATAATTTATATGCCCCATGCGGAAAAGTAACGTTAATAGGGTCATTATTTTCGACATTTATCTCAATTGCTTTCTTTATTTTTGCAACCAGTTCCTCGTTTGCAGCATATTTTCTAAACTTTTTTGACATCAAAAGTCGAAAAATTTCATCTTCCAGATTTGCTTTAGTCACTTTTCTCTGTTCAAAGCGTTTAAGCTCTTCTAGTTCATTCAGTATATGATCTTGAGGTGTCATCACGAAAATTATATCATCTTCCAAAAAGATGATATAATTACTCCTGGGTTAGCCAAGATAGCCAAGGTGGTCACGGCGCGTGTCTGAAAAACATGAGATCTCAGTTCGACTCTGAGTCTTGGCACCACAAGCGGTGGTAGTTCAGTGGTAGAATGCTTCCTTGCCAAGGAAGAGGTCGCCGGTTCAAATCCGGTCCACCGCTCCAAAATGAAAAACTCCCCTATTAAAGCCGCTATTTTTGACATGGATGGCCTTCTTATCGACAGTGAACCTCTTTGGGAAACAGCAGAAATTAATGTATTTTCGAAACTTGGCGTTGTTCTTACTCCTGCCATGACAAAGCAAACGATGGGTTTTAGAGTGGATGATGTAGTAGAACATTGGTATACACGATATCCATGGCCTAATTATGAACGAGAACACGTTGAGAAAGACATAGTCAAAAACGTTATCGAACTTATTTATCAAAAAAGTGAGCCTCGAGAAGGAGTGTTCGAAATATTAAAACTTTTCAAAGATCAAAATATTCCCATCGGCTTGGCTTCTTCTTCGTATCTAAGTGTAATAGAAGCAGTTCTTAAGCGATTCACAATCGCCGATTTTTTTGACGTTGTATATTCTGCAGAAGACGAGCCCTACGGAAAACCTCATCCTGGGGTTTATATTACTGCGGCAAAAAAACTTGGAGTAGCCCCAGAAGAATGTATTGCTTTTGAAGACTCTTTCAATGGGGTGCTCGCGGCAAAATCTGCTCGAATGAAATGCGTGGCAGTTCCCGACAAACGACTTCCTAAGGATGCACGTTTTTGTATAGCCGACACCATTATTTCGTCATTAACTGAGTACGTCTTTGAATAGTTAAGCCACTTGACATTAAGTACTATTTAGGTATAATTTAGGTATTATGAACACTTCAAATGCACAGATTCAAATTAAAGTCAGCTTGTCGGAACAATTAAACAACCTTCTCGAAAGACGAGCGGATAATGTGGGCGTACCCGTAACTCAGTATGTAAAATATTTGATTCTTAAAGAAATTGAGTCTGCACAGTATCCTACATTTAGAGCTTCTAAACAGGTTGAAGATAATACGGCGGAAGCGTTAAAACACTACGATGAGGCTGTTGATGCAAGCGATTTCTTTTCGCAATTACATGAAAGCTAAATTTTCACCAACTGTTGCGCAAAAACTGATCAAGTTACATAAGAAAGATCCTGGACTAATAAAGAAAATCAAAAAACAGATTGCTCTCTTTGAATCAAATACAATACATCCATCATTGCGGACGCATAAATTAAGTGGGAACTATGTAAACCGTTGGAGTATTTCTGTTAATAAAAGCATACGTATGATTTATCTTATTTTTCCAGATGACATTGCGTATTTTGTCGATCTTGGAACCCATGACGAAGTATATGGAAAATAAATCTCAAACAGTCTTCAACCTCCTCACCCTCATTCCCAAAGGAAAAGTCACTACATACAAAGCGCTTGCTCAAAAAGCAGGTATTAGAAATCCTCGCTTAATTGGTTCAATCATTCATAAAAACACCAATCCACGAGAGTTTCCCTGTCATCGAGTAATTCGATCCGACCGATCCATCGCAAACGGATATGCTTTTGGAGGAAAAACTGCACAAATTAAACTTCTAAAGAACGAGGGAGTCACTTTCAACAAAAATTCAACTAAAATCCTCCCCGGTTACATCTTGCGTACTATACAATAAAACAATGCGTCGCAGGAATAACTCGAAAAAGAAGATTGCCATTATTATTGGAATAGTTCTCCTGTTCATAATCTCTGGAATAATAACTTTTAAAGTTCTTCGTTTTTACAATAATATATATACAAAGAAGTCTCCTGGCATTCCTATTAAAACTCCTATAGAGAAAACCACATATAACATCTTGCTCATGGGATATGGTGGACCGGGCCATGAAGGCGCATATTTAACCGATACCATGATGGTCGCTCATATTGATACGAAAACAAAAAAAGCTACGCTCATTTCAATTCCACGCGATATCTGGGTAAACGTTCCCACCGATTCAAAAGATACGTTTCATTCTAAAATAAATGCGGTGTACCAAATGGGACTATTTCCCGAGAATTATCCCGATCTTCCGCAAAGATATCATGGCGAACAAGGTGCCGGAGAGCTCGTTGGACTTGCTATTTCACAAGTTACCGGACTGACTATTGATAATTATTTTGCAATCGATTTTGCGGGTTTTGAAAAAACAGTAAATACTCTTGGGGGAATAAATATACCTGTTGCCATAACGTTTGATGATCCCGAATATCCACTTGCCGGACACGAGGATGACTTATGTGGTAAAACTGAAAGCGATTTGCCAGAACTTGAAAAAATTGCGACCGAATCACCGGAACTTGCATTTCCATGTCGCTACGAGGTTCTGCATTTTGATGCTGGATTACAAAAGATGGATGGTACCACAGCGCTTAAATTTGTCCGTTCACGCCACAGTGAGCAAGATGGAGGCGACTTTAACAGGGCCCGACGCCAACAGCTTTTTTTACAAGCTCTTAAAAAAGAAATCGTTTCAATCGGCTTCATTCCAAAAATAATTCCGCTTATGGATGATTTGGGCAATCATATACACACCGATATTGATCCACTTTTTGCAAACAAACTCTTACTCAGTTCTCAGGTCGGGCAAGATTATGTCCAACAACAATTCGTTCTTGATGATGAAGACTACATCAAAGTAGGTCGTTCCGAAATTGGCCAGTTCATTCTAATCCCTACAGCAGGAATCGATAAATGGCAAACTGTTCATAAAGCTATTCAGGATTTCGTAACAAATATTACTCCTCGGCCGACGGAGTAATTACCAATGGTTCGGGCGTTGGAGTTGGTGTTGGCGACAAAGTAGGAGTAGGAGCAACAGGAGCCGGTGTAAGTAATAAGCTAGCTCGTTCGAACTCAAAATATACACTACTCGTTCCAATACCAATAGCAATACCCGTTCCCAATGCAAGCGCCGCAATTACTACTTTTGCAGTTGCGAACTTTACAAATATATTCTTCGCATATATATTTTTCCTCTTAAAATTATCCATCTCTTTAGTATACACGGAAACCATAACACTCGGCTTCCATTATAGGCACTTATCGAGTACAATATAGCCACGCTTGAATTTGGAGAGGTCGCATAGTGGTCTAGTGCGGCAGTCTTGAAAACTGCTGTCCGAGCAATTGGACCGTGGGTTCGAATCCCACCCTCTCCGCTACCAGTAGCGTAACAAAAATGGTTGTTTTTCTTCAGAAATAGGTTGGTACAACAATCC
>CAYPSA010000009.1:0-21161 GCA_964413645.1 uncultured Gammaproteobacteria bacterium
GCCCGATATATCAGTCTATTCGCATGTTTGAGACAGAGGTTGTCTCGTCAGGTGCTCGGGAGAGGACTTGAACCTCCACGCCGTTTAAGGCACAGGTTCCTAAAACCTGCGTGTATACCAATTTCACCACCCGAGCATGATACTATTCTACCATGAACAGCAATTATGTAATTATATTCCTAAAGAGTACGTAAAATATTTATGTAGTTTTAAAAACTCCTGTATTAATAATTACTTGGATTAAAGTCTTCAATCATGAAAGCGTAATCAAGACCTTTCATTAAATCGGATTGTTCCCCAGGAAGCGCTTTGCCAATTAGTGTTGCGAGTCCCTCTAAATCCGATGTAGAATATAATTCATACAACTCATTCAGGCTAATACCTAATTTGTCTATTAGGGGAAGAAAAAGATCAGTGCCTCCTTCATTGTAAGATGATGGAATAGGTTCTAAACCTAATTGATCACGCATACGCATCGTCGTTATAGACTCGGTTACAACTTCATTAAACCGACCGAGCATATGTAAATTACCAGAACGAACACTGGCTCCGCGGTATGTTTTCCAAAGTATCTGCTGACCATTAAATGTTCCAGCATATGCGTTATCGGGATTCTCTAATAATTCACCTTCTGTTCGATCGGTTGTTTCTGCATGGCCCCATTCATGAAAGAGAGTGCTTGCTAAAGCAATTCCTGGGTGATCACCCCTTTGCTCTATCATTGTCTGTAGAATCTCCATGTTTAATGTTACTCGACGATTAGGAGTATCTGTAAAAGCGGTCGTTATCGCATAAGACGGCAATTCTTGCTCTGGATTTCGAGCTTCATAATCTGCCACAAAATCATCGTGGGTTGGAGCAAGGATTAAGTGATCAGGTGAAGTCATTTGCTCAGATGTGAGTCGCTCTGAGCCAGAAAGCTTAACATAAGTGTCTGCAAGTTCAGAAATGAATTCATCTCTGCGTTCTTTATTTTGAAAATCTTCCAAAGAGAATGCAAGTATGCGTTGTTTGACAGGTTCTGTCCATTGTTCACGTGCGATGGATTGTATAGGTTGTTGTACTTCGGGACTATCTGTTGAATGTGATTCTGGTACTGGCGTAATAGTACTTAAGTCAGGAGTACATCCGCCCACAAGTACCCCACCAGCCGCTAAGAAACTTAGCGCAAAAATGTCTCGTCTTGTATATTGTTCTGCCATAAGGGCGCATTATATCAGATTTGTGAAAAATATACTATGGGTTTCAGGGGTTATAGCAGCCTATCGAGCTTTTTCATTTTAGCTTCTTCTTTGTAGAATTGATCCATGAAGTACTGTACTCGTACGGACCATGTGGGAGATTCGGCGTACTTGCGACCAACATCGTGAATGTCTTTTGCGCCTTTGTCGTAATAGTTCTGTCGAAGTGCCCTGCTAATGATAAAAATCGCATTATCCCAGCTTTTAAGCTCTATGTAACCTCCACCCCACCCCCATGCATTGTAATTGCCCGGAATCATATGGCGACCAAAAAAACTTTCCAAACCTGATATTGAGATTAATAAATAAGGGTCGATATTGTATTCGTATGCGTATTTTACAAACGTATCTGCTTCATCGACCAATTGGGAATTGTAGCGCGTAAGTACCTTTTCAATTACTCGTTGCTTTAATAAATATTCCTGCGATTTGCTGGCTTCTGAACCGGGTAAAATAATGCTTGCAGAAGGCTCTGAAGTGACTCCATTGGCAAGTACAGGAGAGCTCAAATTGAGCGTAAAAAGTAGCGAAATTGTGGCTAAAACACGTCGTTTCATAGTAATTCTTACCTCTATGCTATAGGACATACTTTACTACAAAAAAAGATCCCAGAGCATGTCGGTAAAGCTATCGACAAACCCTAGGATCTGTATACATTATAACACGTCCTATAGAAATGTCAAGTAGTAAATATACTTCACATTTACGGTCTGTCCAATAGTTTATTCAAGTGCTTTTAGAAAAAAATTGACCGCATATGCCCATGTTCCCGGTGAACTGGGGGTATAGCGTTCCATAATTGCACTTGCTGTGTAACGGCCTTGGTCTACATAGTTCTTTTTAAGGCCAGCGGCTACTGTTTCAATAGCTTCAGGATACGAAGAGAACGTGGTGACTTTGTCGCCGTAAATCCCCCATCCCCAACAGTTATGGCTTCCCGGAGGAATTTTTTTACATCCTTCAGATTCCTGCATTGAAATGGCCGGAAGAACACGGTAGTCGATTCCATACTTATCTTGCACTTCAACAAGTACTTCAGCGTAATCGTATAGTGGCGAGTTGTATTTTCGGAAAAAATTACGCAAATTTGCCGCTCGGCCATCGGCCACAGTAACTTCATCGCTTATAGCTCCAAGTACGAGTGGTGCGGCTGAGAGTGTGAACTGCTTATTTGGATTTTGAGCAATGGAATCAATTTCAGAAAGAATATTTTGCCGATGAGCATTAACCGTTAGCCCACTGTAGTATTTAAGTACTAGCACCATGTTAATTATGGCAATAAGGAAAAAACTGGAAATTACAATCACTGACCGTGGAATACGCATGTATTAATCTTACGCAAGTGAGTGAGGATTGTCAAATTTAAGTAATCAGTGCTATACTACGCCCATGAAAAATGAATTAGACCGTCAAGAAGCTGTAAACGAGCAGGCACGACGATGGGTCATTCAACATAAAGCGGAACTTCTTGACGCATTGCGAACCGTATTTGTTCCATGGGTAGAACGAATTCGAGGGAATATATTTCTGCTAGAAACTCATGGTATGCCACCTGAAGATATGCATTCAGGACCTTGGTGTAATTTTGTCGACCTTTTAAAGCCTGATCTGCTCAAAGGGGTACAAGTAATAAAGGGAGTTGCAATACAAGGTCAGGAAACGTATTATCCACAAGCAATAGATCACAAAGTACTTCAACATGGTCAAGTTATTATTGATTGTACATTTGGGCAATTTACCGATCTTGATGATGCTATAGAGCGATTTCCCCAGTTATTTGAAGATAGAATATTTATTGGGTCAGTAGATGAAATGGAAAAATTGTCGGGAGTGACTTTTTTGTTTGCAAAGGAATAGATGGTAGCTCAGTATTTTAGTTATTAATAACAGGTTTCTTTTATTTGAATTCAGACTCTTATAATAGTTCTTGCCGCACTTGTTCAACATCTACTCCTTCACTAGTCAGCCAATCTTTGTGGAGACGGTACAAATGTTCAGTAAAATCAATTACATATTGATCAATTCGGCTATCGGAAGGATACAGATTTCTTCTACCTGAAGCCCATTCATAATTACTTCTTGTATTGTGATGGTATGTTATTACTTCTTCAAAAGTTCGAATACCCTTCAGTCCATCACCTGGCTTTCCACAAATATCTGATATAAGTACAATGCGTTGTTCGATCGAAGAATCGTCAAGCGTTTTTTGTGCCAAATCTTTTAATGCTCCTTGTAATTCTTCCGGTGAAGCGTGCGGATTGCGCGATTGAAATTCCTGCAAAAATCGTCGAGTGATTTTAGTATGAGCAAGGGCCGACGGCATAGCGGCAATGATATCGCTGCACATTCCCAATCTTGTTAATAGCATATCACCGGCAATATCATGTCGAAGTGCGCGGTGAGTTACGCTCCGGCCAAGATCATGTCCAAGTGCAGCAATTTCAAGTAGATCACTATTAAGATCAGCGTAGACCGGACTACCTGTAGTTTTAAGCGCATCTCCAAATTTTCGAGCAAATTTTCCGGCAAGTGTAAGATGTGCTAATGAACGAGTTCCGCCTTCGTATGCAAAAGTCGAATTAACTAAATTTCTCATAATTTCCACTTCTTGTGGACCAATCGGAGCACCTTCAATTGCAAGATTTGAACCTGCAATAATTGGTCTTCCCAATGCTTCAACAGCTTCAAGAGTAAGTTGGGTTGTCAAACGATCTTGTGCACGGTTTTCAGAACTAGGATCCATGATTGGAGTATATCAGATAACTTATGAGCTTTGCTATAATCTGAGTATGATTTCATTCATATATTTCGACGTTGGTGGTGTTGCAATGCTCGATTTTTCAGGAACGAATAAATGGGAATTACTGAAAAAAGAAATGGGCGTGAATAACGCAAATAACGCTACTTGGGAAAATGTTTGGAGTCTTCATAAAAATGAAGTTTGTGTGAATAAAGATGTGGATACGCTCGTGCCACTGTTTCGAGAAGCAGGATTTGATTTGCCAACAAGCTATTCCCTACTTGATAGCTTTATTAATCTATTTGAGATCAATCCAGATATCGGGCCAGTGGTTGAAAGAGCAACTTACAATTATCGGGTTGGTTTGTTAACCAATATGTATCCTCGCATGTTGCCCAAACTTTTTGAGCTAGAACTGATCCCTCCAAAAGAAACATGGGAAATAATTATTGATTCCAGTGCAGTTGGCTTACAAAAACCAGATAAAAGGATTTTTGAACTAGCGCAACAAAAAGCTGGTGTAAAAGCAGATGAAATACTATTTGTAGAAAATACTTCGGAAAATTTACAAGCTGCAAAAGATTTTGGCTGGAAAACGTTTGCGTATGATTCACAGACTCCTAATGAGTCTTCCAGAGAACTAATGAATTTTCTAGATAAGAATAATTTCTAGTTATCTGCCTATTCTCTTATTGCGCCTACTACTTCATCAATGAACTAATTCTTTTGTATTCCAAACACTTTGGCCATGACGGACGAGGTAAAAGGTGGTAGATTGTGACATATGGTTTAGTGCATTGTGTTAGGTACTTCTTGATTCTCCGATGGGATTTCTTTAAAAATATGTTCGTTTTTTGGTCCTGTAACAGTAAGCATTGCCCATGCTCCCTTGTTCATGCGTGCGAGTGCGTGATCAACCAAAAGGTATTTACCGGGTACATCAACGGTAAAATCTACGATAGTTGCTCCCCCGGCTAAAACAGCGGTTGTTTGGACGTTTTTTTCTATAGTTCCCCCTATGTTTGCTTCAGGATACACGGTGTCAAAGATTTCGCCTATTACATGAAATGATGAAATCAGATTAACACCGCCATTTCCAACGTACATGCGAATACGATCGCCAACACGCGCTTGCATACGAGGTGCACGTTCAATCATGCCGTTAAATGTGACATAATTTGGTCTTCCATCAAGAAGTGCTTTGGAATCAAATGGAACGAGTCCTTTTTTTCCTAATTGACCCATTGTATAGAGCTCTCCTTGCATAATGTAAAATTCTTTATCTATTTTTGTGAGTGCCTTTTTTGGATCTACAAGAATAAGTCCATATTGCCCGTGAGAATTATGTGTAGATACATTAGGCATGGCGCAATGGTACACATATAAACCCGGATTTAACGCCTTAAATCGAAATGTTTTTGTATGTCCAGGTTTGACGTTGGATAAACTTGCGCCCCCGCCAGGGCCGGTAACTGCGTGCAGATCGATGTTATGATTATGCAAGCTCGATGGATGATTTGTTAATGAAATTTCCACTGTATCCCCTTCTTTTATTCGAAGCATAGGTCCTGGAACTTGTTTATTGTACGTCCAGTAATTGAAATAAATATCAGGCGCTATTTGCGAAATAACTTCTTGTGCCGTCAAATGAATGCGTATTATTCCATCTGAATCAGGTTTTTGAGGTGTTTTAGGAACACTGTTTGGATTTGCACCTATGCTGGTAACTTTTTCGAATGCATGTTGATATTTAAAAAAGTTATATATGCCGCTCAGTGGAATTGATGCGGGTAATTCCCCAGGAGCATGAGAATGGTCAAACGGCGGCATTGCAAATGCTGGAGGATACGTTTTGTGTGCAAAAAATCCTACGCTTATAGAAAGTACAAGTACTATAAATAGCAGTATTACTCGTTTTGAAGTGATTATCTTTACTGCATTAGTATTCTTCAGAAATTCCCAGGTAAGGGCGCCGATTGCTATAATCGCGATTAATAGCGTGATTATTTCGACTGTTATATACGTTAGCATGGTTGAACTAGTATATATTGTTAAAATTGCTGAATGCAAGTAGATGAATTAATCAACACCTCAATGAATTATTGAGATGTAGTTTAAGTGATGAAACATGTAGAGTTTATTTTGCCTATTAAAAAGTAGGAATGTATGGGTAATTTGCTATACTATAGCATGGAACAAAAAAAGGAATTGACAATGGAACAAACTAATGAATTACTGAGTGTTTTAAAGACTCGTTTTGAGCAAAATATGGATCGGCATAGATCTCTCGAATGGAGTAAAGTGCAGGATAAATTAGAGAAAAATCCACGTAAACTCTGGTCACTTTCGCACATGGAACGAACCGGGGGAGAGCCGGATGTTATTGGTTATAATGCTCAGTCGAATGAATATTTATTCTGTGATTGTAGTGAACAGTCCCCTTCTGGTCGAAGAAGTTTATGTTATGACAATGATGCTTTGGTTACGCGAAAAGAGTTTAAGCCATCAAGTTCTGTAGTATCGGTTGCTCAAGAGATGGGAATTGAATTGTTAACTGAGGAAGTATATCGTGCACTGCAAAAATTAGGAGAGTTTGATACAAAAACTTCTAGTTGGATTAAAACGCCTGAATCAATTAGGAAACTCGGTGGTGCGTGCTTTGCCGATCGTCGATATAATACTGTTTTTGTGTATCATAACGGCGCCGAATCATACTATGCTTCCCGAGGATTTAGGGGATTGTTGAGAGTGTGATTTGGGGTGACCGACGGGGCTCGAACCCGCGACAACCAGTTCCACAAACTGGGGCTCTACCAGCTGAGCTACGGCCACCTGTACCTCTATTATACGAAAAAATTACCTCAAAAGAAAGGTGGGCAGTGTTAATTGCGCGAGCCTTTAATAGCTAATGCAGTTCTTTCCTTATCAATGATTTGTTGTAGGATATACTCAAATGCTATGCCTGGGTTTACTGCAGTGGGATGTGCAATAAATAACGCAGGAGTTGAGTCGTCACCACAAGTATGTTTTGCTAAATATAGGAGTGCAATTGGGCCATCTTGCTCTAAAGCATTCCATTCGCTTGTATCGAATGTACTATCAGGAAATCTGGAAAAACTACGGAGAGTAGCTGAAAGGGCAGGGCTTAAGCCTTTAGAAACTCTGCAATATAACTCTCTTTCTCCATTTGCATAAATATATAAGGAGGCAAGTGCTGCCTCATCCAATGTCTCGAAATCGATTGTATTTTGACCACTTAATAGAGTAACCTCATATCCGGAAGTATGTGGATCGATCCAGATATTTTCCGCATCAGTTTCCCAGTCGCTCCCTGGCTGGCCTGGTAATTCACCTTTTGACATAGACAAATTATAGCAAAATACTATAAGTTTTGCAATATGAAACGATTTTAATCAATATTGAATTGATGAATAGCGAATGAGTTTTCAGCACAGTGCTTTACTAAAATTTTCAAAAATACATTCTTAGGTATTATAAGCTTCTTTAAAAAGCCAGCTTGTGTCGACTTCTGGAAATTCTTATTTCAATTTATTTGCTATGCTTCGTTTAATATTTGATTTTAATGTATCAGAGTTTTCATGAATACCATCCACGTACTTTTTTTCAAAGTAATTGTTTCCTTATCTTGCATTAAGACTTGTTGTGCGCAAGCTGTTAAAGTCGCTATTTCTTCTATACGTGGAATATTATGGGGATCGCTAAAAAAATCACATATTAGCCGTTTACTTTCAGGAGTAATTATTTGGGTAGGATCATCGGGTAAGCTGAAACGCGATCTTTGTATATAACTTAGTAGACTTCGAATAGTATGTGCTTTTGATATTTTCCAGCCTCTTTGAAGTCTTTCAGAATCAATTCTTCGCGAGCTTCCTTCTGAGTCGGTTTCAGGAGAACTGTCAAATATGACTCCAACATGTGAGGATCGATGAGCTCTACTCATTGCTTCACCTGTTTTGACGATTTGATCTGCTGTTAGTGTAGATGCAAAAAAACTTTCAAAATATCTTGCTGGGTTGGAAGCTGTTGTTATTGCAGCTATGTGTGTCAGATTTAATGCAAAGTTTGAAATTGGCATTTGTAAACCTGCTTTCAGATATGTATCAAAATGTTCTTCGGGAATATTACCTACATGAGATCCGGGCAATTTTAAGGGTTCAACCATATGGTGGGATATAACGAATGTGCCCTTGGAGGGACTTGAACCCCCAACCTACGGTTCCGAAGACCGGCGCTCTATCCAATTGAGCTACAAGGGCAAACATATTAATTATATCATCTGAAAGCGTTTTTAACGAGCGTGGCAGTTTTCGAGAATTTTAGTTATAGATTGATGAATATTGAATTTTTGCAGATTTCTTTAGTTCTTCTAAATACTTCTGAATTGCTTCTTTTGATTTTTCTTGCTGTAATTGTTCTTTGACTTGAGCTTTTGGTGGTTGTACTCCACCTGTTGGAAAAAGATCAGCATTATCGGCTAAATATTTATCTACCTCCTTGTCTGTAACCATTGTTTTTCCACCTGCGAGTTTTTCGAGCTTTAGTTGTAATGTAAGTTGTTCAACAAGATCATCACTTGTCATTCCCTGCTGTTCAAGTGCTTGAGCAAGTGTTCCTCCTTGAGCCTTAATGTTTGCTTCGATTTTTTTTATTTCAGCGTCGATATCTTTTTGTGAAACTTCAACTTTCTTCTCGGCCGCTTTTTGATCTATGAGCTTTCGGGTAATGATAGATTCAAGCGCTTTTCTGCCACTTTGGGTTTCTAGCTCCTTAATTACTGCATATCTGCTTACCGTTTTTCCATTCACCGTTGCTGCGACAATGTAATCTCGAAGATATGCATATGCGAAGATTCCTACAACTACGAGTAACAGTAATTTCATTGTTTGTCGATTATTTTTTAGAGCCATGTAATAAGTATAGCAGAAAATTTTGCAGTCAAGTGGTAATTATCGAAACACATTAAATGTAATTATTTCCTCAATTGCCCTAACACCGTCTACCCAATTAATTTTCTTGCCTTCTTCATATGTTCGACCCATGTACGAAATTCCAACTTCATAGATTTTTAAATTGCCTTTTGCGGAGCGCTCTTTGGCAATACGAGCGGTAATTTCTGGTTCAAATCCGAATCGTTGTGATTCGAGTTTTGGTGCGATTTTTCGAATAAGTGGACCCTTAAATACTTTATATCCAGTTTCCATATCGGTGAAATTTAGATTGGTTAGCATATTTGAAAGAATAGTTAAAAATTTATTTGCTACATGATGCCAATAATATACGATGCGATGGGGTTTCCCAGAAACGAATCGACTTCCATATACGACGTCAGCATCAAAATCAATAAATGGTTGCAGTAACGTAGGATAATCAGCGGGAATATATTCCAAATCTGCGTCTTGGACTATGACAATGTCTCCTGAGCTTTTTAAAAAACCAGCTTTTAAAGCGGCTCCTTTTCCCTCGTTCACGTTCTTTTTTATGAGTCGAATAGAAGCGCCCTTCCTTTCTTTTTTAATATACTCTTGAACTCTGATTACTGTTTTATCTTGGCTGCCGTCATCAACCACAATAATTTCCTTAGAGTATTTGAGCGTATTGGAATTTGATACGGCTTTGAGAGTTTTTATAATGTAATTTTCCTCGTCGTATACGGGAATAATAATACTAACTCGCTTCATATTGGTAATTGTAGTGTACAAAAGGGCAAAGTGTAAAGAATATGGTAAGCTAGTATGTATGAATAAATTGCTGAAATATGGATTATTAGGATATATCTTATTCAATCTTATTCTGTGCGCCTGGAGTGTTTTACATAACAATATTTATTACTACACAGATATCGGACGAGACTTTTTAATTATTGAAGAGATTGTTGCGAAAAAATTTGTCCTCTTTGGCCCTCGAGCCGACATGCAGGGACTATTTCATGGAATTCTATGGCACTATTTAAATGCACCTGTATATATTCTAGGAGAAGGAAATCCTGTTTTTATTGGATGGTTTTGGATGTTTTTGACTGTTGGTTTTGTTGGAAGTGTTTACTATTCAATCAGCAAGCTATTCGATCAAGAGTCAGCTTTACTTGCAACAGCATTGGTCAGTGCAAGTGTAGTGTCAATTACGCAAGGATTTTTTCATGGAAATGGAGCCATGATAATAATGCCGCTGTTTTTTTATTCGTTTATTCGTTATATACAAGTAAAGCAATTGCGAATGTTGATACTTCATTTGCTAATCGTTGGGATGCTTGTGCAATTTGAAATTGCGGTTGGCGTGCCACTTGCGATACTTTCGTGTATGTCCATGCTATATATCATAGTGAAAGACAGACGATGGAAACATATAGTGAGTTTTTTTTCACTAATTCCCTTTGCGTCAACGTTTTTATTAATAGAATTAAAATATAATTTTCTGCAGTTTAGATCGCTCGCCAGTTACTTACAAGGGGCTCGTGATAATGGAGTACATATACCCTTCTTACTCTCGCTTGTTGATCGAATTCGTAATGTTGGAACTCATGGCGTGAATATAGTGCAAGACCCATTACATGCTGCAAATTTTATTCTTTTTGCTGTTTTAATAGGAGGGATATTTATGGCTTTTGCGAGAGCAAGCAAACAAAGGGTAATTTATGCGTCATTTCTATATTTTTATTTTGGCTACTACATACTCACACTGTTACACGGGGGATTTCTTATTAAGTTCTGGTGGTTGCCCATGAGTATTTTACCAATCATGATGATCGCAACGATTCAGAAATACTTCGTAAAGCGAATATACATAGGTCTACTTTTTATCTTCATGGGTATTACAACGTATCAAAACATGCAATTTATTACCTTTTCAAATGCGCATCAAGCAACTGATTTTCATTCCTGGCAATTTCATTACGCATTGGCCCAACAAGCGCTTCAAAGAGCACCACAAGAGTTTGGATATTATATTTACGCTCCCGACATTTATGGGTATCAGGATAAGTATGCTTTCTTGTATGCGAATAGGAAAATGCGTAAACATGGCGTTGCCTTTGAAAAGCGACTAATAACATATGTTTTTTCAGAACCTCCACCCAAAGACTTTACCGGGCACGATATTGACTGGTGGGTTTCGGAAAAGTTGCAGATTAAAACAAAGCCAATTGAAACGCGTATTCTGCTTGGGGGATATGAAGTTCGTTCATATTTATTAAGCGAAAATGATCTTAAAACACCTGCGCATATAACACCAAGCGACTGGTTATTTTATCGGTAGCTTCTTAATTATAAGATTTGCTTGATTTTATTTATCAGGCATGTATTCTACAATAAACTTCAGGTTAGGAAGATGTTTTTCTTTTGTTGCAACTCCAAATGCTGCTGTGATTTTTGTATCTTCAAAACGGTGAATCATGGTTTTTGTCTTTGGATCAAACGTCATCGGATAGGCTGAATATACTTTTTGCTCATTGTCTTTATTTTCTGGCAATCCTTCAATACGAATTCTCCATGTACCTTTAAATGCAATACGAATTCCAAGGCTATGACAATGCATGTTCACAATACGTGAAACAAAAAATTCATTTTCTTGTTGATCAGTTGGCAAACCTGTTTCGACATCGAGCGTTGTTGGGCTACCATGACAAGGTGGAAAGATGTTGCTATCGTGAAGATTTTTTAAATTAAATATGTATGAGCTACCTGAATAGTAATGTTCCATGCCATTAAATGGAACTTCATATTTAAAGGTTAATGGCTTTATCGGTTTTTTCATCTTCAATATTGCGTATTGGGTTTCTGTCAATGCTTCAGTTTCTGGGAGCCATGTAATTCCTAATATGCCTTGCGCAAACCACTTTGTGTAGTGAACGTATTTGGAAATAGGTGACGGAAAACGCCAAATAATTTCTTCCGAGTAATTTCTAATAAATTCTTTTTGATTGTGAACTTCCAGATCGGTATGGTCTTTGCTATATATAGCCCCAGTACCCCACTGTGGCCAAATTATATAATCGACATCTTCAGCTCCATTTGCAAGCTTAGTAAGATCGATGCGTGGAACTCGATCCATTTCTCCAAAGAACCATCCGACTTTCTTTGGTATTTGCTCATCGGAATAATTTTTTTCGGCTAAAAATTCATTAACATTGTTGAGTGTTAGTATATACCCGTGTCCTTGTGGGTAATTTGATTTTTTTATTGATGAAATAAGACTGAATTGTACTGACCAGGCTAAAAAAAGTAATGGGATCATAGATATATATATGATTTGTTTTTTATTTTTATCATTGGCTAGTATCCAATCAAACATGTGCCCGAGTTTTGAACTAATAAGCATAATCATTACAAAACCCAAAGGAGCTGCCCAGCGTGACCAATGAATTACTTTGGAACTGATGCCGCTGTAGTAGAATATCGCCATAACAAATAGGATTAGTTCCAGGCTTGCAAATAAACTACCACTTGTAAAATTCTTGACGACAAATTGTTCCTTGCCCCATGTCAATAACGATCGATACAGGCGTTTTTTGCCAATAAAAAATGCAATAGCACTAAAAATAATGATTGCTGCTATTTGGCTAAAACCAATCTGATGTGCTAATACATCGTAAATATATGTGAGCCAACTTTTATGTGCAAGTCCCGGATATTGATAATCAAAATTTACTGAAGAGACCGTGGTTTGCTTCACACTATACCAAAAATTCGCAACATTATGCGGTTTGGGAACAAATTTCCCCCATAGCATTACAGATCCTAAAAGAACGCCCGTACAATATAAAATGATTCTAAAAAAAGCTGGTATTTCTTGAGTCACAGCACGATTTTTCTCATAAATAAATGGTAAAAGTGTATTGAGGGCCATGACTGGAAGTGCCATGTACAAAAGTTTAAGGTTGGTAAAGCTGATTAAAAATATAAATGTGAGGTTAAGGAAAAAGAAAGTGAGTGGTGCCCGTTTTTTTGCATGCGCGCTAATGGAAAACAGCAAATAGGTTAACACTACAAATATTCCCAAAGAATCCGAATTTACTCGTAAAAATCTTTCAAACATTCCTATTGATCCAAAAAGCAATACTGTAAAAAACAAAATACTAGAGTTGAATTTGCGTTGACCTTTCATAAGTAAGCTTGAACCCGCCACATATGTTGCAAGCCACAATAGTAGTCCGAAGATTCTTCCATAATAATACGCAACTGCATTAGGTTCGCCTTGGGGGAAATTTACTCCTGAATCAGTGAAAAGATTGATAAATGTTAAATAACCCGCAAGTAAATACTCGGTAAAAGCGACATGTATATAGTTATGCAATGCTTTACCCGCCATAATTGACCATGCATTATTAAAAAACTGATGTTCATCGGGGTGACCAGGGATATGTTCTAAAAGTGGAATTACAGGAATCAAGAAAAAAGCAAGTACAACGACACTAGTGAAGATCAAAACATTGCTTTGTTGCTCAAAAAATTTTGAAAATAATTTTTTAAAATGCATACAGAAGGTATACCAATAAAAAAGTGGGAAAACAAGCGTTTTTTCGTACTAATAAGTTGTCAACAAGAGTATACTCAAATGATGCTTACTATCGAAGAAAAAAATCTTTTGGAAATTCAGGCGTTGGGATTTTTTTCGGGTTCTCTTGCGGGAATTTTTACGCAATACTATGTATTTAAATTCTTGGATTTTAAAGGACTCGCGCTTTATAACTTCGTCCAGCTTATTGCACTCCTTATATTGTATATCGTCTCAGGCTATCTTCTTAAGAAATACTCTACTAAGGATCTAATCAAATCTTCTCTGTTGTTAACAACGTTATCATACCTAATTCTCTTACTATTTAAAGAACGCGCTCTAGATTATATTGTATTATTGGGAATTATAAGCGGTTCAGCGGCCGGATTGTATTGGAGTGGATATAATTTATCTCAATATATCTTAACCCATGCTCATAGCAGAGACCATTTTTTTGGACGATTCATGTCGGTTTTGAACTTTGCGTCGGGTATTGCGCCGTTACTTGGAGGACTTATTGTAAGTTATTTTGGATATCCTGCTCTATTTGCTATTGTTGCCGCTTTAAATTTAGCACTTTCATTTGTTGCAAATCGACTACCACAGCATAAAGGTGTTGAGTTTTCGATGAAGCACTTTTTAACACACAATCGGTCGAAACGATGGATTGGAAGTCTTAAGCAGAATGTGATATTAGGATTATATGATAGTGGGCAAGGTCTTTTTACCGGAATCTTACTCTTTTTAATATTACTCGATCCGACAGCAGTGGGATTTGCTCGTACAATGTTTTTTTTAGTTTCAGCACTTGCTGGAATGCTTGCGGGGAAGATTATTGCATCACATAGACATATTATGATTTATGCAGGAATTATGGCGATGTTTGGATTTATTGCTCTTGGAGTATGGCAATCAATATTGGGGGTCGTGCTATTTGGTTTGTTTACTGGAATTTCTTTGCCTATTATTTACGTTCGATATTCTTCTGAAATACTAAATGCAATGG
Source organism: uncultured Gammaproteobacteria bacterium (assembly GCA_964413645.1). Taxonomy (GTDB): domain Bacteria; phylum Patescibacteriota; class Microgenomatia; order UBA1406; family HO2-37-13b; genus 2-01-FULL-39-24. Next base: position 14,498 of record CAYPSA010000009.1, read on the forward strand.
ATGAAAACGAATCTTCATGGCATCACAAATACGAGATGTTTATTGAACGAGATACCGTGTTGGGCGTGGGTCGCATAGCTAGTATGTTTTTGCTACTTGTACTTTTTTCTCATTTTGATCGAGAGGTTATTGCGCAGTGGTGGATGATTTCATTCTCCGTGTTCCCGCTTATTTTGGGTATTATGGTAACAAAAAACACTACCCATTGATTGCTCTCCGGGTAGTGTTGGTTAATTTCGTAAAAAAGGTATTAGTATCCTCCTCGATTGTCTCGATTAAAATCTCGACGATCTGGTCGGTCTTCACGAGGTTTAGCTGTGTTAACAACTAATTTTCGTCCTTCTACATCTTTATCATTCATTTCTGCAGCTGCTTTTTGAGCGTCTGCTTCGTTAGCGAACGTTACGAAACCAAATCCTTTAGAACGACCTGACATTCGGTCAGAAATGACGACAGCATCGGTTAGTTCACCATATGATGAGAACATTGCACGAAGTGAGTCACCGGTCATGCTCCAAGGAAGATTTCCTACGTATAGTTTCTTTTGATCCATTACTTTTCACCCCCTATCATTACTTTATAGTTTGCATTTAGTCGAAGATATAAAACTTGCGCATTCAATGAAACTATACATAGTATATCACACTAACGTACATTGCAAGGGGGTAATTGATAGCCATGCGCCACAGCTGTCATCCTGAGCGAGTCCGCTGATTGGCGGACGAGTCGAAGGATCTAGGTGTTAAAGTTAATATATACGAAACAATCATAGTAATACTAAAGACGAATGCCAACTGACTCCATACTCCCAGTGACAGTCGAAGACTTGCGTCGAGCACAATATAATGAATAAAAAAGATCTCGTAAGAATGCATACTTATGAAGGAAATAGTCTCTTTTAGCCACATTTGTTCCCAGAATTTTGTTTTTCCAAGGAAATATACTGACATACTCATCATCGTGGCGTATGAGAGGTAATAGATGTCGGGTGGGTATTTATGGTCAATAAGGCGTGTTGAGAGGTTTGCTCCTACAAGATAGCTTTCTGGCATAATGAGTAAAAGAGAGAAAGCTGCAAATGCTCCTAAAAAAACATGAAATGCCTTTAATTTCCCTTGCGCGATATGAATAGATAGTAAGACAATTAAACTCCATCCAATAATCATGATCAATCGGTACGAAGTGCGTAATTCGGGGAAAAGAAGTGTGGCGACGATAAAGCTAAATGAAACAATCCCCCACGTGATCGACCAACTTCTTCTCTGCGATACCTTATATATAAGTGGAAACACCAGTGCGATCTCTATAAAAAGCAATACTAACCAGTTGAAGTTGATGCCTCCAGAAAGGGTAATTGAGTCATATAAAAATTCAGGAGTCAGTTTTAGACCGTTTCCATTAAATACAGAAGGTAGAAGTAAGATCAGCAGAGAATGCGCCGCTATGTATGCGTAAAACGGTTTTATAAGCCGTAAAAAACGCCTTTTACTCCAAGAAAGTAAACTTGCAACATTCATATCCATCCTCTCCATCGAAGGGAGTAGGACAGATACGGAACAAAACACAAACAAAACAACTGCAAAATGTACATAATTCCATATGAAAGTGTTAAAAAATCCTCCTAAATGATATTGGAATACATGTGTAACGATGATAAGTACTGTTGCAATTGCACGCAGAACATCGATGTGGTAGCTTCGACTAGGTTTTGGCTTCATATTCTGGTAAAATACTACCACGTTTGGGTCGCTAGCTCAATGGTAGAGCACCTCCCTCTTAAGGAGATGGTTCCGAGTTCGAGTCTCGGGCGACTCACTAATAGATAAATCAGCGCGAAATGATATTAAATCTCCACAACTTCCATACATCGATATGCGTAAGCCAATTCATTATTTGGTGCCCATCCGAGCCAAGGCTCAACAACATCATCGTAGCTCTCTGTAAATAGGTCAAAAGGTCGCAAATCTCCTGCTAAGACATACTGAGTAGGTTGACGCGAGCCATGACTTTGGAACATATGGTAGGCAAAATCTACTAGCGATTGAACCAATAGCACTGTTGTTCTATCATGATGTGCTAAATCAGGGTTAGTACTGTGTCCGCAAAGAGCATATTCAAAATTATCAGGAACCTTTTCGGTGATATTGAACAACGGGACAATTGTGGGCTCGCTATTATTATTTGGAGAAGTGGTGGGATTGCCAAAACGACTTAAAGCTTTGCGTATAATTTGAGCAGCGTAGTCTGTATTTCCAAACGGAATATCATAGTCAAGCATTGAGGCTATTGCTCTTTGTTGTTCAGATGTAGCTCCTTGCACCTCGGGTACATTTCTTCGCATCGCTAAAGCTTGCGATTCTCTTGTAACCCACGGTGAAACCGTTGCTGCTCTTTGAGCTAAAAGCAAGTTAAATGCGGGCAAGCCACTTTTGATATGAAGCTTGATTAGATCGGCATTGCTTAAATGTACAGGTAAATATAATATTTTGTTTCCTGACGTATCATGATATTCACCAAGGGAACTATGTTCGCCCATGTAATTGAATATCCTCTCGAATATGCCTTCGGATACTTGGTCTGATTTGCGAATTACTAATGCTCTCCCGTGAATTAATGCCTCATGTAATTCTTGAGCTCCACTTTGGATCTCAATTAATGCGTCATGATTAAAGGGGCGATCATATCGTGACATTGGGATTAAGGGTTGTGTAATTCATAATACAACCGATAGTATAGTACTAACGTGACTAAAGGGCAAGCTGCAACAGTCTGAAATGAATGGAGAAACACTTTCGGCATTAGTTGAACAGGAATTAACAGAAGCTCTTCATAAGGGCGCAATTACTTACCAATTTCCCTAATCATATCTCCTCTCGCTTCCCTCGTACAAATTTGACCCATTCTTCAATAATATCGATAATCATTTTAAACGGAGCTTCGATAAGAACATCAAATACTAGAATAAGCACATTGAAGCGCGCAACTTCGTTACTTAGGAATTTTCCAACGGAAACAATCGGTAGAAATATGAAGTATAAAATTGGCGATAGGACTCCTTCTGATTCTTCCAGCGAATATTCCTTTGCAGTTTGACGAATTCGATATCCAAAAAATCCAACAACGGTCAAGAAAAACAAAAATATCGTTGTTCCAACAATGCTAAATCCAATTTTGTCGAGTAATACGAACATTGTACCGAACAAGGTTCCAAAAAAAACAAAATACATGAGTGTAAAACCAAGCACTAGAAGCGGTCTTTTTGTTTGGGTTTCCTTGCTCAACTTAATAGGAGCCGTTTCAAATGTTTCATCGGTATTAATAATATTTACAATTCGGTTGTAAATACGTTGGGTGTTTTTCGCGTCCGGTGCGCGAAAGAATGATACTAGCAGTCCCATAAATAACGGTGGCATTACAACGTTCATAATAAGTGGAAGTGCTTCAATTCCACCGTAAAAAAAACGGGAAAGTGGAATTTCGAGTAGTAATACAAATATCATTTTGGTCAAGAAGATATAGCTAATACTTCGAATCATTGCAGTACGAAGTTTTGTACTTGTTTCTATGTATTTTTTTTCACATGAAGCTTGTACTTTTTCCAATAATTGTTCTTCGTTTTGCAATAATTCTGCTGGGCCAACCTGTGTAGTCTTGATAATATCGTTTAAAATCAAGAAAGGCGCTACTTGACGCTTTGCGTGCTTAATCAATTTCTCCTTGTATGGGTTTTCAATAATCTTTTCAAAATCTGCCACGATTGTTGGCCATGATGAAACAAGTTCTGATAATTTTTCATTTGCTACATGAGTAAATAAGCCGTAATGAAGTGTGAAAAGATGATACCGTGTATAGGCATTATCATTTTTGGCAAAAGCCACTTCGGCTGCCGTGTAAAAATATGCATCGCGTTTTGCGTCTTCTACACCTGCTAATTGGAATTTCTTATGCATGACTTGATAGTAAAAGTACAAATTCGCATTAAGATGTTTTGTTTTATGAGGTTCCAAGTGTTCTTCTATTTCACAACTTAAAATATCGTACAAATATTGGGATTGCTTTGAGGTAATTTTTCCATGGGTTTTTGCGACGGCAGAGGAAAACCAATTAAACATGTCGATTCCCTTTTGAGTCGTGTGAATTTGGGTATTTTTGAGCATTTCAGGGCTTATATAGCGAGCCCACAGCAATTCTCGAACAACATTCTCCCCTTCCCCTTTTCCGCCTGGGTTGATAGCTAACCTGCGTCGTAGTATGCGCTCAATTGCAGCACGTCGAACTAAATGTTCTTCACGAAATTCAATTGAATTTCGAACTTTTTCATATGCGAGTGCAAAAAAAGATACTGTTTGTGATACTTGCAAATGTGTTGTGTCAGTAGCCGGTGACGCTGCGTGGGCTTTATGAAGGGTTTCAAGCAGAGCGTTGGTATATTTGGACAAAACAATGGCCATAGACTTTCTATTATACGCTGATTTTGCTATACTGGTGAGGATTCATGAAAATCCTTAGTCTCGATTCTGGCATTGAACGTACCGGATACGCTATTTTTGAAAAAAATTCACAGGGATATACGTATATTGATTGTGGAATTATAGTAACCAACAAAAAACTGCCACTGGTAGAGCGTTTGCATGCGCTTGCTACCGCGCTCCACGCTCTCATTAAGGAGCACACGCCAGATATCATGATTGTAGAGCAATTGTTTTTCAACACTAATGCTAAAACGGCTATTACTGTGGCGCAGGCACAAGGAGCGACGCTCTTGGTTGCGTCTGAGCACACTATTCCAGTGGAATTCCTTTCTCCATTAACAATAAAACAAGTGGTAACGGGCGACGGACGAGCGGACAAAAAACAAATCAAAAAGATGCTTGAATTTTCAATTAAGTTTATCGAAAAACCCGCCACAGATGATGTGTATGACGCAGTAGCTTGTGGAATGGCATATTGTATTTTGAATAGATGATACAATTGAAAAACTATGATTGGCAAATTGAAAGGAACTATTTCAGAAGTACAAGGAACCGTTGTTTTACTTGAGACTTCAGGTGGCGTGTTTTATTCTTTATATTGCATGCCTGACCTTATCTCTGCGCATCACATTGGCGATACTGTGGAGATGTATACATATTTACAAGTAAGAGAGGATGCTTTGACTTTGTTCGGATTCTCTTCAAAAGATGCTCACGGCCTATTTCAAATGCTTCTTTCAGTCGATGGAGTAGGACCAAAATTGGGCTTTGCAATTATTTCCTACGCACAGCCCAAAAATATTACCGATGCGGTAATGCAGCAAAATTTAGGTTTCTTTAATAGTATTCCCGGAGTTGGAAAAAAAACAGCGCAAAAAATTCTTCTTGAGCTTTCTTCTAAAATGAATCAGGAATTTACGATTAAAAATCAGGTTATGAGTGCTGATGAAAAGACAACGGTGGATGCTCTTGTCGCTTTAGGATTCGATAAAGCTGAAAGCAAAAATATTCTTGTAAAACTCGATGCTACACTCTCCTTAGAGGACAAAATAAAGCAAGCAATACAATTATTAACCAATCATTCATGAAAAAAGACGAAACCATAGTTTTAGATATTAACCTACGACCATCAACTTTGCAGGAGTATATTGGGCAGGGAAAGGTAAAGCGATCATTACAACTCTTCGTAGACGCAGTTACGAAGCGTGGTGTGGTTGCGGAGCATTTATTGTTTTATGGACCTCCGGGCATGGGAAAAACGACGCTGTCACACATTATTGCACGCGAACTTAATGGCGAGCTCAAAACGACTTCAGGGCCTGCAATTGCAAAAACGGGCGATTTAGCAGCAATCCTTACAAATCTGAAAGATAATGACGTGCTGTTTATTGACGAAATTCATCGACTTCCAAAAGCTGTTGAAGAGGCTTTATACCCGGTTATGGAAGATTTTTCACTCGACATTATTATTGGAAAAGGTCCTTCCGCTCGCACAATGCGATTACCAATTCCTAAAATTACTATTGTTGGCGCCACAACGCGTTTGGCACTCCTTTCAGCTCCGCTCCGAGATCGGTTTGGCATGACGCTTCGATTAGATTACTATACCGATGAAGAAATGGCGCAAATTGTTTTAAGATCAGCAAAATTGTACGACATTCCTCTGTCGACTGAAATTGCCGCACTTATTGCAAAACGTGCGCGACGAACTCCTCGATTGGCAAATCGAATACTCAAACGTGCGCGCGATCTGTATGAAGTAAAAAAGCTCAAAGAAATTACTCCGCAAGTTATTGATGATCTATTTTCGATTCTTGAAATTGATGAAATAGGTTTAACTGATGGGGATCGAAAATATTTGCTTGCAATAATTGAAAAATTTGATGGCGGTCCGGTAGGCGTGAGTACACTTGCGCATACGCTGTCTGAGGATATTCAGACGATTGAGGAGTATATTGAGCCGTATTTAATGAGAGTAGGGTTCTTGAAAAAAACAGGAAAAGGACGGGTGGTTACTCCTAAAGCCTATTCACATCTCAATATAACTCCGAAAAAGCAGCCTATGGAACAGACGAGGCTGGCGTAGTATAATAAGCTTTCAGATATTTGCCCGGGTGGTGAAATTGGTATACACGCAGTCTTGAGGAGGCTGTGCCGCAAGGCGTGGAGGTTCAAGTCCTCTCTCGGGCACC
>CAYPSA010000010.1:0-19806 GCA_964413645.1 uncultured Gammaproteobacteria bacterium
TGCTACCATTACAAGCGAAAGACAGTGTTTTACCAACCGTTTTTGATACGCTGTCGGACAGATAGGAATAATCTATTTACCTAACCGTTTAATAGCTGGTTCAATAGGTTCAATCCTTACTCCAAGGCCAGCACGGAATAATTTTCCGTTGACTTTGATCCTGCTAAAGCTGCTCCCAATGAGTATGCCTACTACCTTTCCAGATTCGTCGGTAATAGCCGATCCACTAAAACCTCCATCTATTCTGGTGTCTGCATTTGCAGTGACTAGAAAATAATTCTCTAATTGCTTATCGTCAATTTTTACATCAAGGTTGTCGGCTATTCCCAGATAGCGTCCTGTGAATGTTCTTGATTCATCTCCATTTTTAGAAGTTCTTTTTGCATGTATGAATAGTCGGTCGCCAATGGCAAGTTCAGCAGTGGGTCTTGTGGCCAAAGGTGTTGAATCTGCAGGCATGTTTAACGAAAGGAGCGAGATATCAATACCTTCAACTGTTGTAATGTGTTGTACCGGTAGTAAGTCACCGTTTGTTGTCATAACCGAGACGCGCAATTCATCAGGAGCAATACCTTCAATACAGTGAGCGGCAGTTGCTATGGTACCACCTGCAACAGGAAATCCTGCACAGCCATATGCGTGTGATGCGGACTCAATTTTAACAAGCAGTATTTTGTCTTGAATTGCTTGTTGGGCTTCTCGATTTGGCTCAGTATGGAGCGGTTTTATAACATTGTCAAATTCAGTGAATGTATCAAGAAAGGGTAGGGGAGGTAGTTGAGATACATCTGTTTGAATTGTATGCACACGCGTATGTTCTGGTGTTAAAGTTGGCTCCAAAGTACACCCGCCGTATAACGAGCTTAATGCAAGGCCTGCAATTGCTGTTGTTCTTGCACGCATCGATCCTCTTCTTGTTTCCATAGTAAATGTTACATGTTTAACATACCCGCCAATTGGTGCGTAATTATACGCTCATCAGCTGAAATTTACAATGTATATATAATAGTTTTATAGGATTTATTATTCGAGCTTAGTGAAGTTTACGATATACAAAAAAACCCTCCTTTCGGAGGGTTTTTTTAAAACTGTTAGCCTGTTTTTACCGGAATACGCTGTGGTCGCGCCATTTCGGCTATTGGGGCTATGACGTGCAGTACGCCATGTTTTACCGTTGCTTCAATCTTTTTTTCATCGATAGGGCGTGGTAAATACGTGCTGTAGTCAAATGAGGATACACGCTGCATACGATGTACTACGCGGTTCTTCTTTTTTTCTTCCTCAAGTTCCTCACTTCTGCCTTTGATGTGGAGTACACCGTCTTCGTACGTAATTTCAAGGTTCTTTTCTGGAATGCCTGGGACAGATGCTTCGACCTTAACGTTTCCGTCTTCTTCGTATACATTTAATCCTTCGGTCATTGTTAGTTCAGGCCATTCATTCTCTTGAAACAGTGGTTGGAAAAATTGTCGTTGCAATTGTGTAAATGGATCGAGTCGTATAATTGCCATGTGTTCTCACCTCCTTTTATGATGGAATAAATGGTATGTATTAGCAGTCTAACAAATAGAGTGCCAATTTGTCAAGAGGGAAAAGGGTAAAGTGTTATACTTTCATTATGAAACTATTTTTAGCTTCTGAAGCAAAACATCCAGAATCGGTAAAAAAACTTTCAGAATTTGTGGGTGGGTTTGAAGGAAAAAGCATTGCATACATTCCTACAGCAGCTAATGGTGAACAAGGCTGGGAATCGTGGAAAAATGGTGGTTCATGGAAATTAATTAATACGCTTAATGCAAAAATAACACTTGTTGAATTAGAAAAATATCGCACTACAAATGTTGTCGAAGTACTCCAGGGAAATGATATTATCTGGGTTTCTGGGGGTATGCCAGGATATTTAATGTATTGGCTAAAAAGTACGGGCTTAGATAAGAGCTTACGATCAATTCTAGATCAAGGAAGCATATATGTTGGCTCAAGTGCAGGTGCCATGGTAACCGGAAACAATCTTGATGTTGCAACATGGGGTTTTGTTGATAATGATTTAGGAGCAGAACATATGGCAGGATTAGGACTTGTGGATTTTGATATATATCCACACTATGAGGATTCACTTTACGAACAAATTAAGAGTAAATTTAAAGGGAATAAGATCTATCTACTAAAGAACGGTGAGGAAATTATTGTGGAAGATGGGAATATTCAGGTTATTGGAGAAGAGAGGATAATTACCGGATAATCAGTTGCTGCTCACGAAGTGTAGAGCCAAAAGATGGTGTTGGAATACGATTGGAACTAATATTACTTTTGTATCAACTGTTTTTCCGTCTGCAGTTTTCCACGTAATCGAGCTTTCAGAACCCGCAAATTTTTCCATAGCTTTTTGGTATGCAGAAACCAACGCTCGTTGACTTTCATTCGCTACAAAAAGGTCTGTAAAGTTCCCATGTGAATCACTCCATGTTTGCGGAGATTCATAACCTAAAAGATCTGAAAATTTCTTATTACAAATTTTAGTATCGTCGTCGAGGAAGATGTATATGGCCTGATCGGAATCGGCAAGAATTTCTTCGTATTCGGCTGCAAGCTCTTTAATGAGTGAGTTATGATCGTGGTTATGTGACATAGGGTAATAATAAATTGTAGAAAGCGCAAAGTCAAGGCTAAATATATTGACATTGCTAACTATATATATTATTGTTGATATAGATAAACTAACTCTACAAAATGTCTTTTTGTGGATGTAATAAGCATATGGTAAAACGAAAAGTAACTAAAACTAAAACCGCTACTCATCGATCGTTTCATCGATCAACAAAAAATAAGGTACTTGCGGGTGTTTGTGGTGGTCTAGCAGAGTATTTTAATATCGATCCACTCATTGTGCGATCTATTTTTATTGGCCTTGCATTCATTGATGGAAGTGGAATTATACTGTATGTATTGTTGTGGATTTTTACTCCAGTGGCAGGTAAAAAAACTAACTGAGTAAGCTCTTTTCACGTTTCACACTATTTGTGATTTACTTTCAGTATAAGAGGAATAGAAAATAGCCCCCAAATGTGTCTACTTAGAGAGCTACGTAGTCTAAGTTATAATCCTCTCTATATACTCTACTCTTCAGTTCTGTTACCATGGTCGCATAGTCGGGGGATGAATTATTATGTCGATAGAAGTTCCGGTTGAACATCCTGTTCAAGTATACAAACAAAAGAAGGCAATTTTCCGCACGTATCAAATTATTTGGTACCTGTTGGGTGTTGTTGAAGTACTGCTCATTTTCCGCATAGTTCTGAAAATGCTTGCCGCAAATACTAATAGCGGTTTTACATCGCTGATATATGCACTAAGTGCGCCATTTGCTGTACCTTTTCAGGGAATCTTGAACATTAGTTATGCAGAAGGGCATGTATTTGAATGGACTACGTTTATTGCAATGATTGTATTTGCGATTCTTGCGTATGGATTGGTCGAGTTATTTCAGTTGATTAAGCCCACAACTCCTGAGGAAGTTGAAAACGTGGTCGATAATCAGTAAAGCGTATTAATAATTAATCGAAAGAAGGTGAACAAACTATGGGAATAATTTTATGGATCGTATTTGGTGCTATTGCTGGATGGGTTGCTTCTATGATTATGGGGACAGGTAGTGATACAGTTTCTGATATTATCATGGGAATTATTGGATCTGTTGTTGGGGGATTTTTGATGAATATGGTAGGTTATTCGGGTGTTACCGGATTTAATTTATACAGTATGGGTGTAGCGGTATTGGGTGCAATTGTGGTGATTTATGTTGGTCGAATGCTAAGAAGTAGATAATGAGTATCTTTACGGATGCTTTATAATCCCACTTCTGGTTTATTGTTTGCAAGAACATCACCAGAAGCGGGACTACGATGGTATGTCGGATCCGATTCTTATAGCTTTTCCCCCCTTTTTCTGGTACAATTACCCCTATGACAGTCATAAAAAGTGAATTTTATTTAGCCTTACAACAAGTCGCAACCGAGCGGGGAATTAAGCCCGAAGAGGTGATTGCTTCTATTAAATCTGCTGTTTTGGCTGCTTACAGAAAAGATTATCATCCAGAAGTTCCTGAAGACAAAGAAATCGATGAAGTTTTTTCTGTGTCGCTCGATGAAAATACCGGTGAAACTAAAATTCTTCAAGACGGTGTAGATATTACTCCTGCCGGATTTGGCCGCATTGCTGCTCAAACTGCTCGCCAGGTTATTATGCAAAAAATCCGAGAAGCTGAAAAGAAAACTATTATTGGTCACTATCAAACACTCGTTGGTACATTGGCAAAGGGCCGAATTATTCGATTTGAAGGTAAAACAGTGGTTGTTGATATTGGAAAAGCTGAAGGCGTTATGCCCCCTGAAGACCAAATTCGCAATGAAAATTACGATTTGAACATGCAACTAACGTTTTACATCAAAGAAATTCGCGAAGATGATTTCCGAGGACAACGAATTATTGTTTCACGTGCACATCCTAAATTGGTTGAGGAATTATTCAGAAAAGAAGTTCCTGAAATTGCAAATGATGCAGTTATTGTGAAGAATGTTGTTCGTGAACCAGGTGATCGTGCAAAAATCGCGGTATTCTCGGATCAAAGTGGGGTTGACCCCGTTGGTGCCTGCGTAGGTCAGCGAGGCATGCGAGTAAAAGCAGTTACTGACGAACTTGGCGGAGAAGAGAAAGTAGATATTATTCAATATCAAACAGATGAAGCGTTTTTTGTTCGAGAAGCACTCTCACCTGCCAAAGTAACATCGGTAGAACTTGATAAAGATAAAAAATATGCAAAAGTTGTAGTAGACGCTTCACAAGCTCCTTTGGCGATTGGTCGTGGTGGAGTAAATGTGAATTTGGCTTCCCGACTTACCGGATACGAAATTGATATTGTACAAGTTGGTGGTCTTGAAGAAGCGGTCGAAACTCCTGAAGAATCGAAAGTCGACGAGGTAGTGGCCGAAGAATCCCCCAAAGAGGTTGTAGAAAAAGATGTTATGGAATCCGCTAAAGACGAACAGGTAGTCGCGGATGAAGAAGCTAAAAAGTCAGAAGAACCAGAAGTAACTACTGAAGAAAAATGATTATGAAAAGCATATTTCTTACGTAAACTCCGGCTCTTCACTCAAAAATAATGAATACATTAAAGGATCGTTCACCAGTTGTGGTTGTACTCGGGCACGTTGATCATGGAAAGACAACGCTACTTGACTATATTCGAAGCTCAAATCGGGCTGCTCGTGAAGTGGGTGGAATTACCCAAAGTATCGGAGCATATGAAGCAAAAATTGAGTCAAAGGAATATCCTATCGACACAATTACATTTATTGACACCCCTGGTCATGAAGCGTTTTCACAACTTCGTTTACAAGGTGCAAATGTGGCTGATTTAGCAATTCTTATTGTTGATGGCGTAGATTCATTAATGCCTCAAACTATGGAATCGATTTTCCATATTCAAAATGCCAAAATTCCCTATATTATTGCCGTAAACAAAATGGACTTGCCGGGTGCAAGTTTGGAAAAAGTCAAAAAAGACCTTTCGATTAAAGGCGTACTTGTAGAAGGTCAGGGTGGAGATGTTCCAGTTGTGCCAATTGCGGCTAAAAAAGGGGAAGGCGTGCAAGATTTACTCGAAACAATTTTAGTTCTCTCATCACTTAACAAGTTAACATACTCTGAAGATAATCCACTCCAGGCATATATTATTGAATCAAAAACTACAAAAGCCGGAATCGCTCTTTCAGTCATTGTAAAGGATGGTGTTTTGCGAGTAGGAGATACCGTTTTTGCGGGTAATTTACAAGCAAAAATTAAGGCGTTAATTACAGATATGGGCGAAAACGTAAAAGAGATTTTGCCTTCACGACCATGCGTGGTATTAGGGTTTAGTGAATTACCTGAAATTGGATTGAGCTTGACTAAAGCTGCAGTAGCTGGTGTAGAAAATGTTGGGCAGATTGCTCCTGATCAAAAAACTACCGCCTCTTTCTTTTCTGAACCGGTTGAAGAAGTAAAAAAACTCAAAGTTATTCTTAAAACCGATACACAGGGTTCACTTGACGCTTTACTGGGCACACTTGCTAAAAACGACACAATTGAAGTGGTTCTTTCGGGTTTGGGAGAGATTAATAAGAGCGACATTTTCTTAGCTAAAGTTAGTAAAGCAATCGTTATAGGGTTCTCGATTTCCACAAATAAAGCTATAGAAGCTATTGCTAAAGAAGAGCGAGTCGTAATTAGAACCTATAATATTATTTATGAGTTACTTGACGAGCTTACAGAAGTATCGGATTTAATGGCTGAAAAAGAGCAGAAAGAAAAGAGTGTTAAAAGTGAATCGAAAATTGTTGCAACATTCATTATTGAAAAGGAAAAGGTTGCTGGAATCAACATAATAAAGGGAAAATTGAACATTGGAGATGCGGTAGAATTGTATAGAAATGACAAACTTATTACTAACTCCAAGATTGTCTCACTGCGACAGCGTGCAAAAACCGTGCCTGAGGTCAAAAAAGGGGAAGAAGCAGGCGTGCTTTTTTACCCATTACTTGACTTTATAGTAGGTGATGTGATAAAATCTTATAGTATATGAACAATGACGGAGTAATTCCATCAATTATTAAGATTTTAGAGACAAAAACGATCTATTCGATCGTATTGCCAGCCAACCCTTCGCACGATGCGGTAAGCGCTGCCGTGGCTTTATATTTGGCTCTTATTAAGATTGGAAAAAGTGCCAGTATTGCGTGTTCAACTCCTGTTGATGCTGCTTTAGGTATAAGTGGCTCTGATAAAATTCAAAAAGAACTTGTTGTAAGTGGTGATAATTTAGTCGTCTCATTCCCATATGAAGATGGAGCAATTGATAAAATTACCTACAATATAGAAGGAAATCAGTTTAATTTAGTTATTGCTCCCAAAGAAGGTAAAGCCCGCTTGGAAACGAGTAACGTAAAGTATAGCTACAAAGGTGGAAAAGGAGAAGTAATTTTCACGATTGACGCTCCTTCACTTGCCTCATTAGGCGACATTTACACCAATCAGAAAGACATGTTTACCGGTGTTGAGATTATTAATGTGGATCGTCATCTGACAAATGGAAACTTTGGATCAATTAATTTGGTCGAAAAACAACGATCTTCAACTTCTGAGTTGGTTTTTGCACTGTTAAATGCACTCTCACTTGAGATTGATAAGGATAGCGCAACCACATTGTATGGTGGAATTGTTGCGGCGACTAATAACTTTACATCATATTCAGTAAATGCTAATACATTTGAAGCATGTTCAAAACTACTCTCATTGGGAGCGGTTAAGCGGGCACCTGTTCGAGCTCCTATGAATCCGTATCAACAACCAGGTATGCCGCAAGCATTTTCAAATGATCCATTTGCACAAATGCCACGGCCAGTAGCCCAACCTGTTCAACCAGTACAACCACCACGTCAGCCCGTACAAGCACCACCTGCATTTAATGAAGCAATTTCTGTAGCTCCTGAAACGATGGAAAATGCGGAAATGGATGATAACGATGCTTCATCTACTGAATGGTTAAAGCCGAAGATCTTCAAAGGTGGCGGACTTGTATAAGTCATTCTGAGCGTTAGCGAAGAATCTCCATACATACTTCGCTCGATACCATGGTGCTCAACCATAGTGAGCCCGCTCCAATTTTAGAAACAATCAAAGTAGCAGTCTCAAATGGTCTCGCACCAGATATCTCGCTCCGCATACTCTGTGCCACCTACTTGCGATGGTATAATGAATTTATGGATTTGTATTTCATTATCGGCATAATTATCGTTCTCTTCGCAATCTCACTTTTCCTCATCCATTCGTGGTTAACAAGCTCAAAGGCCGGGAATTCTGATGAACTTATTGCGTGGCTAAAAGATGTTTCTACTCGAATGGAAAATCAGGCGGCTCAGACAGATCGTAAAATGGCTCAAAACATGACCACGTTTAATGAACGAATCGATAAAACTTCACAGGTAATTTCACAGGTTCAAAAAAACATTGGGGAATTTGCAGAAATTGGGCGGGGAATGAAGGAATTGCAAGAATTTTTAAGCTCTCCAAAACTGAGGGGAAATATTGGGGAACAAGTGTTAAAAGAGCTCCTTTCTCAATTTTTACCTGCAAAAACTTACTTTCTCCAGCATGTATTCAAAAGTGGTGAAAAAGTTGATGCGGTCGTAAAAACATCGCGTGGACTTATTCCTATTGATGCTAAGTTTCCCATGGAGAATTTTAAGCGATTAATGCAAGAAGAATTAGCCTCTCTAAGAGAAGCTCATCGAAAAGAGTTTGTACGTGATGTAAAAAAACATATTACTGACATTTCTAAAAAATATATTTTAGTTAACGAGGGAACCGTTGACTATGCGCTCATGTACGTTCCGTCAGAATCTATTTACTACGAAATCATCGTCCTTGAAGAACTCCAATCGTATGCTGCAAACAAGCGCATTATGATTGTGTCGCCCATGAGTTTTTATGCGTATTTACACGCAATTTTAATGTCGTTTGAAGGTGAAAAAATTCAGTCGCGAGCGCAGGATATTCTCCTTGCACTCAGAGACCTGAAAAAAGACTACGATGCTACGAATGACTCATTCGGAGTACTCCATAAACATCTGACAAATGCGTACAATCAAGCGGGACAAGTGACCAAATCTTTTAACTCCTTTGGAAATAAGCTCGAAGCAACAAAGCTCCTTGAGGAAAAAATTCCTGAAAAATAATTTCAACGGAAATTCGCTTGACATATACTCTGTACCTGCGTTACTATTATTGAATGGACTCAGAGCTGTTCAAAATGAAGCGATATTTGCTACACCACCGTATTGTTACATATGCAATTATCCTTTTTTTAATCTTAATCACTTTCATATTAATAAGTATTTCCCAACAAATCGAAAATGAACAAGCGCTTATTTTAGATTCACAGGCCGCAAGTGTGCGACCACAAGGTCGAACGGCTTCTGTTTGCCCAGCAAACGGGATTCCATTTCGAATGACGTATAACGGAGCCTCATCGTGTTATTTTGGTCAATATCGATCTGTTTCGGTTCGATGTACGGAAGGCGCACGAGCACAAATTATTAATGCTTCTACACTCGGATCATTTAGTGTTTGTGCCGATAAAACAGTGCTTGAAGCCGGAGCAAAGGCTCGTTGTGGATGCATTCCGGGTGGGCAGAATGTACCGACGGTTTCTGTTGTACCTACATCAGGTGTGAATCCAACACTTCCTGGTGGAGGTATTAATCCATTTCCAACAGATGTTCCACCAACTCCTACTCCAACTCCAAATTCTGTCGGAGGTATTCCTGGTGAGCTTACTTTATGCCCTCGAGGAGTTAAGATGGTTGCGGGTCTATCGGAATGTGGAGCTACTAATCCGGGAACATTTGCTTCTGCATCATATGAATGCGTATATATTTTGAAAGGTACTATTTCTGGGAAGGGTACATGTAGGACAATGGCATATTTCCAAGCACAGGCAGAATCATTTTGTAGGAATGCACCGAAATGTCAATCATCTACATACCCTACTTTCAAACCTCCGGCTCCTTCTCCTACAGGCAGAGCGACCGAATAAATCCCCTTGATAGTGAACGATCGTTCTCTTATACTACTGGTATGATGCGTAAATTTATTCTGCATGTTGATGGTGATTCCTTTTTTGCCAGTTGTGCTCAGGCGGTGTATCCGCATTTAAAAGGAAAACCGATTGTTACTGGCAGCGAACGAGGAGTAATTACTGCGGCTTCGCTTGAAGCTAAAAAACTGGGAATTTCGCGCGCCATGTCGATGTATGAATTGAAGCGGCGTTTTCCACACTGCGTTATTGTAAGTTCTAATTATGAAATGTATGAACTTTTTTCTCAGAAAATGTATACGATTCTTAAAAAATATTCACCGGATGTAGAAAAATATTCCATTGACGAAGATTTTGCGTGTTTAAATAGTGTGGCGCCATCAGAGTACGCGGCGACACAGATTGCACAGCAAATAAAAAATGATATTGAATCGGCGCTTGATATAACGGTTTCAGTGGGGCTATCGGTGAATAAAAGTTTGGCAAAATTGGCTTCAGATCACAATAAACCGAGCGGATTTACCGTGGTGCCGTTTGAAAATATTGAGAATTTTTTGAAAGAAATTGCCGTGGAAGATATTTGGGGAATTGGGCGGGCAACGGCAAAATTATTACAAACGTATCGTATTAAGACGGCGTATGATTTTTATAGTAAACCGGAAAAATTTGTTCGGGCGGTTTTAACTAAACCAGGAATCGAAATATGGCAGGAATTGCATGGAGCGTATATTTTTAAACTTGATACGGGTGCAAAAACGTCGTTTCAGTCAATTTCCAAAACACGAACGTTTACGCCAGCTTCAAGCGATAAAAATATTGTGTTTAGTCGGCTGATTACGAATTTAGAAAAGGCTTGTCATAAAGCACGTATGTATGGATTGTATACAAATCGATTTAGTATTTTTTTGAAGGGGCAGGATTTTTCGTATGCGTACGGGGAAGTGGAATTGATGGGAAGGACCGCGAGTCCAACGATAGCGTTACAAAAAATACGAGTTGCTTTTGAAAAAATCTTTGTAGCGGGGAAAGAGTATCGTGCAACCGGCGCTATTTTGTCGAATCTAGTACCGTATGGCGATGAACAAGAATCGATGTTGGAAAATCATGTTAAAAAAGAAAAGTCACGGGCAGTATTTGAAGCGATCGATGTTCTTTCAAAACGGTACGGTGAGCGGGTGGTGAAAACTGGAGCAACGATGTTTATTGAAAAAGCGGTTCATGAAAAAAGGATTAATTTGCCGCGGTTTGAAGCAAGAGTGTAACTGTTTTTATACTCTGCTCGACATATTGATTCTCAAGTCGGATTGCGCAGACGTTTGCAGGCGCAAACGACTTTCGAATCACATGTCTCGCGCCGTATATATCGAAATAATTATGCGCAAACTTCTTCTCTAATAATAATCACTCACTACATATATTTCTCCAGAACCTTAAAGTCGTTCAATAAATCTACTTTTTTACTAGCTCCATAGAGAGCTACGGCCGGATGATACAGGGGAATTATTTTTACCGTTCCCCAACTTGTGGGAGCTTCAAAAATTTTCCCGTGGAGTTTGCTAATGGGTCCACCTTGTGCACTTAGGCCAAATGAATCCATAATGTATTTCATTGAAAACCTACCGAGCGTTGCAACAACGGCTGGTTGAATAGTATTGATTTGTCGATCTAAAAATGGGGCATACAGTTCAATTTCTTGCGGGGTAGGATCTCTATTTTCGGGTGGTCGGTCTTTAACGATATTGCTTACATACACATCATCTCTATTTAGGTTTATAGATCGAAGCAATTCATCTAAAATTCTTCCTGATGCGCCACAAAAAGGTTTGGCTTTTATTGCTTCGTTTTCACCAGGAGCTTCTCCGATAAAAATGATTTTTGCGTTATGATTCCCTTCGCCGACAACGGGGTGGTAATTGTTTTTAGTACGGTATTCATACAGCGGGGATTCTTTGAAATTAATGAGTTCATCCTCAATCTTCTTGAGGGCGATAAAACGAGGATCTGAAGTGTTCATTTTACGAATTGTTCTAGAAGCATGTTTACAACCGAAAGAACAAAACTGAATGCAAGCGCCCACCAAAAGCTATCGACAGTGAAATTATTTACAAGCGTTCCGACAAGCATTATAAGTAATGCATTAAGTACAAAAGTGAATAGTCCAAGTGACAAAAGATTGATGGGGAGTGTAAGGATGAGTAGGAGCGGTTTTAAGAGTGTGTTAACGAGACCCAACACAATTGCTACTAAAAGGGCTGTTTGCAAATCGGGAATGTGAACACCGGTAGAAAGTAACCATCCGGCAATGTATACAGAAAGTGAATTTACGAAAAGTGAAATGACCAATCCCATACGAACATTATTGAATAATGGGTGTGGAATGTCAAGTCTTTTGGCAACCTGGAAGGTGGACAATGCCTAGACAACCTGGAAGGTGGTATAGATTTATTGATTAAACAAACGTCAATGCAACACCTTTTTTATTCGCACGACCGGTTCGGCCGATTCGGTGAATGTAATCTTCATAGCTTTCAGGAGCATCGAAGTTAATGACGTGTGTAATATCATCAATATCTAAACCTCGCGACGCAATGTCGGTGGCAATTAGAATATCAATGCGATTATCTTTGAATGCATCAAGCGCTTTTTGACGTTGAAATTGACTTTTATTTCCATGTAACGCATCTACTTTAAATCCGCGAACATGCAATTCTTGTGAAAGTTTTTCGATTCCCCATTTGGTTCGACCAAAAATAAGTGTTTTTTTAACTTCATCAGAAATTAATAAATCATGTAATACTTCTAATTTATTCTTACCATTAAGCCGCACAATATCTTGATCAACATTATTGGTGGTTTTGTTTGAATTAATTGAAACGGTTACCGGATCTTTCAAAAAAGTTGTCATAATGTCTTTTACATTTGTTGGTAACGTTGCAGAGAAAAATAACGAATGTCGCTCTTGAGGAAGCTTGGTAATAATTTCGCGAATGGCATTAATGAAACCCATATCAAGCATTCGATCAACCTCATCAAGAACAATAGAATTATATTTGGCGAAATTAATTGCATGTCGCATTTCCAAATCCTTCAAACGGCCCGGAGTTGCAATAACAAAATGTGGATTTCGTCGCATGTTACGAATTTGATTCGTAATACTTACTCCTCCAATACATAATGCAGAAAACATTCCCATTCCACGTGAAAATTCTCGGAATTCATCGTCGATCTGAACGGCGAGTTCTCGGGTTGGAGCAATAATTAATACGCTATCATTCTTATTAGTTACCAATTTATTGATCAGTGGTAATAAAAACGCTGCGGTTTTTCCGGTTCCGGTGTTAGCAATTCCAATTACATCTTTACCTTCTAACAACAACGGAATTGTTTGATCTTGAATTGGGGTAGGAGTAACGTATCCACGTCGAGCAATATTTTCTTTTAGTTTTGCATCAAAAGCAAAATCGGCAAAAGTGTGTTGCGCAACGTATGCTTCTTCGGTTGTTTCAACAGCACGCTTTACAAAAAGTTGTGGATCGAGCACTTTTACTCTGCGTCCGCCACCGCGATTAAATGCGGGACGTCCTCCAGAAGCGCCACCACGGTCTGAACCGAAACGAGGAGCTGATCCTCTATTTGATCCAAAACGAGACCCACCGCGTGGATGATTTCCAAAACTACCTTGTGAACGATTGTTATTTTGATACATATTAATTTAGTCAGTGCTCAATAAAATAGAGCTGCTTAAAAACGAAACAAGAAATGTTGAATGGGGAAAAGACACGAATATTATAAATCTGAAGTAGGGTATCTTTATCGATCCATTGCAAACTGGTTTGACTTATCACTTCGGCGATTCCAATACTGTGAATGGCGGACGTCTACGAGTAAGTGCATTCTAAGCAGATCTATTTCATTGAAATATTTCTACTTGACTGTTGATAGTATAGCACACGAATATCGGTTTGTCAAGGACTATAGGATGGAGCCTTACGTGAGGGTGTGCGTGCCTACCTATTGTATTGGAATTTTTTTCTTGGTATCTTTAAATATTGTATGAATTATTCTTCTGCGCAATTTATTAAAAAGCATATTCTTTTTATTATGATTTCATTCATCACGGTGTCTTTTGCGGCAATTTTTGCGCTTCTTCAGTTTCAAGGTTCACTAGATCCACGATCGCAAGCAGCAAATCGAAATTCAAGTTCTGTAGCTGAAATAAAAAAAGCACCATCGGTTACTCAGCCAGGTGAAAGCCTATTTGGTAATCGCGCAAGTTACGATCGAAATAGGTCGGAACAGTCGCAAAGAGCTTCAAATACAAGGGTAAATATTTTTAGCGATACTCAGACCGGTGAAGGGACTGTCGCATTATCGGGTGATGTGCATTATATTTCGGATCTTGCAGTACCAATGACGGGTTCAGTAGTAAAAATAATTTGTCCTGCGGATTCAAAAGATGTAGATTGCCAATATTTTGGTGGAGATGGTCTTCAAAAAGCAATAAATGAATCTCAAGAAGGGTCACGTACAAATGCGACGCAATTATTATTAAAACAAGGACGTTATTTTCGTGAAATTTCAGAGCAGTTTGTCGTATTTGATGAAAAAGGACAAGTGCAAACAAGATCAGCGTATTATTTAATTGGAGGAGCGAATGGTAATGATGGTAAACATATAATTATTTCTTCTTTTGATAATACTAAAAGAGCTACACTTAGTGGTTTTTTAGTATATCCCGCAAATGGACTTGTTGTAACCGGTGGGAGAGTTGATATTAAAGGAATTAATATTACCTCATATAGTCCAACTAACTGTGTAGATTATCCAACTTGTAAAGGTGGAACTGGATTGATGGCGTTCAACGATGCGCGATTACATGTAGATTCAGCAGTATTTGAAGAAAATCAAATAGCCCTGAGAATTTTTGATAATTCGCTTGCTCATATTATTAATACAACATTTAGATTTAATGGATTGCGCAGTATGGATTTATTAGGATATTCAACTGCCGATATTGCAAATGTAACAGTTGAAGGGGGAGAAAATGGAATCTTTCTTAAAGATACTAGTACAGCAGTGCTATCAAATAGCACGATTAAACGAGTAAAAAACAAGGGAATGCAACTTTTATATCGAGCGAATGTTGTCATTGCTAAATTAGCGATTGATAGTGCGAGTGAGGGAATAATGACATTCGGAGATTCAAAAGCAACTATCACAGATGTTACCCTTAAGAAAGTGCAAGACAATATTGCGGCAATTGATAAATCTCAAATTACCATTACTGGATTAACTATTGATGGAGGTAATTCGGGAGTTTCGTCGCATGTTGAATCAATGATAACCGTTGCAAGAGGTGACTTAAAGAATATATCGAATAATAATGTCGGAATCTATGATAAGTCACATATGAGTATTTCTAGATTAGTAACAAGTGGTGGAATTGCGGGGGTGGCTCTTGATACTAATGCTTCTGCTAAAGTGTCAAATAGTACGTTCTACGGAAACACGGAAGTGGGTATAAATTTGGGATGTCACGGGAGTGTTGGTCGTCAATCTGTTGATCTGGTGAATAACATTGTTTTTGGAACAAAAAAACAATTTAACGCGTGCGGGTCAGGAAGTGCATATAACTTTGGTGGAAAAGCTGCAAAACAAACAATCGATGTAAAAGATTTCCGTGCAAATTGGGCATTCAATAGTTCATCCAACGATTTTGGTGGATTTGAAAAGTTTACACAGTGGCTTGCATCGGATAAATTAAATCGTGTTGCGGACCCACAGTTCGTGAATGCTGCGATTGGTGATTTTCATTTAAAACCTGGTTCACCCGCATTAACTGCTGGAATTGACGGAAAAGAAGTAGGCGTGTATGGGCAAGGCGATGGTCCGGTCGAACCGCTTAAACAAAAAACGGTGATTACATTAGTTTCCCAAGATGGATCGACTGCTTATTCCCGAGAATGCGAAGGGCAACGGGGAATTGTTGATACAAGCGCTTGCGACCAATGGGTAACGTATGATTTAAGTGCTATTCGGGTGGGTGTACCGGCAGGACAGACGTATTCGGGAATTTCCAGTATTGTTTACAAAGAAGGCGACAGTACAAAAGTATTACTTCAATCTCTTCTTGATAAAAGTTCTTCAAAAGCATGGTATCGACGCTGTCGATTTAAGGCGCGAGAAGACGTACACTATCGAAATTGTTCGGATTGGTCGGAAGTTGATACGGGAACTATTGAAGGTATTACAAAGAAAACAATTGGAATTGAAGGGTATATTGAGGCAACAGGGCACGCAAATTATTATGTGCAATCATTATTATCGGATGATGGGATAACTGCGTACAGTCGAACATGCGAACTGACAAATCGTGAGATTTTATTTAGGGAATGTTTAAGATATAAGAAAGTTAATCTTTCAGGAATAAAATTAGCTGAAGATTCAGCGCTTACATTTACAGATCTAGATTCATGGTATTCATCAACTCATTTTAACCAGTCGATATTATTGAGCGACGGAATACATTACATGTTTAGAAGCTGTACGTTTGGCGGATCTGGAGTAAATTTCCGTCAATGTAGTCCGTTTACAAAGTATTCTATTAGTGACCACGACAATAAGTGGAATAAGGAATGGCGAGTAGCAGGAATTGATTCTTTTACATACGAATATTAAAGTTGGTGCATAGAAAACTTTCGTATTAATGCTCTGTAAGAACGCTTCACTTTAAATACGTATCGAAGAATTTTATTGAACGATCCATTGCTGTATTAAAATTCGCTGCTAAATTATGATCATCGCCGGGGTACGTGTATAGCTCGACCGTCTTTCCAACTGTTTTCATTTGTTGCGCAAGTTTTTCTGAGAATTCAAAGGGTACTGATTCGTCTGCAGTTCCATGGTGCAATTGTAATGGTCCAGAAATGTCGCTCAAATATGAATTTGCCGAAATTGAATTCCAAAATTCGGAGTTTTTTTCAGGTGTTCCGTATTGTTCACTTAATGCAACGCGCCAACTTCGCGAACTCGTTGGAAGAACTCGAGTAGGTCCATTACGTCGCCAATTATTTAATAGGTCAGGATATGAGGCAACAACACCGGCCCAAATAACGCCGGCTTTAACATCTTTATTTGCAACCATGTTTCGAAGTGTTATGTATCCGCCCATTGAATGTCCCCACATGCCAATTTTTGCAGGGTTTGCATCGGAAAGCCTTTTTACGGAAGCGACGGCATTCAAAACATCAATCGTATATCCATTCGATCCGTATGCACCGCTCGGATTTCCTTCTGACTGATCATGCCCCCGATAATCGGACCGTAAAACAATATATCCATTTCGTGCAAAACCATCCACGTACGCAATATATCTTTCTGTTGTGCGATACTCAGCTGGTGGAATATATCCGTGATTAAAAATAATAACAGGGAATCCCCCTTGCGGTTTTTCAGTTTTTGGAATAGTTAGAAGCGCGCGGATTTTTAATCCTTCTGATTGGTACGAAACAATTGAACGAGTGTAATTTGAACCAGGTACTAGTGTTTCTTCAGTGACTAGCGGACTTCCCGGGTAGTTTCCTTTTTTGAGTATATCAATGGTGAGCGGATTTATGTCGATGGCGCCCATTTCATTATCGGCGCTATTTGCCATGTCGGTAGACAGGTTTGTGAGAGGGGACTTTCGGGCGTATGTGTAAATTCCGACGGCCGCAATTATTCCCAAAAAGATGAGAACAAACTTTTTCATATTTTCTTCGGAAAAATTACTGAAAGAATCATGGAAGCAGCAAATGCGCCTAAAATTATTAGTAATGAAACAACGGAAGAAATGTGAATGTGGAATATTCCCAAAAGCATTTTAGCTCCGATGAAAATTAAAATAAACGACAGGCCTTTTTGTAAATGGTGGAATTTGTGCAGCACACTTTCGAGTAGAAAAAATAGTGCTCGTAATCCCATAACCGCAAAAACATTCGACGTAAAAATAATGAATGGGTCAGTTGTTATTGCAAAAGCAGCAGGGATTGAATCAATCGCAAAAATAATATCGGTTGACTCAACAAGCAATACTATCATGAATAGTGTTGTGAATACGCGTTTTCCATTCTCAATAATCGTAAATCGACCATGATGTTCTGCGGATGAAAAAGGTAGGTATTTTTTTGCTGTCCTAAATACGTGATTTTTTTCCAAGTCCACATGCTCTTCCTTTTTATCGGTAAAAAGTTTAATTCCAGTGTACACAAGGAGTGCGCCAAAAATATACAATACCCATGCGAATTGACTAATAATCAGGCCGCCTACGCCAATAAAAATTGCTCGGAATACAATTGCTCCCAGGATTCCCCAAAACAACACTTTGTGGTGATACTTTTCTTCTAAATTGAAGAAATTGAATATTAATAATATAACGAATAAATTATCTACCGAAAGCATTTTTTCGGTAACATACGCACTCATAAATTCTGCTGCCGATTCTTTTCCGATGAATAAGAAAATAAGGAATGCAAAGGCGAAGGAAATTGCAATCCAAAAAAGGGATTGGATTAGAGCGGATCGGGGAGTAATTACATGGGCTTTTTTATTGAAGTATCCTAAATCGAATACTAAAAAAGCTCCCACTACAATGGTAAATAAAGCAAATAATTCCGTTTGAATTCCCATATGGCAATGTGATTAGTCGAGTTTTTTGAGTTCTTCCTTAACCCATTCGAGCTCTTCTTCTAAATATTTCTTTTTTGCTTCTAAATGTTCTTTTTCAGATCCGAACTCTTCGCTATCACAGTCGCAACCACATCCGTCTTTTTCGTCATCTTTGCAACAGCCCTTTTTAGATTCACATGCTTGGTCGTTGCAGCATGATTCTTTATCGTCGCACGCACATTTATCGTCGCAGTCACATTTGCAACCCGACTCTGGAGTGCATCCGCACGTTCCACTCATGCATGAACAAGTATCGTGTTTGTGTTCTGAATCTTTTTCGTCGTGTGAATGATGATGCATAATTATTCCCCCCTTTTCAAGCTAATGGTACCACAAAAACTTGTTAATCTCTACTGTCATTCCGAGTGTAGCGAGGAATCTGGGTGTTACGACAACACCTAGATCCTTCATCCGCCATTCGCCAGCCGGCGAAGGTGGATTCAGGATGACATTACTTGAATAGCCTTTTCTTAAATTCCTCTAACGTTCCCTCACTTTTCATTCGTAAAATATCCGTAACCAATTCGCTTCCCAAGAATTTTGGCCCCAAGACTATCTCTATAAACTCGTCAAACGTACATTCAATGATCTCTATTTTCTCTCCAACATCGAGCTTTTGGTCCGCGACCTTTTTACAATTTTTGGCAATGTAAATTGAAACATCCCAGTCGATTTTATGAAGCGGTTGGTATGTTTTATACAGTTCCCACGAATCGGATTGGAATCCTCCTTCTTCTAACAATTCCCTTTTGGCTGCAACCGAATATTCCTCATCTTTATCTACTCGCCCGCCAAAAAGTGAGTAAAAATTGGGTTTTGTAGGCTGCGATTGATGGGCTAAGAATATCTTTCCTTTAGATATTGTAATAACATCTACCGTTCCGGTTCGCTTCAACATTTCAAACGTTTCGAACGACCCATCATACATTTCCTGTTCCCATTGATACACATCAAAAATTTGCCCAGTAAATACCTTTTTAGCTTGTGGTGGAAGTTTCATAAATCTATTATATATGTTTTCTGCTTACTTGTTTTACCACTCATTAAGTGCACGCATGACTTTGAAACAGAAAAATGTTCAGCTAATAGTTTGGTAATGGCCTGATTTGCACGTCCTCCTGAAGGAATTTCGGTTACTTTTACCCGATATACCGGCAAATGAGTCTGTTCTGACCCAAAATCAAGCGATGGTTGTTTCATAAGTACGATTGAGTTTTCCGAGGAATTAGGCTGAGTTTTGACAATAATTTTCATACAGTGATAGTTGCCGTGAGTACATCGTTATTATAGTAAAATTCAGTTTAATTTGAGCGTGGGATTGTGTATAATAGCCTCCAGAACCGTATATCCCCTGTAGCTCTCCGCCCGAAGGCGGAGGTAGAGCAGGAGAAAAATTTCCCCTGTAGCTCAACGGTAGAGCAGGATCCTGTTAAGATCAAGGTTCGTGGTTCGAATCCACGCGGGGGAGC